>JALEWQ010000117.1 GCA_022783305.1 Trueperella sp. | reverse complement strand
CGAAAAGAGGTCAATGTGGACGTGCGTTCTATCCTGCGTGAGGCGGGCATTAAGAACCCTTATGTTGAGGAATACGTCGAAAAGTGGGTGGAAATCACCCAGCCAGACGCTGTCGAGGTTGTTGACGCGAAAGACGACGCGAGGCTGATCGAGGGTGCGCTGGCGGACGGAGAGATCTTGCCCGCAGGCAAGGGGCGCTACTACTCGCGTTCCTACTACAAGGACACCGCGCGCTCGGAGGAGCGTACGGTTGTGGCCACTCACCGTCCGGAAGAGAAGGGACTCTACAACAATTGGCGCGACGCCGACGAGGTCACCGCGCGCCAAATCGAGCATATGACGGGTGCTTCGAAGGGTAAGACCATGTACGTGGTTCCCTATCTCATGGCGCCGCCGGAGAGCCCGCTGGCTCCATACGCTCGTGGTGTCGAGCTGACGGACAACCGCACTGTCGCATTGCACATGATCCGGATGGCGCGCGTTGGCGTAGAGTACGTCAACGACCTGGACGATCCAGAGATGTTCGTGCGTGCTGTTCACGTGACCGGCGATCTGGAGAACCTTGGCCAGGGCACAGATCAGGATGCCCGTTTGTTCGCCACCGTTGCGGATGATCGCACGATTCTGCACTACGGCTCTTCCTACGGAGGAAACGCGCTTTTGGGCAAGATCGCCCACGGCCTGCGCCTCGGCTCCTATGATGGTTGGGCGAGCGGCGAGTTTCTCGGCGAGCAGTTCATGCTTATCGGCATCAAGGACAAGCAGGAAGATCGCATCTACTACGTGTGCGGCGGCTTCCCGTCGGCCTCCGGCAAGACCAACCTGGCGATGATGCTCGCGCCGGATGCGCTTGGCGATCGTTACGAGGTCTACTTCTACGGCGACGATATCGTATGGCTGCGCGTCGATCCGAAGGACGGGCGTATTTACGGCATGAATCCCGAGTACGGTGCGTTCGGCGTCGCTAAGGACACGAACTGGGTGACGAACCCAACCGCCATGGAGGCCATCGAGGAGGGTACGCACACCCTCTTTACGAATGTCGCCTACAACCCACAGACAGAAGAGGTGTGGTGGGAAGGCAAGACTCCCGAGTACCCGGCCGACGTGACTGGATGGCTCGACTGGAAGGGCCAGCCCATCGCCGATCGCCCTGCGGAGCGGCAACGCTCGGGCGCTAAGGGCGACGAGTGGGCACACCCGAACTCCCGCTTCACGACGACGCTGGCTAACGTCCCGAACGTCGCGCCCGATTACGAGGAGCCGGCTGGTGTTCCGATCGATGCGATTATCTTCGGCGGCCGTGTGCGCGAGCGTGAGCCGCTGATCCGCGCCATCCGCGACGTCGCTGAGGGCATCTACGACGGCCTGACCTTGGGTGCGGAAGCAACCGCAGCTGCCGAGGGCAAGGAAGGGGTCTTGCGATACGATCCGATGTCGATGCGTCCCTTCATGTCCTACCCCGAAGGTGACTACGCCGCACACTGGCTGAAGATCATCAACCAGGCCACCCATAAGCCGATCTTTGCGCACGTGAATTGGTTCCAGCGCGCGGAGGACGGCCGCTTCCTGTGGCCGGGCTACCGGGAGAACTTGCGCGCGCTGCTGTGGCTGCTCGACCTCAAGGAAGGCCGCGTCACGGGTCGGCAGACGCCGGTCGGCGTCGTGCCGGAGATGGACGAGCTTAACCTGGATGGGTTCACAGGTGACAGGGAGGATCTGCGTCGAGTTCTGGAGTTCCGTGGCGAGCTTTGGGGCGACGAGATTGCCAACCGTGCCGAGCACCTGAGCCAGCTGCCGAACTTGCCGCAGGAAATCTGGGATGCGCATGAGAAGGTGGCGAAGGCGGTGCGCGAGGCGGCGCAGTAATACCCGTTGGTAGTATGCAACCATGTTCAGAATATGGGAGCGGCTCGGATTATCTGAGGTGCCCCAGGCTGTCTTATGGGATCTCGACGGAACGCTCGTCGATTCTGAAAGCGCCTGGGTTGCATACTCCAAGGACGTGGTCTTAGCACAGGGCGGCATCTGGGAGGATGCGGACAGCGCATATATCTTTGGGGTTTCGAAGCTGGAACACGCCAATCGACTTGCTCAAGCGATCGCGCGTGGGGGTGGGGAACCTAACGATCCTTGTGCGCTGTATGCGATGGTGGAAGACAGTATGCGAACCAAGGCATACCCAAACACCACGCTCCTCCCAGGTGCCGCCGAGCTATTAGTGGTGCTGCGCGACGTCGGCGTGCCGCAGGTGCTGGTGACTGCAACCGCGGCCGATCTTGTCGACGTCGTTCTTAGCGCATTGCCGGAACACTATTTCAACGCGCTCGTCACGGGCAGCGACCCCGTTCCGGCTAAGCCCGACCCGGCCCCGTACCTCCTGGGCGCCAAACGGGTGGGCGCGGAGATTTCCCGCTGTCTCATCTTTGAAGACTCCGCCGTTGGCTTAGCGGCCGCGCGTGCCAGCACGGCAAACGTCGTGGACGTGAGCGCGACGCCGTTGGTGGAGCTGGCAGCGTTGCTCAGCGACCCTCAAACCTGCCCACGTGCGGACCTGTAGGGCGGTTCACAAATACTTGCCATGGTCGTGCGCGGTAGGAATTGATAGAATCGATGGCCGAGCCAGTTTCACTGCCGGCGAATGACTGAACTGGTCGCCGCGCGTGTGATTGACCACCATCGCCCCAAATAATTGGCGCAACAGTGGGAGATTGGGTCATACTAGTGAAGTTGCTCGGGAAAACCGAGATCAAGAACTTGGCCGAGGGCAGAGCGCCCGCGGCACAGAAAATGGGTTCGCAACAACCACATAGGGCTTCGTTTGTTACCTCCATCAGGTGCGACACGCCCGACTGCGGGGGACGTGAACACCGAAGGTAGAGAGAGGGAGACGACGCCATGGCGGGACAGAAGATCCGCATCCGTCTGAAGTCATATGACCATGAGGTCATCGACAACGCAGCGAAAAAGCTCGTCGACGAAGTTACCCGTACTGGAGCGTCGGTTGTGGGACCGGTGCCGCTGCCGACCAAGCGCAGCGTTTTCACCGTTATTCGTTCGCCCCACAAGTACAAGGACAGTCGCGAACAGTTCGAAATGCGTACGCATAAGCGACTGATCGACATTGTCGATCCGACCCTGAAGACAATTGACACCCTGCGTCGCCTGGATCTCCCGGCAGATGTCAGCGTCGAGATCAAGCTCTGAGGTAACGCATCATGACGAAGAACAAGACCGCCGCAGCGCCCGTGAAGGCGCTCCTCGGCGTTAAGCTAGGAATGACCCAGGTGTGGGACGAGAACGCAAACCTCGTTCCGGTCACTGTGGTCAAGGTTGGCAAGAACGTTGTCACCCAGATTCGCACCACGGACATTGACGGCTACGAAGCCCTTCAGATCGCCTCGGGCGAGCTGAAGAACAAGAACGTCACCAAGCCGCTCGCGGGCCACTTCGCGAAGGCGGGCGTCCAGCCGCGCCGGTTCGTTGCTGAGATCCGCACCCCCGACGCCAGCGAATACACGCTCGGCCAGGAGCTCGGCGTGGAGCTGTTCGAGGCCGGCCAGACGGTCGACGTCGTCGGCAAGTCGAAGGGCAAGGGATTTGCCGGCACGATGAAGCGACACGGCTTCGCCGGCGTCTCGGCCGCCCACGGTGCGCACCGCAATCACCGCAAGCCCGGTTCGATCGGCGCTTCGGCAACCCCCGGCCGCGTGTTCCGCGGCCAGAAGATGGCTGGACGCATGGGCAACGCCCGCGTCACCGTCCAGAACCTGACCATTCACGCTGTGGACATCGAGAATGACCTTCTCCTTGTCTCTGGCGCTATCCCCGGCAACAAGGGTGGCGTCGTCGTGATCCGTACTGCCGTGAAGGGAGCCTAACGATGGCAGACCTCAAGGTTGACGTTATCGATCTGGCCGGCAAGAAGGCCGGCAACGTGGAGCTCGACTCGGCCGTGTTCGGCCTCGAGCCCAACATTCCGCTGCTCCATCAGGTCGTCCACGCCCAGCTCGCCGCGCGCCGCGCCGGCACCGCGAAGACCAAGACCCGCGGTGAAGTCTCCGGCGGCGGTGTCAAGCCGTGGCGCCAGAAGGGCACCGGCCGCGCCCGCCAGGGTTCGATCCGTGCACCGCACTGGACCGGCGGCGGCGTCGTCCACGGCCCGGTTCCGCGTGACTACTCGCAGCGCACGCCCAAGAAGATGATCGCCGCCGCTCTGCGCCAGGCGCTCTCGGATCGTGCCAAGCACGATCGCGTGCACATCGTCAAGGGCTTCGTGGAGGGCGACAAGCCGTCCACCAAGGTCGCGCTCAAGTTCCTGCTTGAGGTGACGGAGGGGCGCAAGGCGCTCGTCGTCGTCGACCGCACTGACGATCTGGCGATCCTGTCGCTGCGTAACGCTCAGGAAGCACACCTGCTCTACTTCGACCAGCTCAACGCTTACGACGTCCTCGTCGCCGACGACGTCGTGTTCACCGAAGCTGCATACGAGGCATGGACCAACAAGGAGGAGACGAAGTGACTCACGCTGCGTTCCACAACAAGGATCCTCGCGACGTCATTCTCGAGCCGGTAGCCTCCGAGAAGGCCGCACGTCTCGAGGACGAGGGCAAGTACACGTTCATCGTTGACCCGCGCGCCAACAAGACCGAGATCAAGCTCGCGATTGAGAAGATCTTCGGCGTCAAGGTTGCCGCGGTCAACACCCAGAACCGTCAGGGCAAGGCCCGCCGCACGCGCGATGGCATTGGTCGGCGTAAGGCCACCAAGCGCGCCATCGTCACGCTGCGCGAGGGCACCATCGACATCTACGGCGATATCGTCGGCTAAGCCGACGGGAAGTATTGAGGAACACTCATGGGAATTCGCAAGTACAAGCCGACGACCTCGGGTCGTCGCGGTTCGAGCGTTGCCGACTTCGTCGAGATCACCCGATCTACGCCGGAGAAGTCGCTGCTACGCCCGCTACCGAAGACCGGCGGTCGTAACAACCACGGTCGTATCACCACGCGTCACATCGGAGGCGGCCACAAGCGCCAGTACCGCGTGATCGACTTCCGTCGTCACGACAAGGACGGCGTGCCCGCCAAGGTCGCACACATTGAGTACGATCCGAACCGCACTGCGCGCATCGCGCTCCTGCACTACGTCGACGGCGAGAAGCGTTACATCCTCGCTCCGGAGGGCGTCAAGCAGGGCACGATGATTGAGAACGGTCCGAACGCGGACATCAAGCCCGGCAATAACCTTCCGATCCGCAACATCCCGATCGGTACGGTTCTTCACGCCGTGGAGCTCCGCCCGGGCGGCGGTGCCAAGATCGCCCGTTCGGCCGGCGCCTCCGTGCAGCTGGTCGCCAAGGAAGGCAAGTACGCGCACCTGCGCCTGCCCTCCGGCGAAATCCGCCTGGTCGACACGCGTTGCCGAGCCACCGTCGGTGAGGTCGGCAACTCCGAGCAGTCGAACATCAACTGGGGTAAGGCCGGCCGCATGCGCTGGAAGGGCGTGCGCCCGACCGTCCGCGGCGTCGTCATGAACCCGTTCGATCACCCGCACGGCGGTGGCGAGGGCAAGACGTCCGGCGGACGTCACCCGGTCTCCCCGTGGGGCCAGAAGGAATCCCGTACCCGTCATCCGAACAAGCCCAGCGACAAGCTCATCGTGCGCCGTCGCAAGACCGGCAAGAAGTCTCGATAGGAGTAGTCAGCTATGCCGCGTAGTTTGAAGAAGGGCCCCTTCGTCGACGATCACCTTCAGAAGAAGGTCGACGAGCAGAACGAGAAGGGCACCCACAACGTCATCAAGACCTGGTCGCGCCGTTCGGTCATCACCCCGGACTTCCTTGGTCACACGTTCGCAGTCCACGACGGCCGCAAGCATGTTCCGGTGTTCATCACCGAGTCCATGGTCGGTCACAAGCTCGGCGAATTCGCTCCGACTCGCACCTTCAAGGGTCACGAGAAGGACGATCGCAAGGGCCGTCGCCGGTAAGGCAGGAGAGGCAGAATAATGGAAGCAAAGGCACAGGCGCGCTACGTCCGCGTCACGCCGCAGAAGGCTCGCCGAGTGATCAACGAGATCCGCGGTATGAATGCAACCAACGCCTTGGACGTGCTCGAGTTTGCACCCCAGGCGGTTGCCCGCGACGTTCGTAAGATCGTCCAGTCGGCAATCGCTAACGCCCGCTACGCTGCCGGCCAGGCCGGCGAGCGCTTCGACGAGTCCGCCCTCGAGATCCTCGAGACCTACGTGGATGAGGGTCCGACCATGAAGCGCATCCAGCCGCGTGCCCAGGGCCGCGCAAACCGGATCATGAAGCGTACGAGCCACATCACCGTTATCGTCGGAACCAAGGAGGCCTAAGAATGGGACAGAAAGTTAATCCGGTAGGTTTCCGCCTTGGTATCACCACGGATCACCGCTCGAAGTGGTTCACGGACTCCAACGAGGCCGGTAAGACCTACGCTGACTACCTCGGCGAGGACATCAAGATCCGTTCGATGATCGAGAAGAACCTCGAGCGCGCGGGCGTCTCGCGCGTGAATATCGAGCGCCGCAACGAGCGCGTCGTGATCGACATCCACACGGCTCGCCCCGGCATCGTGATTGGTCGCCGTGGCGCTGAGGCTGATCGCCTCCGTCAGGATCTTGAGAAGCTGACCGGCAAGTCCGTCCAGCTCAACATCCTCGAGGTCAAGAACCCGGAGGCCGACGCCCAGCTCGTGGCCCAGGGCATCGCGGAGCAGCTCGCGTCGCGCGTCTCGTTCCGTCGCGCGATGCGCAAGGGCATCCAGTCCGCGCAGCGTGCAGGCGCCAAGGGCATCCGCGTGCAGTGCTCCGGTCGCCTCGGCGGCGCGGAGATGTCGCGCTCCGAGTTCTACCGCGAGGGGCGCGTGCCGTTGCACACCCTTCGCGCCAACATCGACTACGGCTTTTTTGAGGCCCGCACCACCTTCGGCCGGATCGGCGTGAAGGTGTGGATCTACCGCGGTGACGTCACCGACGTCGAGTACTACCGCTCCCTGACCGAGGCGCCGCGTGGCCGCGGCGGCCGTGGTCGCGGTGGTCGCGGCGAGCGTCGGGGCGGCCGCGGTCGTCAGAACCAGGCCGAGCAGGCCACCACTGAGGCGCCCGCCGCACCCGCAGCCGAGGCGCCCGCTACCCAGGAAACGGAGGCCTGAGTTACATGCTCATTCCCCGCCGAACGAAGCATCGCAAGCAGCACCGCCCGAACCGGCATGGCATGGCCAAGGGTGGCACCACCCTGGCTTTCGGTGAGTACGGCATCCAGGCTCTCGAGCCGGCCTACGTGACCAACCGTCAGATCGAGGCGGCTCGTATCGCGATGACCCGCCACGTCAAGCGAGGCGGCAAGGTCTGGATCAACATCTTCCCGGATCGCCCGCTCACGAAGAAGCCGGCCGAAACCCGCATGGGTTCCGGCAAGGGCTCGGTCGAATGGTGGGTTGCCAACGTTAAGCCCGGTCGTGTTCTGTTCGAACTGGCCGGCGTCGACGAGCAGCTGGCTCGCGAGGCAATGTCGCGCGCCCAGCACAAGCTCCCCATGAAGACTCGTTTTATTACCCGTGAGGATGGTGAATAATGGCTAAGGGCATTACCACTGAAGAGCTCGACCAGCTCACCGATGTTGAGCTCGCCGAGCGCCTCCAGGAGGCGAAGGCTGAGCTGTTCAACCTCCGCTTCTCGGCCGTGACCCATCGCCTGGAAGACTCCGGCCGCCTGAAGGAGGTGCGTCGCTCGATCGCGCGCATCTACACGGTCGCCCGCGAGCGCGAGCTTGGTATCCGCACCGCCCCGACGGCTAAGAAGAAGTAGAGGAAGCGCGATGAGCGAGCAGGAAAAGAACGAACAGACGCAGCGCAACTACCGCAAGGTTCGTGTCGGCTACGTAGTTTCTGACAAGATGGACAAGACCGTTGTGGTCGAGGTCGAGGACCGTCGCAAGCATGCGCTTTACGGCAAGGTCATGACCAGGTCCAAGCGCATCAAGGCTCATGATGAGACGAACGAGGTTCGCGAGGGCGATCTCGTTCGCATCATGGAGACCCGACCGCTGTCCGCGACCAAGCACTTCCGTGTGGTCGAGGTCATCGAGAAGGCCAAGTAATCTCGGGTATCTTTATCTGAGAAAACATCCGTTCGGCAAGGCTCAATACTGAGAACCGGCACGACGACAGGAGATATGTAAATGATCCAGCAGGAGACGCGACTGAAGGTCGCCGATAACACGGGCGCGAAGGAGATCCTTTGCGTGCGCGTGCTCGGCGGTTCTGGTCGGCGCTACGCCGGAATTGGCGACGTGATCGTCGCCGCCGTCAAGGATGCAATCCCTGGCGGTAACGTCAAGAAGGGCGACGTGGTCAAGGCCGTCGTCGTCCGCACGAAGAAGCACACGCGCCGTGCAGACGGCTCGTACATCAAGTTTGATGAGAACGCTGCTGTCATTTTGAAGAATGACACCGAACCGCGCGGCACCCGAATCTTCGGCCCCGTCGCACGCGAGCTTCGCGACAAGCAGTTCATGCGCATCGTTTCGCTCGCGCCGGAGGTGATCTAACATGGCGAAGATCAAGAAGGGTGACCTGGTTCAGGTCATCGCAGGCCGTGACAAGGGCATGCAGGGGCGTGTCCTCCAGGTTCGCGACGATCGCGTCATCGTCGAGGGCGTGCAGCGCGTCAAGAAGCACACCCGCGTCGGTCGCACGGAGCGCGGCGGCACGACCGGCGGCATCGAGACCGTTGAGGCCCCGATCCACATCTCGAACGTGATGCTCGTTGGCCCGGACAAGAAGCCGATTCGCGTGGGATTCCGCGAGGTTGAGGTGGAACGCAACGGCCGCAAGAAGATCATGCGCGAGCGTATCGGCCGCCGTGGCGGAGAGGAGATCGAGCTGTGACCCCTCGTCTGAAGACCAAGTACCGTGAGGAGATCCTCCCGGCGCTGCTCAAGGAGTTCAACCACACCAACGTCAACAATGTCGGTGGGCTTGAGAAGATCGTCGTCAACATGGGCGTGGGTGAAGCCGCTCGCGACTCCAAGATCCTCGACGGCGCGATCGCGGACATCACCGCGATCACCGGCCAGAAGCCGCAGGTCACGAAGGCGCGTAAGTCCATCGCGCAGTTCAAGCTGCGTGAGGGCCAGGCCATTGGATGCCACGTCACCCTCCGCGGTGACCGCATGTGGGAGTTCCTGGACCGCCTTCTGTCCACCGCTCTGCCGCGCATCCGTGACTTCCGTGGCCTGTCGCCGAAGCAGTTCGACGGCAACGGGAACTACACGTTCGGCCTGACCGAACAGACCGTGTTCCACGAGATCGACATGGACAAGATTGATCGCGTCCGCGGCATGGATATCACCTTTGTCACCACCGCGACGACCGACGACGAGGGCCGCGCGCTCCTGCGCCACCTCGGCTTCCCGTTCAAGGAGGACTAATGGCAAAGACTGCTCTCAAGCAAAAGGCGGCTCGGAAGCCGAAGTACGCTGTGCGCGCTTACACGCGTTGCCAGCGTTGCGGCCGTCCGCACTCCGTCTACCGTAAGTTCGGCCTGTGCCGAGTCTGTGTTCGTGAGATGGCCCTTGCGGGCGAGCTCCCGGGCGTAAAGAAGGCAAGCTGGTAAGAAACTACGTCGCAGGTCCGAAAAGGAAACCGCGACGAGGAAGGGCTGTGGCCCGATGTCTATGACAGACCCCATTGCAGATATGCTCACGCGTCTGCGCAACGCCAACTCGGCGTTTCATGAGACGGTTGAAATGCCGTACTCGAAGATGAAGGCGTCCATCGCCGACATCCTCAAGCGTGAGGGTTACATTAACGGATTCACCGTCGAGGATGCCAAGGTGGGCAAGACGCTCACTTTGACCCTGAAGTACGGGCCGAACCGTGAGCGTTCGCTCGCCGGTCTGCGCCGTATCTCGAAGCCGGGACTTCGCGTCTACGCCAAGTCCACCAATCTCCCTCAGGTCCTGGGCGGCCTGGGCGTGGCTATCCTGTCCACGTCCTCCGGCCTGCTTACCGACCGTGAGGCCAAGGACAAGGGCGTAGGTGGGGAAGTCCTCGCCTACATCTGGTAGAAGGAAGGGCTGCAATGTCACGTATTGGTAAGCTCCCGATTTCTATCCCGTCCGGCGTCGACGTCGCGGTCGAGGGCAATAACGTCAAGGTCAAGGGTCCGAAGGGCGAGCTCGAGCTCACTGTCGCGTCCCCGATCGAGGTCAAGGTCGAAGGTGGCGAGGTCATCGTCACCCGCCCGAACGACGAGCGCGAGTCGCGTTCGCTTCACGGTCTGACCCGCACGCTGGTGGCAAACAACATCATTGGCGTGACCGAGGGCTACAAGAAGGACCTCGAGATCCTCGGCACCGGTTACCGCGTGGTGGCCAAGGGCTCGGACCTCGAGTTCTCCCTCGGCTACTCGCACACGATCCTGATCAAGGCCCCGGAGGGTATCTCTTTCGTGGTCGAGGGTCCGACCAAGTTCTCCGTCGTCGGTATCGACAAGCAGAAGGTTGGCGAGATGGCCGCCCAGATTCGCAAGCTGCGCAAGCCTGAGCCGTACAAGGGCAAGGGTATTCGTTATGCGGGCGAGCAGGTGCGTCGCAAGGCTGGAAAGGCTGGTAAGTAATGTCTACTCACAAGTTTGCTGCGCGTAAGCGCCGCCACCAGCGCCTTCGCAAGCGCGTCGTCGGCACTGCCGAGCGTCCGCGTCTGGCCGTCGCTCGTTCGAACCGTCATATGATCGCTCAGGTCATCGACGATTCGGTGGGCAGGACCCTGGCCTACGCCTCCACGCTCGAGGCTGACTTCCCGAAGGATACCGAGGGCAAGGTAGGCGCCGCCCGCATCGTGGGCGAGCGCATTGGTAAGCGCGCGATTGAGGCCGGCGTCTCCGCCGTCGTTCTCGATCGCGGTGGAAACAAGTATCACGGTCGCGTGGCCGCGGTCGCCGAGGGCGCCCGCGAAGCCGGCCTGAACCTGTGATCTGGAACGAGAGGATATAGACATGGCTGCAGAGCAGCGTGGACGCCGCTCCGAGGGTGACCGCGAGGAGCGCGGTCGTCGCGAGCGTCGCAACGAGCGTCGTACCGATCGTCGCGCAGATGACAGGAATGCCTACATCGAGCGCGTCGTGACCATCAACCGTGTTGCCAAGACCGTCAAGGGCGGCCGTCGCATGGCCTTCACCGCGCTCGTCGTGGTGGGCGATGGCAACGGCACCGTCGGCGTCGGCTACGGCAAGGCTAAGGAGGTGCCCGCCGCGATCGCGAAGGGCACCGAGAAGGCGAAGAAGAACTTCTTCAAGGTTCCGCGTATCGGCACCACGATTCCGCACCTGGTTCAGGGCGAGGACGCCGCGGGCGTCGTCCTCCTGCGTCCGGCTTCCGCCGGTACCGGCGTTATCGCGGGTGGTCCGGTTCGCGCCGTCATGGAGGCCGCTGGCATCCACGACATCCTGTCGAAGTCGCTTGGCTCGTCCAACGCGATCAACATCGTGCACGCCACCGTCGCGGCGCTCAAGCAGCTTGAGCAGCCGGAGGCGGTCGCGGCTCGCCGTGGCCTCCCGGTTGACCAGGTCGCCCCGGCCGCGATGCTCCGAGTCCGTGCCGAGCACGAGGCCAAGGAGCGCGAGGACGCCGAGCTCGAAGCTAAGCGCGAAGAGAACGAGGCTGCCGCCGCGGGAGTTGGTGCATAATGCTGAAGATTACGCAGAAGAAGGGCCTCGTAGGGGCCACGCAGACCCAGAAGGCGACCATCGCCTCGCTTGGCCTGCATAAGATTCACCAGAGCGTGACCCACCAGGACAACGCCGCGATCCGCGGCCAGATCCGTAAGGTTGCGCACCTGGTCGACGTGGAGGAGGTCGAGTAATGACTGATTCGACGACCAAGTCGGAGCCGCTGAAGATTCACGACCTGCGTCCCGCCCCGGGCTCGAACAAGGCCAAGATCCGCGCCGGTCGCGGCGAGGGTGGCAAGCGCGGTAAGACCGCGGGCCGCGGCACCAAGGGTACGCGCGCGCGTAACACGGTTCGTCCGGGCTTTGAGGGTGGCCAGATGCCGCTCCACATGCGCCTGCCGAAGCTGCGCGGGTTCAAGAACCCCGCCAAGGTCTACTTCCAGGTTGTCAACCTTGACGCCCTGAACGAGCTCTTCCCCGAGGGCGGCGACGTCACCGTCGAGGCGCTCGTGGCCAAGGGCGCGGTTCGCAAGAACCGTCCCGTGAAGATCCTTGGCACCGGCGACATCACGGTCAAGATTAACGCCACGGTCGACGCCTGGTCGGCGTCCGCCCAGGCCAAGGTCGAGGCCGCGGGTGGTTCGCTCGCCAAGCGCGACGCCTAACATCATGTCGATTGGCCCCCACACTCGTGGGGGCCAATCGCGTCTTGCGGCGATGTGTGTCGCACATCCGCCCTTTTTGGTTCTTATAATCAGGGACCGAGTAGGTATAGTGAAACGGTGTCCGTCTAGGCACCGCCAAGGTCTGCCCGTGCAGACCCGACGAACCCGATGTTTCGGGTACCACGCGACGGCCCTCGGGCTGGCATTTGGAGGATAGTTTTGTTCAAAGCACTGGTATCGGCATTCCGTACACCGGATCTGAGGCGCAAGCTTCTCTTTACGATGTTTATCATGGCGATCTACCGCCTCGGTACCTACATGCCTGCGCCGTTCGTGTCGTACGCTAACGTCAAGCAGTGTCTGGCGGAGCAGGGCACGGCGGATCTGCTGACGATGATGAACATGTTCTCGGGCGGTGGCTTCCTGCAGCTGTCCGTCTTCGCCTTGGGCATCATGCCCTACATTACGGCGTCCATTATCGTGCAGCTCATGCGCGTGGTGATCCCGCGCTTCGAGGAGCTCCACAAGGAGGGGCAGACGGGGCAGGCGAAGCTGACCGAGTACACCCGATACCTCACGATCTTCCTGGCCGTCCTCCAGGCTTCGGTGGTCGTCTCGGTAGCTAACTCCTCGATTTTCCAGCTGTGCACGGTCGATCCGATCCCGAACGCCTCCCCAGGCAAGTATCTGCTGACGATCCTTGCGGTGACTGCGGGTACGGGCCTGGTCATGTGGCTGGGCGAGCTCATCACCGAACGCGGCGTGGGCAATGGCATGTCGCTGCTCATCTTCACGGGTATCGCGGCGTCGTTCCCGACCATGCTGTCCAACGTTTACCGCTCGGACGGCGGCATCACCAGGCTCCTCATCGTGCTCGTGATGTTCCTTGCGATCACCCTCGTGGTTGTGTTCGTGGAGCAGTCTCAGCGCCGCATCCCGGTCCAGTACGCCAAGCGCGTGGTCGGTCGTCGTACCTACGGCGGTACCTCGACCTACATCCCGCTGAAGATCAACATGGCAAACGTGATCCCGGTGATCTTCGCGTCCTCGATCCTCGGTCTGCCGCAGATGATCGCCCAGTTCGGCGATAGGAACTCCGGGTGGGTGCGCTGGATCGGGGAGAACTTCTCCCGCGGTACCGGTTGGTACCTCGTGCTGTACGCGCTACTGATCATCTTCTTCGCGTTCTTCTACACCTCGATCACCTTCAACCCTGAAGAGATCGCGGACAACATGAAGCGCTACGGAGGCTTCGTACCGGGTATCCGGGCGGGACAGCCGACAGCAGACTACCTGCGCTACGTCATCAACCGCATCAACTGGGTCGGCGCCCTCTACCTCGCGATTGTCGCGTTGATCCCGCAGATCGTCTTCAACTCCATGGGTATTAATTCCCTATCCTTCGGCGGAACGTCGATTATTATTCTGGTGGGCGTCGGCCTCCAGACCGTCAAGGATATCGACGCTCAACTCCAGCAGCGTCACTACGAAGGATTCCTCCGATGAATTACCGTCTCGTCATTGTCGGCCCTCCGGGGGCCGGCAAGGGCACGCAGGCAGCCGGCGTCTCGCAGCGCCTCGATATTCCGTGGATCTCGACAGGCCAGGCGTTTCGTGAGGCCATCGCGTCGGGTTCCGAGCTGGGCGAGCTGATCGCCTCTTATATCAATGCCGGCAACCTCGTTCCTGACGAGCTGACCGACCGGCTCGTCGCCAGCCGCCTGGATGCGACGGGCGCCAAGAACGGCTTCCTCCTCGACGGCTACCCGCGGACCTTGGCACAGGTTGAGGCGCTCGACCGTATGCTGGAGGAGCGCCAGGCGCCCCTCGACGCCGTCATCGAGCTGGACTTTCCCGATGAGGCGATCGTCGATC
This sequence comes from Trueperella sp., assembly GCA_022783305.1. Lineage (GTDB taxonomy): Bacteria > Actinomycetota > Actinomycetes > Actinomycetales > Actinomycetaceae > Trueperella > Trueperella abortisuis. The sequence goes on along the minus strand of JALEWQ010000117.1, from coordinate 3,903 downwards.
GCCTCTTGAGGCGTGCCGAGGTCGAGGGCCGCCAGGATGACACGGAAGAGGTCATCCGGCACCGCATCGAGGTTTACCACTTGAAGACCCAGCCGTTGCTGGATGTCTACCGCAAGCGCGGAATCGTGGTGCCGATCGATGGACGTGGCACGATCGACGAGGTGCGCGAACGTCTCATCGCTGGTTGCCAGGCATTTTTGGGTTCGCCCGCGTGATCGAGTACAAGTCTGACGCCCAGATTCTGGCCATGCGTAAGGCCGGGCTCGTGGTGGCGGCTATCCACGCGGCGTTGCGCGATAACGTGCGGGCGGGCATGACCACCGCGGATCTCGACGCGATCGCTCTCGAGGTGCTCAAGGCTCACGACGCCACCTCAAACTTCTACGGGTACTACGACTACCCCGGCCAGATCTGCACGTCGGTCAACGACGTCGTCGTCCACGGTATTCCCGGACCCCTCGAGCTGCAGCCGGGAGACCTCGTGTCCATGGATTGCGGGGCGGTGCTGGATGGTTGGCACGGCGACGCCGCGATCTCGGTCGTGTTGCCGGGTGGTGACCCGCAGGTGCGCGCGGCGCGGGAGCGTCTCAATGACATTACGCGAGGTTCGATGTGGGCCGGCATCGCCGCGATGGCGACCGGTAAACGCGTGTCGGACATCGGCAACGCTATCGACGACTACGTCACCAGCGTGGGGGAGGGCAACGAGCCGGATATCCTCCTTGACTACGTCGGCCACGGGATCGGAACCTCGATGCACCAGGACCCGGATGTGCTCAACTACCGCACGACGGGGCGTAGCCCGAAGCTTAAGAGGGGCATGGTGCTGTGCATCGAGCCGATGCTTGCGGCGGGCGATCAGGCCACGAGCGTCGACGACGACGAATGGACGGTTCGCACCAAGGACGGCTCGGACGCATGCCACTGGGAGCACATGGTGGCCAAGCACAAGCGCGGCATCTGGGTGTTGACCGCCCCGGACGGGGGAGTCGAGGGGCTCGCTCCTTTCGGCGTGACGCCCGTTCCGCTCGAGGCGGCGTGACGCGATACACCAAGATCGCTCTTCCCGTCGCACTGCCCATCCCGTATTATTGAGCGTTGGTGCCACGTCGGTGCCCGTCGGAGTATTCCGGCGAAAGCAATTTCAGTTAAGCGGGGAACATGGCGAAAAAAGAAGGCGTCATCGAGGTAGAGGGCACGGTCACTGAGGCTTTGCCCAACGCGATGTTTCGCGTCGAGTTGGAGAACGGGCACATGGTGCTCGCGCATATCTCCGGCAAGATGCGCCAGCACTACATCAGGATCCTTCCGGAAGACCGCGTCGTCGTAGAGCTCACGCCCTACGATCTCAATCGTGGCCGGATCGTTTATCGCTACAAGTAAACCGCACTCTACCGCCACTTCGGCAACAGGAAGAACCCGAATGAAGGTCAAGCCTAGTGTTAAGAAGATCTGCGACAACTGCAAGGTGATTCGTCGCCACGGTCGCGTCATGGTTATCTGCGATAACCCGCGGCACAAGCAGCGCCAAGGCTAAGTCACGGATCGCGGGGTAGCCCGCAAGCAATTGCATTACCAGTGCGCACGCACAACCCTCAGTTCCGAAGGCTGAGGCCCGGCAGGGATGGTAATGCTCCACACCTTCGGATGAAGACAATAGGGAGCCACAACATGGCACGTCTTTCCGGCGTTGATCTCCCGCGCGAAAAGCGCGTCGAGATTGCGCTTACGTATATTTTCGGCATCGGCCGGACCCGTTCCCAGGAGACCCTCGCGGCTACCGGTGTTAACCCGGATATTCGCGTGAAGGATCTGACCGAGGAGGATCTGGTCAAGCTCAAGAACCACATCGACGAGCACTACAAGGTCGAGGGCGATCTGCGCCGCGAGATCCAGGCCGACATTCGCCGCAAGGTTGAGATTGGTTGCTACCAGGGTATCCGGCACCGTCGTGGCCTGCCCGTGCATGGTCAGCGTACGAAGACGAACGCGCGCACCCGTAAGGGGCCGAAGCGGACCGTTGCAGGCAAGAAGAAGTAGGGTAGAGGAGTTTAAATAATGCCACCTAAGACTCAGCGTCGCCCGCGTCGGGCTACGCGTAAGAACGTCCTGAACGGACAGGCGCACATCAAGTCCACCTTCAATAACACGATCGTCTCGATCACGGACACCAAGGGCGAGGTCCTCGCCACGGCGTCGGCGGGCATGGTCGGCTTCAAGGGTTCGCGTAAGTCCACGCCGTACGCCGCTCAGCTCGCCGCTGAGAACGCCGCGCGTCGTGCGATGGACATGGGCCTGAAGAAGGTTGACGTGTTCGTTAAGGGTCCGGGTTCCGGCCGCGAGACGGCGATTCGTTCGCTGACCGCTTCGGGCCTAGAGGTCACCTCGATTTCCGATGTGACCCCGCAGGCGCACAACGGCTGCCGCCCGCCCAAGCGTCGTCGCGTGTGATCGCAGGCCCCTGGGGGCCACGCACCGCAGGGCGTCGTCGCCCTGCAGGGGATGAACCCACATCTGTAAATCAGGGTGTCATATAGCGGGCACCCGTTGAAAGGACATCACCAGTGATCATTGAACAGCGACCCACGCTGACAGAAGAGAAGCTTTCCGACACACGTTCGCGTTTCACGCTCGACCCGCTCGAGCCCGGCTTCGGCTACACGCTGGGTAACTCCCTGCGTCGTACGCTGCTGTCCTCGATCCCCGGCGCAGCCATCACCTCGGTTCACATCGACGGCGTCCTGCACGAGTTCTCGACTGTTCCCGGCTGCAAGGAAGACGTTGCCGAGATCATCTTGAACCTCAAGGAGCTCGTTGTGACCTCCGAACACGATGAGCCGGTTCTTATGTACCTGCGCAAGCAGGGCCCCGGTCAGGTTTTGGCCTCGGATATCACGCCCCCGTCGGGCGTGGAGATCCACAACCCGGACCTCGTGATCGCCACTCTTAATGAGAAGGGCAAGATCGAGGTTGACCTGACTGTCGAGCGCGGCCGCGGTTACGTGTCCGCTGCGCAGAACAACTCGCCGGACTACGAGATTGGTCGCATCCCGATCGATTCGATCTACTCGCCGGTGGTGAAGGTTTCCTACAAGGTCGAGGCCACCCGTGTGGGCCAGCGCACCGACTTCGACAAGCTCATTGTCGACGTGGAGACCAAGCCGTCCACCCTGCCGCGCGACGCCTTCGCCTCTGCCGGTAAGACCCTCGTGGAGCTCTTCACGCTGTGCACGGAGCTCAACGAAGAGGTGGAGGGCCTGGAGCTGAAGGAGGCCCCGGTGGTCGAGCAGCAGTCTTCGGATCTGCAGCGCCCGATCACGATCCTGAACCTGCCTGCCCGCTCGCAGAATTGCCTGCAGCGCGAGGGCATCCACACGATCGGTGAGCTCGTCATGCGCTCTGAGGCTGACCTCCTCGACATCCGTAACTTCGGCGCCAAGTCGATTGAGGATGTCAAGGATGAGCTCGCCAAGCTCGACCTCCGTCTGAAGGATTCGCCCACGGGCTTCATGTCTGGCTTCGGTGACGACTACGGCATGCAGTTCAGCGACGACGCGTAATGAAAGAATTTCCTTCGCCCGTGGCCGCGACGCCGTGGGGGGAGGCGCGGAATGGCTCGGAGAGCTTGCCCGCACAGTTATTGAGGAGTAAATATGCCCAAGCCCGCAAAGGGTCCGCGCCTCGGAGGCAGCCCGTCCCACGAGCGCAAGATTATTGCCAACCTGTGCAAGTCGCTCATCATGAATGAGTCCGTTGTGACCACGGAGGCTCGCGCCAAGCGCGTGCGCCCGCACATCGAGAAGCTCATCACGAAGGCGAAGAAGGGCGACACCTACAACCGTCGCCTCGCGCTGAAGATCCTGGGCGATCGCGAAATCGCCTACGTCCTCTTCGAGGAGCTCG
>JALEWQ010000105.1 GCA_022783305.1 Trueperella sp. | reverse complement strand
GTCGCCCACAGCGCCCGCAGGCACGTCGCCCACACCGCCCGCAGAATAGTCCCGAACGCGATCACGCCTGCTTGCCACCGGCATGACTTTCCTCTTTCTTCCCACATCAGCCCTGATCTGGGGGACAATAGAAGGACAACGCAAGGAGGTCGTCATGTCAACACCACGTAGGCCCGCACAGCTCAAACCCGAGCAGGTGGAGATGATTGAAGGGGGCGCGGACACGGCCGCTACTTCCGAGCTCGCCCACACCTCGGCGCAGGCGATCGTGCCGCTGGGGCGCGTTCACGGGGAGGACCCGGAGGTGCGCGACCGCGTGCTCGCGCTGATCGCCGACGAGGGCGTGGACACGATCGCGGAGTCGTGGGTGAGTTCGCCCGAGGAATCGCTACCGGGCGTGCTGTGGCGCGGATTCCTGCTCGCGGAGTGGGTCCGCCGCTTCCCGCAGGAGGCTGAGGAACGCTACGGCGCGGCCCGCCTCGCGGTGGGGGAAGAAGAGCCTGAGAAGCTGGAGCAGGTGGCCACGCCGCGCGAGGTTCGCGCCCTGTGGGACGAGGTGTTCAAGGGGAACTTCACCGGTGACTTCGCGGCGGTCCTGCGGGCATCCGCGCGCCTGACGGACTTCCTCGGCCGCGTCCAGCCCACCTGGATCGCCTCCGACGATCACCCGCTCGCCACCGAGGTCACCCGCCGCGACACCGCCATGCTCCGCACCGCCGAGGAATTCCGCCTCGCCGGCGAGCGCCTGCTTCGCGGCGCACTCGACTAACGGGCGAACGCGTAGCGACGAACCCGCCGCCCCGCGCGGGCGCCCATCCTCGTCTAAGATGTAGTTGGGGTCAGCGCAACCGGCGGGCCCCGACCCCTGCCAAGCGGGGGTGTTGATCCTCCCACACTAGATCTGAGACGATTCGGATATGAGCGACGAATACTTTGACGACGATTCCGCTCTCGTGGAATCCACACCTAGTGACCACCTTGATTTCGGCGATGTCGCCGAGGGTGCGATCCAGGACTTCCTTGACGAGGACGAGGAGGCCGGTGAGCTCTCCTCGCAGGAGATGGCAAACCTGCGTGCCCGCGTCCAAGAGATGCGGCTGGGCGCGTCCGTGTCCACCGCGGCGCTTGTGGAGGAGGCCGAGCGGCTCGTGCGCGAGGCCGAGGTCGCCGAGGAACGCCGGAATCAGCCCGACGCCGAACCAAACCCCGCCCACCTTGGCGTTCTGCCCGAGGGGCGCTTCCTCGACCGAGAACTGTCCTGGCTGGCGTTCAATGAGCGCGTGCTGGAGCAGGCGGAGGACCAGACGCTGCCGGTGCTGGAGCGGGCGTGGTTCTTGGCGATCTTCGCCTCGAACCTCGACGAGTTTTACATGGTCCGCGTGGCCGGCCTCATGCGCCGCATCGCCACGGGGATGGCGGTGACGAAGGCATCCGGCTTGACCCCGCGTCAGGTGCTGGAGGGGATCACGGCCCGCACCAAGGAGCTTCAGGAGCGCCACGCCCGCGTTTTTGCTGAGGACGTTCAGCCGAAGCTGGCCGAGGTCGGGATCGTGATCCAGCATTGGTCGGACCTGGGCCAGACCGAGAAGGATCGCCTCTCGAAGTTCTTCCGCAAGCAGATCTTCCCGGTGCTGACCCCGCTGGCGGTGGACCCGGCCCACCCATTCCCCTACATCTCGGGCCTGTCGCTGAACCTGGCGGTGCTGGTACGCAACCCGAAGACGGACAAGGAGCTCTTCGCCCGAGTGAAGGTCCCCCAGCTGCTGCCGCGCTTCATCGCGGTGGACTCCGAGGGGCGCCCCTACCGCCCGGAGGACGTGCCGGCGGACGAGCAGGGCAAGACTTCCTACATCCCGCTGGAGGAAGTGATCGGCGTCCACCTGGAGGCGCTGTTCCCGGGCATGGAGGTGGTGGACTACTCCACGTTCCGCGTCACCCGTAACGAGGATCTTGAGGTGGAGGAGGACGACGCCGAAAACCTCCTCAAGGCGCTCGAGAAGGAACTCCTGCGCCGTCGTTTCGGCCCGGCCGTGCGCCTCGAGGTTGAAAACGACATCTCGAAGCGCGTTTTGCAGATGCTCACCCGCGAACTGGGCGTGCGCGAAGAGAACGTGCTCCACCTGCCGGCCCCGCTGGACCTGACGGGCCTCAACGTCATCCACGACCTGGACCGCCCTCAGCTGAAGTTCAAGAAGTTCGTGCCGGTCACGGCCCGCGGAATCTCGGACGTGGAGTCCTCCCGCGCCGCGGACATCTTCGCCGCGATCCGCCGCCGCGAGATCCTGGTTCATCACCCTTACGAGTCCTTCTCGACGTCGGTCCAGCACTTCATCCGCCAGGCCGCGGATGACCCGAAGGTGCTGGCGATCAAGCAGACCCTCTACCGCACCTCGGGCGACTCCCCGATCGTGGACGCCCTTATCCGGGCGGCGAACTCGGGCAAGCAGGTGCTCGCGGTGGTGGAGATCAAGGCCCGCTTTGACGAGGAGAACAACATCGAGTGGGCGCGCAAACTGGAGCAGGCGGGTGTACACGTCGTCTACGGAATCGTGGGCCTGAAGACGCACTGCAAGCTCTCGCTCGTCGTGCGCCAAGAGGAGGACGGGCTGCGCCGCTACGTCCACGTGGGCACGGGTAACTACAACCCGAAGACGGCCCGCGGGTATGAGGACCTGGGCCTGTTCACGTGCGACCGCGACGTCGGCCAGGACGCCACGCGCCTGTTCAACCAGCTGTCCGGCTACGCCCCGAAGGTGAAGTTTCATCGCCTGTTGGTGGCGCCCACGGGTATCCGCTCGGGCCTCATCGACCGTATCGAGCGCGAGGTGGCGAACAAGGAGGCGGGCAAGAACGCGTGGATCTGCTTCAAGGCGAACTCGCTGGTGGACGAGCGGCTGATCGACGCCCTCTACCGCGCCTCGCAGGCGGGCGTGCCGATCGACATCCAGGTGCGCGGGATTTGCTGCCTGCGGGCGGGCATCCCGGGCATGTCGGAGAACATTAACGTCCGCTCCATCCTGGGCCGCTACCTTGAGCACTCGCGCGTGTACGCGTTTTGCAACGACGACGATCCGGAGGTCTGGATCGGCTCGGCCGACCTCATGCACCGCAACCTTGATCGCCGTATTGAGGCGCTGATCAGGATCGTGGAGCCGGATCAGAAAGAGTTCCTCATTGAGATGGTTCGCAGGGCGACGTCGGACGAGGTGCGTTCGTGGCGCATGACGGCCGACGGTTGGGTGCACACCACCCGCGACGCCGAGGGTAACCTGCTGGTTGACACCCAGGAGGAGCTGATGGCTCGCGCCCGCGCGACAGTGGTGGACCACCGCTAGGGGTCGCGCGTGTCGGTTGATATCAGGGCCGCCGGCGCCGTCATTTGGCGCCGGCGCTCCCACAGGCTGGAGGTTCTCATCGTCCACCGTCCCACGTGGAAGGACTGGTCTTTCCCGAAGGGAAAGGTCAAGGGCGAGGAGACGCTACACGAGTGCTGCATCCGGGAGATGAAGGAGGAGACCGGTCACGACGTCGTGCTCGGCGCCCCGCTCGGCTGGCAGCACTACACGGTCGGTGGTGGCAAGAGCAAGGAGGTGCGCTACTGGGCGGCGACGGTCGCCCGGAAGGGGCATCCGGCGCTCGCGGCCCGGCGCAAGGCGCATCCGGCGTCGAAGAAGGAGATTGACGACGTGCGCTGGGTCACCGTCAAGGCGGCCCACAAGCTTCTCACCCGGAAGGGCGATCGCAAGATGCTCGACCACCTCACGGATCTGGACAATCGCGGGCTGGCGTGCACGACGCCGGTGCTCATCGCGCGTCATGCGCGGGCGACTAAGCGTTCGGTTCACAAGGGTCCGGAGCAGACTCGGCCGCTGACGAAGACGGGGCAGGCGCGGGCCAAACGCCTGGTGGCGCTACTGGCAGCGTACGGGGTGGAGAAGGTGGTGAGCTCGCCGTGGAAGCGGTGCGTGGACACCGTGGCCCCGTACGCGAAGGCAACCGGCGTGGGCGTTGACGAGCGCGAGGAGTTGACCGAGGCATCCCACGCGAGGAAGCCGAAGAAGACGGCTGCGGCCCTGGGCCGGGTTCTGTGTGCGGGAGAGCCGGCGGTGGTGTGCGTGCACAGGCCCACCCTGCCCACCGCGCTGGAGGTCCTGGGCGACGTCACCCCGCCTCGGCTGCGCCGCCAGCTGCCGGGGAAGGACCCGTGGCTGAGGACGGGGGAGATCATGGTGGTGCACGTGGCGAAGAAGAAGGGCGAGTGCGTCGTCGTCGCGTTCGAAAAGATCCGGCCCGCGATGTGAGCGGCGTGCGGAGCGTTGAGTCCACCAGGCCGGGCGCCGGCGGGTGTGAAGTAATCTACAGGCAGTTCACCTCACGTTCACCGGGCGTGTGCTGCGCGGAAAGGTAGCCCTCTTAGCGTTGAACTCAGGGAGTTCTCCCTCAAGTTCTACATTAAAGGATGGATACTGTGAAGATTGCACGTCACCGCGCAGCTGCCGGCCTTGCCCTTTCACTTTCGCTCGTTCTCGCCGCCTGCTCGAGCGGCGCCGGCAACGGGGAGAGCACGGGGCCCGGAGCCGCCTCCACGTCGGGCACCCAGTCGTCCGGCTCGCTCTCCGGCACCATCAACGGTTCGGGTGCGTCGTCGCAGGTCAACGCCCAGCAGGCTTGGCGCGACAACTTCACCGCCGCCACGGGCGCCGTCGTCAACTACGACGCCACCGGCTCGGGCACCGGCCGCGAGCAGTTCCTCGCCGGCAAGGTCGACTACGCCGGCACAGACTCGGCGCTGAAGGAGGACGAGGTCGCGGCCGCCACCGAGCGTTGTGGCGGCGAGAGCCCGATCGAGGTTCCGCTCTACATTTCCCCGATCGCCATCGCCTTCAACCTGGATGGCATTGACTCGGTCAACATGTCGGCTGACGTCATCGCCAAGATCTTCAAGCAGGAGATCACCAACTGGAACGATCCGGCGATCGCGAAGCTGAACGACGGCGTCAAGCTGCCCGACATGCCGATCATCCCGGTCAACCG
>JALEWQ010000095.1 GCA_022783305.1 Trueperella sp. | reverse complement strand
GCGGGCCTGGTAGGCCTCAGATTCATAACCCGTATCGGGCGGCCGCTTTCTAGTCGGGTTCCGTGCTGAGGCTCATCAACATATCGACGTCGCGTAAAACAACCGCATTTCCTCGCCGCTCGATAATGCCGCTCGATTCTAACCGGGCGAACTGACGCGAGAGGGTTTCCGGCGTCGTGTCGAGCAAAGACGCGATGTCCTTTTTCGTCAGCGGCAGCACGACGGCGGTTGCATTCCCACGCCGCATGGTCGGCAATCCCAGGAGATAGTCCGCCAGGCGCTGGCCGACCTCGGCTGAGACGATTGCGGACAGCCGCGCCTCCGTTTCGGCCAGCCGCTCCGAGACCTGAACGAGCATGTGCAAACCAACCGAGGGATACTCGGCGAAGATTGTGATGAGCTCGGAGTGGTCGAATACGCATGCCTGCGTGTCTTCCAAAGCGACCGCCGTGTGCTTGGCGCGCATCCGTTTCAAAAACGCCCACTCCCCAAGGAAATCGCCGGGCCCGATGACCCGCACCAGCTGTTCGTGCCCGTCGGCGTTCGTTCGGGTGAGCTTCACCCGGCCCTTATGGATCACAAAGAGCTGGGAAAGATCGGCGCCTTGGGAGAAAAGCGTGGTACCGGCCTCCAGCTGCGTCGGCTGGGCAACCCGGGCAACCTTGAGCTGATCCTCATAACGCAAGCCTTTGAAGATCGGCACGATCGCAACGCAGGTATCGCCGACGCTTTCGTGGTCTAGTTTCTGGCTATGCACAAGCTCCTCCGTCCTTTCACGCAACACTAACTCAATTGTGCCGGGCGGGACTTGACCTTGGTCAAGGCGCGATTCGCAAATCCATTGTTGTATGAGAGCGCAAGTCCATCAAGAACGACAACGACGAAAGGTATCTCATGACTCGTGCAGATTTCTCTACCAGCCCGTTCACCTGCCCCAGTTGCGTGAAGAAGATCGAGACCAACGTTGGGAAGATGGCCGGCGTCAACGACGTGCGCGTCCTGTTCAACTCCAACAAGGTCAAGGTCGACTTTGACGAGGCCGGCGTCACCGCCGACGACATCTCGCACGTCATCACGAAGCTCGGCTACCAAGTCGAATCGGTGAAGCTTTCTTAATCACGACGGCGGAGGCGGGGGCTACCTGCCCCCGCCGTCCCCTTGAAAGGACCTGATGTGTTCACCCAATGGCTCACTTCACTCCAGGCGAAGAAGTACATCTCGCTGGGATCAGCCACCCTGCTGGTGGTCGTCTTCCTCCTATCGCGGGCAAACACCGCTGCGCAACTGCAAGAGGGCATTCTCATCGCGGTGTCCGTCGCGGCGGGAATCCCGATCCTCATTTCCGCCGTGCGAGCACTGACGGTTAAGGCATTCTCCATCGATCTGCTCGTGACGATCGCGGTGGCAGGGGCCCTGATCATCGGCGAATACGTCGAATCGGCGGTCGTGGCGTTCCTCTTCATCTTCGGCACCTACCTCGAGGTTCGCACCCTGGCAAAGACCCGCGAATCTCTAAAGAACCTCATCGACATGGCCCCCAAGGAGGCCGAAGTCATCCGCCACGGCGAAAGCGTCGTCGTCAACATCGACGACGTCGAAGTTGGCGACCGCGTGGTTGTGCGCGTCGGCGGGCAGGTCCCGATCGACGGCACTGTCGTCAAGGGTGAAGGCGCCATCAACGAAGCCGCCGTGACCGGCGAACCCGTCGCGGTCGTCAAGTCGCGGGGCGATTCCGTATGGTCGGGAACGGTCGCAGAAACCGGCTACCTGGAAGTGCGCGCCGACCGGGTGGGCGAAGATACGACGTTCTCCCAGATCATCGAACTCGTGGAAGAAGCCCAGGATTCTAAGGCGCCCACCCAGAAGTTCCTCGACAAGTTCGCCAACATCTACACCCCGGCAATCATCGTAGCCGCCATCGTGGCGTGGGCAGTGACCAAGGACGTGCGCTTCGCGCTGACCCTGCTCGTCATCGCTTGCCCCGGCGCGCTCGTCATCTCCACACCGGTCTCCCTCGTAGCCGGCTTGGGCAACGCCTCCAAGCATGGTGCTCTGATCAAGGGCGGAGACGCCCTCGAACGATTCGCCAAAATCGACACCCTCGTCATGGACAAGACGGGCACCGTGACCGAGGGGCGCCCCGAGGTCAACGCCGTCGTCACCTTCAACGGCTTCACCGAGGCCGAGGTGCTCGCCGCCGCCGGCTCTCTCGAACAGGCCTCCGAGCACCCCCTCGGCCGCATGATCGTCGCCTCGGCCCGCGAGGCCGGCCTCGACCTGAGCGCGACGCCGAGCGAGGTCACCGTGATCCGCGGCAAAGGAATCGAAGGCCGCCTGGCCGACCGCGCCGGCACGCCGCTACACGTCGTCGTTGGCTCGGCTCGCATGTTTGCCGATCTGCCCTCCGATGCGCGCCAGCAGGCAGCGGCCCAGGAGCAACTCGGCAACACCGTCTCTTTCGTCGCGCTCGATGGCCGCCTCGCCGGATTCATCGCCATCTCGGATCGCCTTCGCCCCGAAGTGGCCGACTCAATCGCCGCCCTGCGCGATACCGGCATCCGCACGTTCGTCATGCTCACCGGCGACAACCGCCACACGGCCAACGCCGTCGCGCAAGCCGTTGGCATCGACGAGGTCTACGCCGAGCTGATGCCCGCCGACAAGGTCAGCGCCGTTGAGAATCTCAAGGCCGGCGGCCACACCGTGGCGATGATTGGCGACGGCGTCAACGACGCCCCGGCCATCGCCACCGCCGACCTCGGTATCGCGATGGGCGGGGGAACGGACGTGTCGATGGAATCGGCCGACGTCGTCCTCGTCGGCAACCGCTTCGACCAGCTGCTGCAAGCCCGCGCCACGGCGCGAGCCACGGCCGCGAACATGCGGCAAAACACCGCCATCGCGCTGATCACCGTGTTCTTCTTGATCGCCGGTGTCCTCTTCGACATGGTGCACATGGGATCGGGAATGTTCATCCACCAGGCGTCGGTGATCATCGTGGTGCTCAACGCGATGCGTCTGATTACGTTCCGCAACGCGAGCGCGCAGCGCATCGCATCGCACCCTCGCGCCCCGGAGCCAAACGCGCAACGGCACGTTACCCCTGCGGCTAGCCCCGTTATCGGGAGCCAGGTCCAGACAACAGTCAAATGACCGGAGCGGCAGTTTCGATCCTCGGGGCACGACGTGGGGCACGAAGTGGAGCAGGAGGAAAGGGGTTTCGAGCGGAGGGGATCAAAATTGGGCATTAGCGCAGGCACGGGCGGTAGGCCACGACGAGGACCGCTCGAAAACCAGATGTAGAGCGCGCAATCAGCCGGTTGGGCTCGCGAGGAGCACTCCTGCGCGAGCCCAACCGCATTGCGGGTGGCCAACGCCTATCCGCCGTCGCACTTGTCGCAACTGCAGCGTCCAACGCGGCGGCGGACACATTACCATTTGCCTCGTTCTCACGTTTACCATGTGCAGTATTCTTCTTCCATGAAGAATGATGAAACATTTTTGGACCTTGATCTTTTGGTTATAGGTTTTGGTAAAGCAGGTAAGACCCTGGCGATGACGCGCGCGGCGGCAGGCGATCGCGTGGCTATTGTCGAAAAGTCTCCAGCCATGTACGGCGGCACGTGCATCAACGTGGCGTGCGTTCCAACGAAAACACTACTGACCAGCGCAGAACGCGTACATGACGCCATGAAGCAAGGCGTTCTTTCGGTGAGTCTGGACGAGGCTTTTGCCTCCGCGCAGGAACATCGCGACGCTTTCATCGCCAAACTCAACAGCGTCAATAAGGCGATGGCAGAGGGCAAGAATGTAGCCATTATTGATGGTTTCGCACGTTTTGTAGCGCCGAAGACGGTCGAGGTAACCCAGGCAGAGGGCGCTCCGCTTCAGATTATGGCGGACACGATCGTTATCAACACGGGCGCTGAGCCGCGCAAGCTCAACGTTCCTGGAGCAGACGGAGAGCGCGTTTACGATTCGACCTCTATCCAGTTCGTGGACAAGCGCCCCAGCGAGCTCGCCGTCATCGGCGCGGGGCCAATCGGCCTCGAATTTGCGACCATGTTTGCCCACATGGGCACGAAAGTCACGGTTGTGGATGCAGGGTCGAAATTCCTGCCGATGTTTGATCGAGATGTTGCCGATCTGGTGCGCGCCGATCTGGAAGATCTCGGCGTGCATTTTGTGCAAGGTGGCGTTCAATCGCTCACGCATGAGGGCGATCGCGTGAGTGTTGAGCTCGACCAGGGCAGCGTTTCTGCCGACGCCGTTCTCGTTGCAATCGGGCGCGTGCCGGCCACGGCCGACCTCGGACTCGAAAACGCAGGCATCGAAACCGAACGTGGATTCGTTACGGTTGATGAATACAGGCGCACAAACGTTGATGGCATTTACGCCGTAGGTGATGTCAATGGCGGGCCGCAATTCACCTACATCTCCTACGACGATTACCGCATCGTGCTCGATCACAAGTGGGGAGAAGGCAAGAAGAGCGCGAACGGGCGTATCTTCCCAACATCGACGTTCATCAACCCGCCGCTGTCGCAAATCGGCATGAATGAGGAACAGGCTCGCGCCTGGGCGGAAGAAAACGGCAAGGAGCTAGACATTCGCGTCTCAAAGATCGCCGATCTGGCGATCGTGCCGCGTCCAAAGATCCTCGGCAACCCGCGCGGCATGGCGAAGTTCATCATAGACAAGGCGAACGGCCTGATTGTAGGAGCCGTCATCTACTCGGTGGATTCTCAGGAACTCATCAATACCGTCGCACTTGCGATGCGTGAACAGATTCCGGCCGCTCGAATCGGCGCCGGCATTTACACCCACCCCTCCACCTCTGAGCTGTTTAACGCAATGCTCGCCTAGAATTTCGGCTTGACCCGCACGGGTTGGCCGGCTTTACGAAAAAACGTCGCGTGCGTACTACTGTCAGCGATCCGCATAGGCGGGTCTTTGATGATCTTCTCGGGCGTGATTTCACCGCGGCCAGGCCTAACGAGAAGCTTGTCGGGGACATTACGTATCTTCCCCTTGCCGGG
>JALEWQ010000080.1 GCA_022783305.1 Trueperella sp. | reverse complement strand
TCACCTGCAGACTTCCTTGTCTCTTCATACACTTCTACGTGCGCGAACAGTTGGAAATAACTGTAAAGGTTAGCTCCGACAAAAAAGCCGGGCCATTGCAAGATGCAAGCAAGAAACTGCAAACAACTGCAACGCAACGCTGCGACCAGCGAAAACGCTCTCCCGCCACGTGCAAGGAGAGCGCCTTTTGTAAAAGTGGACCCTACCGGGCTCGAACCGATGACACACGCGGTGTAAACGCGTTGCTCTACCAACTGAGCTAAGGGTCCGCTCGCTAGTGTAACCGGCCGCCGCCCCCTTTCGGAAATCCTCTATAGGGGGCGACTGTGGCTGACCACCTGGAAGGCGTTCCATCCGGAATCAAGATGGAACGTTGTCGTCACCGACAGGCCAGCCGTGCCCGCGGCGTCGTTGACATCTTCCATCGGAACGCTCAGATCGGCATTCTGGTCAGGTACAAAGAGCCAAATTGGCGCCGTGTCATCGGTCAGCCCGCCGGTGCAATCCACGAAAATATCGGTCAGATCGTCGACGTCGCCGTCGTCGGCTCGCCACCACAGGATCACTCCGTCGACACCCCCACGGTAGTCCTCGTCCTCAAGCTGCTCGCCCGTGAGGCGTTCGATGGTGTCGCGTAGGGACATGTCGACGTCGTCGTCATAGCCGAACTCCTGGACCAAATGCCCCGATCGGAATCCCATCTCTTTACCGGATAAACCGGGCACTGTTACCGCCTTTCCTGAAACATTAGTCACATTCTAAAGGGTCACGCCCGAAATCACAGCATTCAATAACGCGAACATCTCGCGATCTAAAGCGTGTGAGCAGTCACCCAGTTCCGTCTTTCGTGAACTGGTGGGGTCTTTAGGCCTAAACCGGTACCCTTGAGATATCGCATGACACATGCAATCGACAGTACAGAGGAGTAATCGTGAGTCAACAGCCCATTAGACCGCTCATCAATGGCTTGCTCAGTCAGGTCCCGGATATCAACCCCGAGGAAACCCAAGAATGGATCGACTCGGTCGATGGACTGATCGATTCCCAGGGCGCGCCTCGAACCCGCTACCTTCTGACCGCGATGCAGAACCATGCCCGCCGCAAGGGCATCACTCTGCCACCGAACATCGTAACCCCATACGTCAACACCATCGGCATCGACGACGAGCCGTACTACCCCGGTGACGAGACTCTCGAAAAGGAAATCCGCCGGTGGACGCGCTGGAACGCAGCCGTCATGGTAACGCGCCAGCAGGATCCGGACATTGCGGTCGGCGGTCACATTTCCTCGTACGCCGCCCAGGCCACCCTCTACGAAGTCGGCTTCAATCACTTCTTTCACGGAAAGAACGCCCCGGGCGGCGGCGACCAGGTGCTCTTCCAGGGCCACTCCTCCCCCGGTAACTACGCACGCGCTTTCCTCGAAGGGCGCCTGTCCGAGAAGGATCTCGACTCGTTCCGCCAGCAGGCCTCGCGCCGCTCGGGCGGCCGCGGCCTTCCCTCCTACCCGCACCCACGCCAGATGCCGGACTTTTGGGAGTTCCCCACCGTCTCCCTCGGCCTAGGTCCAATCTCCGCGATCTACCAGGCGTGGTACAACCGCTACCTGCACGAGCGCGGCCTGAAGGACACGAGCCAGCAGCACGTGTGGGCGTTCATGGGCGACGGCGAGATGGACGAGGTCGAGTCCCGCGGCGTCCTCCACCTAGCCGCTGGCCAAAACCTGGACAACCTCACGTTCGTCATCAACTGCAACCTGCAGCGTCTCGACGGTCCGGTACGCGGCAACGGCAAGATCATCCAGGAGCTCGAGGCCCAGTTCAAGGGCGCGGGCTGGAACGTCATCAAGGTCATCTGGGGCCGCGAATGGGACGAGCTACTCACGGCGGACAAGGATCGCGCGCTCGTCAACATCATGAACGAGACCCTCGACGGCGACTACCAGACTTTCAAGGCCAACGACGGCGCCTACGTGCGCGAGCACTTCTTTGGTCGCGACCCACGCACCAAAGCTATGGTGGCCGACTGGTCGGACGAGAAGATTTGGGCGCTCAAGCGCGGCGGTCACGACTATCGCAAGGTGTACGCGGCCTACAAGGCGGCCGTGGAGCACAAGGGTCAGCCCACCGTCATCCTCGCCCACACGATCAAGGGCTACGCACTCGGCTCGAACTTCGCCGGACGCAACTCCACCCATCAGATGAAGAAGCTCAACTCCGACGATCTCAAGCTTCTGCGCGACACGCTCGAGCTGGACATCGCCGACGAACAGCTCGAAGATCCGTTCGTCGCGCCGTACTTCAAGCCCTCACCGAAGAACACGGCTTTGGAGTACATGCACGAACAACGCCGCAAGCTTGGCGGCTACCTGCCGGAGCGTCGTGTGGTCTCCCAGGGGGTGACCATGCCGGCCGACAAGCACTGGAACATCCTCAAGGGCGGTTCGGGCAAGCAAAAGGTCGCCACGACGATGGCCTTCGTCCGCCTGCTCAAGGACCTGCTACGCGACAAGGACTTCGGCTACCGCTTTGTGCCGATCATCCCCGACGAAGCCCGCACCTTCGGCCTGGACGCGATCTTCCCCTCGGCAAAGATCTTCAACGTTCACGGCCAGAATTACACGGCGGTCGATTCGGACCTGCTGCTTAACTACAAGGAGTCCGAGCAGGGGCAGATCCTCCACACCGGCATCACGGAGGCCGGCTCCAACGCGGCCTTCACAGCGGTGGGAACCTCCTACGCCACCCACGGCCTGCCCATGGTTCCGATCTACATCTTCTACTCGATGTTCGGATTCCAGCGCACGGGTGACCAGTTCTGGCACGCCGGCGACCAGATGGCGCGCGGATTCATCATGGGTGCAACCGCCGGTCGCACCACGCTAACGGGTGAGGGCCTGCAGCACATGGACGGACACAGCCAGGTGATCGCGTCGACGAACCCGGCCGTGGTCCAGTACGACCCGGCCTACGCCTACGAGATCAGCTACATCTTCCACGACGGCCTGGTGCGCATGTACGGCGACGGCTCGGATGGGCGCGATCAGAACGTCATGTACTACATCACGATTTACAACGAGCCGATCCACCAGCCGGCTGAGCCGGAGAACGTGGACGTGGAGGGCATTCTCAAGGGCATGTACAAGCTGGATGAAGCCGAGGGCGAGGGTCCGAAGGTCCAGCTCTTCGCCTCCGGCGTGGGCGTGCCGTGGGCGCGTGAGGCCCGCCAGATGCTCCGCGACGACTGGGGCGTGGCTGCCTCGGTGTGGTCGATTACGTCGTGGTACGAGCTGCGCCGCGACGGCCTCGCGGTCGACGAATACAACTATCTTCACCCCACGGCCGAGCCGAAGGTGGCTTACATCACCCGCAAGCTCGAGGGTGAGTATGGCCCGATCATTGCCACTTCCGATTGGGAGAAGCAGGTTCAGGATTCGATTCGCCCGTGGGTTCCGGAGGCCTACTACACGCTCGGCGCAAACGGCTTCGGTATCGCCGATACCCGCGCCGCCGCGCGTCGCCACTTCCGCATCGACTCCGCCTCCATGGTGGTGCGTGCCCTCCAGGCGCTCGCCGACCGCGGAGAGGTCGACCGCTCTACCGTCCAGGCGGCGATTGACAAGTATGAGCTGCTCGATCCGGAGGCCGGCGACGACGGTCAGCCGGTCGCGAACGAGCCCGCTGTCTAAGCTCGCGCAGATCTAGCCGGCGCCCCGCGGAAATGGCCGCGGGGCGCCGCTTTTGGCTGGACCAGATGGCTTGGGCATACGCATAATTGTCGGAGCGCGGTTGTAGTCTGATCAGGACACCAAGATTTCAAGGAGCGCAGTGACTTTAATACGCATGAGCTGGGAGTTTCTCCGGCGCAAGAAGACGGCGTTCTTCTTCATTTTCCTTCTGCAGGTTGTGCAGATCCTCCTCAGTCTGGTTCTTCCTGCCCTCAACGCGCAGATTATCGACGACGGCATCCTGGGCAACGACAGGGCCCTCATCTGGCGCATGGGTGGGCTCATGCTGGCCATCGCGTTTGTCCAGATCGGTGCCATGGTCGGCGCGATCTACCTGGGCGCGCGGACGGCGATGGAGCTCGGCCGCGAGCTACGCGGACGTTCTTTCCGTCACGTGCAGTCTTTTTCCGCCACCGACCAGCACAAGTTCGGCGCCCCCACGCTCATCACGCGCGTGAGTAACGACGTGACACAGGTCCAAAACGTCGTGCTGTTGACGTTCACCGTCATGGTCATGGCCCCGCTCATGGGATTTGGCGGCGTGTTCATGGCGATCCAGCAAAACGCACGCCTCTCCCTTCTGCTGATCGTCATCGTCCCGCTCCTAGGCCTCCTCATTTACGTCGTGATGCGGGCGCTCGCGCCTCGCTACACGATCCAGCAAGAGCGCATCGACCTGATCAACACCCTGCTACGTGAGCAGCTCACGGGCGTGCGGGTGATCCGCGCCTTCGTCCGCCAGGGTACGATCCGCGCCAAGTTCGACGATGCCAACCACAAGCTACGCAGGATCTGGCTGGAGATCGGCATCCTGTGGGCGTTCCTCATGCCGGCCGCCTCCCTCATCATCGGCCTGTCATCGGCGGCCGTGGTGTGGTTTGCCGCCCATCTCATCTCCGCCGGTTCGATGCAGGTCGGCGCGCTGACCGCCTACATCAGCTACCTGATGATGATCATGATGTCGGTGATGATGTCGGGCATGATGGTCATGTTATTCCCGCGTGGTGAGGTATCGGCCAAACGTCTCCAGCAGATCTTCGACGTCGAGTCCTCCATTCAGGCACCCGCGCATCCCGTACCGATTCCCGCCGGCCCGCTGACCTTCGAACTCGACCACGCGGGCCTGCGCTACCCCGGCGCCGAGGAGCCAGTGCTGTCGGATATCACGATGACCTTCGCCCCGGCCACCCAGGTGGCGCTGATTGGCTCTACCGGTTCGGGTAAGTCCTCCATCATCAAGCTGCTCCCCCGGCTCATCGACGCCACATCCGGCGAAGTCCGCGCCGGAGGCGTGCCCGTGAAGGACATGGACCCGGGTGAGCTACGCTCGCGCATCGCGC
This sequence comes from Trueperella sp., assembly GCA_022783305.1. Taxonomy (GTDB): domain Bacteria; phylum Actinomycetota; class Actinomycetes; order Actinomycetales; family Actinomycetaceae; genus Trueperella; species Trueperella abortisuis. Next base: position 8,512 of record JALEWQ010000080.1, on the reverse strand, counting down.
TCGTCCCCCAGCAGGCCTTCCTCTTTTCCGGCACGGTCGCAACGAACGTCGCCGGTTCGCCCGACAAGCGGGTGCCCTACGACGCCGACCGCGTGATACTCGCTCTACGCGCAGCCCAGGCCTGGGATTTCGTCAGCGAGCTCGAGGACGGAATTGAATCCGCCGTTGAGTCGGGCGGGAAAAACTTCTCCGGCGGCCAGCGCCAGCGCCTGACGATCGCGCGCGCGATCTACCGCTGCCTTCCCGACGCCCAGGGCCGCCGCCAGGCGGACCTGCTCGTCTTCGACGATTCGTTCTCCGCGCTCGACTACCAGACTGACGCACGGCTCCGGAGCGGCCTGAGAGCGTTCATCGGTGACATCGCCGTCTTCATCATCGCCCAGCGCGTGTCAACCATCCGCCAGGCCAACCAGATTCACGTGCTCGACCACGGCCGCATCGTCGGCGTCGGCACGCACCTGGAGCTACTCGATTCCTGCGAGACGTACCAGGAGATCGTCGCCTCGCAGCTGACCGCGGAGGAGGCACGATGAGGGGCGGACCTCACGGAGCGAACCCGTATTCGGAGACTCGCGACACGAAGGGCGCGCTCAAGCGCTTGGCTCGCATGCTCAAGACCGAGAAGCTACGGCTGTTCGGCATCGCGGTCCTCATGCTGTTCTCGGCGGGCGGCAACGTGCTCGCGCCCAAGTATCTGGGAGACGCCACGAACGTCGTCGTCGATGGCATCTCCGGTGACGGCGTGGATTTCTCCACCCTCACGCGTGTGCTCCTTGTCGTCGTCGCGCTATACGCAATTTCTGGCATCACCAACTTTGCCGCTGGCTACATCATCCGTTATACGATCCAGGATCTCGGCTACAAACTGCGGCGCGACGCGCAGGCCAAGATCGATACCCTGTCACTGTCCTGGCTGGACAAGCAGCAACGCGGCGACCTCCTCTCTCGCGTGACGAACGACATCGACAACATCACCCAGACCCTCATGCAGACGCTGAACCAGGTGGTCCAATCGATCTACCTGCTCATCGGCATTGTCGCCATGATGATCTGGGTCTCGCCGTCGTTGACGGTGGCCACTGTCCTTGTTTTACCGCTCGGCATTCTTTCCCTCCTCGTGATCCTGAAGAAGGCTCGGCCGCAGTTTCGCGCGCAGTGGGCGAAAACGGGTGAGGTATCCGCGATCGTGGAGGAGTCCTTCACGGGATTCGACGTCGTCAGCGCCTACGGTCTCCAGGAGGACTTCGAGCGCATTTTCGACGAGGCGAACCAGGGGCTGTACGAGGCCGGCTACAAGGGTCAGTTCCTCTCCCAGCTCTCCCAGCCCTTGATGGGTTTCGTGTCTAACCTCGGCTTCGTCATCATCGCGGTGTGGGGCGGATTCCAAGTGATCAGCGGGCAGTTGACAATCGGCGGCCTGCAGGCCTTCATCCAGTACAGCCGCCAGCTCAACCAGCCGGTCGCCACGCTTGCCTCCGTGACGGCGATGCTCCAGTCGGGCGCCGCCTCCGGCGAGCGCATCTTCGACTTTCTCGACAGCGAGGAGATGGATCCCGACGTCGAGGTCGGGTTCCGTGATCTCATCCCTGCTGACCAGTACCAGGGCCACATCACCTTTGAGAACGTCGAGTTTTCCTATGAAGAGGGAATCCCCGTCATCAATGGCTTGTCGCTCGATGTCCACCGCGGCGACCAGGTCGCGATCGTGGGACCGACCGGCGCCGGCAAAACCACCCTGGTCAACCTGCTCATGCGATTCTACGAAATCGATGGCGGAAGGATCGCGCTTGACGGCCTCTCCACCCGCGATTTTTCGAAGGATTCATTGCGCTCCCAGATCGGGATGGTGCTCCAGGACACGTGGCTATTCGAGGGCACGATCGAGGACAACATCGCCTTCGGCAAGGAGGGGGCCACCCACGAGGAGGTCGTCGCTGCGGCGAAGGCCACCGGCGTGGATCGGCTGGTCCGTCAACTGCCCGAAGGCTACGACACGGTCATCGACGATGAGGGCGGCAACATCTCCGCCGGCGAAAAGCAGCTCATCACGATTGCTCGCGCCTACCTGGCCGACCCGGCGGTCCTCATTCTCGATGAGGCGACGTCCTCGGTCGACACCCGCACCGAAATGCTCGTTCAGCGTGCCATGGGTGAGCTACGCGAGGGCCGAACGTCGTTCGTCATCGCCCACCGCCTGTCCACGATCCGCGACGCCGACCTCATCATCGTCATGGCCGACGGCGACGTCGTCGAGCAGGGCACGCACGAACAACTACTGGCACACCACGGCGCCTACTACGACCTCTACCAGTCGCAGTTCAGCGGGCCGGAGGTTTAGGCGGGCGCAACGCCAGGCACAAGTTGCGCCCACCAGCCACCAGAGCACGCCTAAAAGCCGCGCGTGCGGACCTCCCCCACCAGCTGATGTAGCTCGCGCGGGGAGGACACCGTGGCCCATGCGCGATCGCGCTCGTCGGGCCAGCAGTCGGCCCATTCGACGAGGACTGTGCGCACGCCGTGCACGCCCGCGCCCTCGACGTCGTAGATGCGGTCACCTACCATGACGACGTCGTCGCGCCAGTTCACTGCGGCTCGGGATTGCGCGGGGTCGAGTGCTAGGCTCGCCGTCGTGCCCGAACTCGCGGGCCGGTTGGCCCCGGCGTCGAGGATGCCTTTCTCATGAAGCTCATTGAGCGCCGCTTGAACAACCTCGGCTTTGCCGAAGAGGTTCTTCTCTGTGGTGTCGCCGCAGAGTGCGTCGAAGAGGTGGGCGATTCCCAGGTGCTCGCACACGCCACGCGCGCTGCGCTGGAACTTGGAGGTGGCGAGGCCGAGCGCGAAACCGTCGTCGTGCAGATCCTGAAGGAGCTGGCGCGTGCCGGCGAAGAGCTCGACGTCGTTGGCAACGGCGGAGTAACGGCGACGGTACTCCGCCACGTAAGCCTGCACCTCGTCGGCGGGGACGCCCAGGTCAGCGAAGCTGGCCTTGAGCGGCGGGCCGAGGTACTTGCGGAAGGCCGCCAAGGGCAATTCCACGCCGGCGAGCGACTTCATGGTGGCGGCGAGGGTAGCGGTGACGACGGGCGCTGAGTCGGTGAGCGTACCGTCGAGGTCGAAAAGGACGGCCTTGATCATGAGATGTCAAACATCGTCAGGTCCCCGGCTCCTTCGCGCACGATGACGGCCTCGCCGCTGGAGAGGTCGACGACGCTGGTCGGGCCGCTGCCCACCGGGCCGTCAACGACGACGTCGAGGGCGTTGCCGAGGCGATCGTCGACAATCCAGCCTTCCTCGAGCGGCTCCTCCTCACCCGGCATGATGAGGGTGGAGGACAGCAGCGGCTCCCCCAGCTCAGACAGGATCGCCTGAACGATCCGGTGGTCCGGGATGCGCACGCCGACCGTGTTCTTCTTGGGGTTGAGCGTCATGCGTGGCACGTCCTTCGTGCCCTTGAGGATGAAGGTGTAGGGACCGGGCGTGAGCGATTTGATGAGCCGGAAGAATGAGTTATCGACGATGACGAAGTGTCCTAGCTGGGCAAAGTTCGCACACAGAAGCGTAAAGTGGTGCTTCGCGCCGACTTGGCGGATCGTGCGGATCCGGTCCAGTCCCTCCTTGTTCGCCAGCGTGCAGGCAATGGCGTAGCCCGAATCGGTGGGCAGGGCGATCACCTCGCCGCGCTTGAGCCGATCGACCACCTTGGAGACCATCCGCGGCTGCGGATCTTGTGGATGAAGTTCAACGTACGTAGCCATTATTTGCCTTCCTCGTAGCTATCGCGATTTCCAGATCGTCCACGAGCTCGCCGGACTCACCCGATTCTTTGAGAATCTTCAGGTATTTGGCGGCCTCGTCGACCTTGTTCGCTGCCAGCGCCGCCGTGACAAGCTCCTCGGCCACGCCCACGATCTGCTCGGCGGGCCTCCAGCGTCCAAGGCCAAGCTGGATGGCGGCCTCGTTCTGCCCGGTCTCACGCAGAAGCTTGATACCCTCGGCGAGCGCGATGCCGGTCTCCTCCCGGTCCGCCGCGGTCTCGAGGTAGCGCTGCGCGGCCTCCGAATCCTCGGGGCCGGAGAGCCAGGCAAGTTGGATGAGCGGGTACCAGGCCCGCGAGTCCGAGCCGATCTCCTCGCTTAATGCCCACAGCACTAGCTTCGGGTCGGCCTCGCCTGACTCGCCCGTCAGCGGGTCGGCCGGCTCGCGCGAGACCGCAAAGCCCTTGATAAGCGAGGCGAGCTCGTCGAAAGCCGCAACATCGTTGGGATCCTTCGCCAGCTTCTCGCGTAGTTCGAGCGCCTCGGCAACGATGCCAAGTTCTTCGTCCTGATGGGAGGCGTGGAAGAACTTACGCATGAGATCTAGAAATGCCATACTCTTAGCCTAGCCGATTCCGCCATGGAGCGGATGCCGCCTTCGTTCAAGGAGTGAACATGGTTTCCCGCGAAGATCTCGCCCTCGCACGCGCCCGCGTCGTGCTGGCCGACATCGCCCCCGAGATCCCCCAAACCGAGATCGTCGCCGATGCTCGCCTCCGTGAGGACCTCGAGCTTGACCTCGTCTCCACCTGGGCGCTAGCCACCGGGCTGGAGAAGCTGGCAAAGGTGCCAATCGACGACGCCGACATCTGCGCCGCGACGACGCTCGGCGACCTGCTCTCCCACGCGCTGACGGATGTGCCGGCCGATTACACCGGGCAGGTCGGCGAGCTCGAAAGTGAAGGCGAGGCGGCGCAACCCGATGCCGGTTGCGAGACTGGCGCGGACGACGTCGTCGAGCCCGCGCAGGAGGAGGCGAGCGGCGAGGACGACGCCGAGGATCTGGCGGCTGCCATGGAGGATCTTGCCAATCTCTTCAAGTAGGTCCGCCGCATGCGGGTCACTCCGCCCGGTAGCGCGGAGCACGACCGCGGCTAGCCGACCCGGTGAAGCCAGCGTACGGGCGCCCCCGCGCCCGCGTAGCGGAACACCTCGAGCTCGTCGTCCCAGGCTTGCCCGAGAGCGACGTCGAGCAGCCGGCGCAGCTCGTCGGGATCACCGTGGGAGTCCTCGATCGCCGCCCGAATCCGGTTCTCAGGCACGACGACGTTGCCGAGGAGGTCGGTCTGTGCGTAGAAGATTCCGAGGCCGGGCGTGCACGACCACCGGCCGCCGTCGCTGACGGACGTCGGCTCTTCGGTGACCTCAAAACGTAGGTGCTCCCAGCCGCCGAGGGCGGAGGCGAGCTGCGCGCCTGTGCCCGACTCCCCCGTCCACGACACCTCACCACGGTTCATGTTGGGTAGCGCGGGCTGCTTAGTCCATTCGAAATGAACGGGGTATCCAAGCACGCTTGCCACCGCCCACTCAACATGAGGTTGAACGGCCGGTGTCACAGAATGAATGAATATGACGCCACGTGTGGCTTTGTTGTTCACCGTAACCTCCTGCTTGGGTGAAATTCCCCTTAACACTCAAGCGAGGCTCGATACTTCAAGGATGCCACACGCTCGACCGAAAGTCACCCCAGCGGCAGTTCATGGGCGAAAATTTCCTCAACGTCCGGGGCGAGGAAGGTAAAGCCATGATCAAGAAGAGCCCGCGGATAGGCGCGTTGGGATGCGAGCACCGCCTCACTCGCCATCTCCCCCGCAAGCCGCGCCACCGGCGTCGGGACTGTCAAGAAAGCCGGACGCCGAAAGTGGCGTGCGAGGGCGCGATGCCAGAAGGCGTTGCGGACGGGGTTTGGACCGACCATATTGACCGGCCCGGAAACCTCGTCGTGTGCCAGCAGGAAGAGAAGCGCGCGGACGTAGTCGTCACGGGCGATGGTCGACATCCACGCCGAGCCGTCGCCGAGCTTCGCACCCAAGCCCATCCGGTACGGATGCTGGAGGATGCCGAGCATGCCGCCCTCGCCGCCCATCACCAGGCCCGTGCGAAGCCGGAGCGTTCGCATACCCAGGCGCTCGGCTGTCAGCGCCCCTTCCTCCCACGCCTCGCACAATCGCGCAAGGAAACCCACCCCGGGCGTGGAGCCCTCCGTGAGAATCTCGTCGCCTCGGTCCGGGCCGTAGTAGCCAACCGCAGAACCGGAGAGGAAGACCTCGGGTCGATGCGAGCGCATCGCGCCCACGAGCGTCGCCACCGAGGATAGCCGCGAGTCCCACAAGGTCCGTTTGTAGGCCGCGGTCCACGGCCGCGAGAGTAGGCCCGCACCATTGAGGCAGACGACGCCGTAGGCGCCGGCGAGTGCGGACTCGTCGATCGTGCCCGCCGCCGGGTCCCACGCGTAGTATGTGACGCCCGCTGTAGCTGAGCGCCTCGGCGAGCGCACCAGCTGGCGCACCTCATAACCGCTACTGAGGGTAGCCTCGATCAGGCGAGAGCCGATGAATCCGGACGCTCCCGCGAGAACGATGACCCTGCTCATTTCCTTTCCCGCACTTGGTTCTCCCGCAATTGGTGGAAGGCCTCGCGACGCAAGTGCCGGTCGAGCCGGTCGAGGAAGAGGTGGCCATCAAGGTGATCCACCTCGTGCTGAATGAGACGGCCCCATATCTCGCGGCCCTCCACCACGACCTTCTTCCCGTCGAGGTCGGTTCCCTCCGCCCGGGCGTACATGGCCCGCGTTGCGGGAAACCACAGGTCGGGCACGGAAAGGCACCCCTCGTCGCCGTCCTGCGTCTCCTCGGATAGTTCGACGATGATGGGATTGAGGATGTAGCCCAGCTCGCCTTCAATGTTCCACGAGAAAGCGCGGTAGGACACGCCAATCTGGTTAGCGGCGAGCCCCGCACGGCCCTCCTCATCCACGTTCTCTAGGAGGTCCTCCACCAGCTGCTTAATGCCGGGGGTGATGTCCCGGATCGGGTCGCAGACGGTTCGAAGGACGGGGTCACCAACTACACGGATATCTCGATACGTCATGCTGATATTGTCTCACTTTCCCTCCGACATGCGAGCGCCTGGCGACGGGAACTCTGGGAGCTCACGGTCTAAAAGGGAGTCTGAGGGATACGGCCGTCGCTGGCCTCTGGTGGGTCATGACAGGATGGGATAGCTCGACGCCATCGCCCCGCCCGCCGGCTTGGGAAGTGGCCACCAACCCCGCAGTCACGTTAATCCCGAAGATGTCACATCAAAAAGCGGGAAACTGGTGTGGCATTTGAAGAATTAACATAACAATTACGGGGGCTGAGGCTACGGCGGGATCCACCCCTAACGACACGCCGCATAAGCAACGATTATGTCTATTCACCCCTATTAACCGCCCATGAGGTGCCCCCGTTTCTCGCTGAGGTGGAGCCGGGCGGCGCCGAGGACGACCGCGAGGACGAAAAGGGTCTGCAGATTGTGCAAACCCTTGGCGGCGAGCCGGGGCGATACGTGGGACGGCGCTCGCGGTTTGTTTTTTTGGTTGCACGTTGATTGCACGGCGGGGCAAAAGGGAACCCCGGTCTCTCGCTTTTCGTTGAGATTCCGGGGTTTTGGGTGGCTCCCGCGGTTGGACTCGAACCAACAACCCTTCGATTAACAGTCGAATGCTCTGCCATTGAGCTACGCGGGAAAGCGACGTGAATACTTTAACCACAACAACCTGCGAAAGTGAAATCCACGAGGGCCGATTTCGGGCATTGTGTGTTTCTACACAGCCACGTCGAAAACCGGCCGGGCCCGGAGGCGTCGGCACGCCCCGAAAGACCAATCGCTTGGCCGGCGGGAGCCCTAATCGATGCCGACCGCCTCACGTAGCTCGTGATCAAGGGCGTCGAGGGCGAGGCGGTCCCCCTCGGTGATGTCGGAGTCGACGATGATTTGGGTGAAGAGGGAATCGTCCGGGTTGCGGCGCACCTGCCCGCGCGCTATCGCACCGCTCGGGAGCTCCGAGACCTGGGTGTAGACGATCGATCGCTCAATCCTCTCACGGATCATCATGATGGCGAGACCGTCGGCCTCACGGGGAATGACAAAGCTGAGGGGAGGTGTACGAGGGTCGACGAAGGTCAGGGTGAGCGTATTCGCGTCATCGTCCCACGTGCCGGTCTCGAAGTCCGACCACATGTAGATGCTGCGCTCCCCCTCTGCGGGGATCAGCGCAAGGTAGCCGTCCCACCCGCCGATCCACGTGCCCTCCCCTGTCGGTTCGATGGGAGTAGCCGCTGCCGGCATGCCTGTTTCATCCGCGAGATAGCGGGGTAGCTTAGAGCGACCAAACATTCATAGCCTCCCATGCCGCAGCATCGCCGCCGCTAATGTTTTGTGCGGCAAAGAAGCCAAGGACCGCGAGGACGAGTCCTGCCACGATCGCGAGGGCCAGGTTGCGCTTGCGGGCGCGCATGAGCGTGGCCATGTCCTCCTCGCTGAACCCGTATTTGTTCGTTGGCGCCTCTTCATCGTCAGCTCGCTCGTCCTTCGACATCCGGCTTCCTTTCCGCTTGAGCCTATCCCCAGCCTACTGGAACGACGCCGCGGCTAGCGATTCGTTGTCAGTACGGCCTCGGCCTCGACGGCTGTAACCGGTTGAGCCTGCACGG
>JALEWQ010000066.1 GCA_022783305.1 Trueperella sp. | reverse complement strand
GGTGACGGCGTCGTCGGCGACCGTCCAGGCGATCGTGGCCGACGAAACCCACGCCATAGGTACGCTCGATTCTCCGTTCATGCAGAAATTGGGCAGGTCGCACGCGTTGGCGGGTGTGCCGCCGATGTGCGAGCCGGCGGTCAGGGCGATGATCGTGTCGAGCAGGCCGGCCGCGAGCAGGCACGTGCCGAGCCAGATGATGGCAAGGGCACACCAGAGGGGTATCTTCTCCCAACGGGTCATGACAACTCCTTATCGTTTATCGATATTATTGATTAACGATAAACCCGCGCGTGGTTGTTAGGCAAGGGCCGCGCGTCAACCCTCGGTCGGACCCGCATCACGACGCCGACCGCCGCGCAGCCTCCCCTCGCGCTACTTCCGCCCTGGGATCCGACCACCGCGTTTTGTCCACAGGGTAGGTGGGTGTCCACAAAACAGCCCCCGCCCGCCGGTCTGGGTTTGCCTCCGTGCCACAATGGAGCCATGATCGATTCCCTCCGCCACGACCTCGCCACCTGGACACGCGCCACCATTGCCGCAGCCATCGGCGAGCGCGCCCTTTGCGCCCTCGACCGCGACATCGCCGTCCCAGCCTCGCTCGCCTGCGCAGGCGGAGGCCGGATCCACCAGCTCACGCGCCTGTTCTGGCTCGGCGAGGGGCTGAGCCGCCAGGAGCTCAAGGTGGCGCTTCCCGACGCCGGGGCGCGGCTTGCGGCGGACGCGGACTTGCTCGTTCACGACGGCGGGCTGTGGCGCTCGCGTTGGCAGATCGTGCCCGTGGACGTCCCGGCCCACCTGCGCCCCGCCTCACCCGGCGCCCCTTCAGACGCCGACCCGTCGGCGACCGTGTGGATCGCCTCCTCCCGCGGTTCGCTTCACGGCGCGCGCCACGGGAAGGATTTCGTCATGGGCGTGGGAGGGGCCACCCGCACGCTCGCCGCGCTCGCGGCCTTCACCCCCGGCCAGTTCGTGCTTGACCTCGGCACGGGCTCGGGGATCCTCGCGATCCTGGCCGCGCGGTGTGGGGCGCGGGTCGTCGCCACGGACATCTCCACCCCGGCCCTCGACATGGCCCGCTTCAACGCCGAGCTCAACGGGGTGGCCGACTCGATCGACTTCCGCCGGGGCTCGCTGTTCGAGCCGGCGCCGGAGCGCTTCGACGTCGTCGTGACGAACCCGCCCTTCGTTATTACGCCCGCCGCGGCGCGAGAAGGCGTGGGTAAGCTCGATTACCGCGACGCCGGCTGGGAGGGCGACCAGCTCAGCGCGCGCGTCATCGGCGCTCTTGCCGACCACCTGAACGCGGACGGGCGGGCGTGGATGCTGACGAATTGGGAGGTCACGGACGCGGCCGACCCGTACGCGCCGGTCCGCGGGTGGGCGGGCAACCTGGACGTCCACCTCGTCATGCGCGAGCTGCTGCCGGTCACGTCCTACATCGAGATGTGGCTGCGCGACGGCGGTCTCACCCCCGCCCACCCTGACTATGCGCGCTCGTATCGGGCGTGGCTGGAGGATTTCGACGCCCGGAACGTGACCCATGTTGGCATGGGATATCTGGCCGCCGGCCGGGGCGCGGGGCGCGTGCTGGCCCAAGAGCTGCGCGGTATTGCCCCGCCAAACCTGCACGAGTACATGGAGCGAATCTGGGCCGGGCTGCGCCAGGAGGATCTGGCGAGGCTGGCGCCGGTGGCCACCGACGTCGTCGAGCACAGGTTCTACCGGCCGGGTGAAGAGGAGCCGTGGATCATCAAGTTCACCCAGACCGCCGGCTTCGGGGAGGAGGTCCTTGCGGATACGGCGCTGGCCGGCTTGATGTCCGTGGCGGACGGGGAGCTGACCACGGCGCAGATCGTCTGTGCACTCGCGGAAATTTTGTCGGAGGCACCCGATAAGCTCATGGAGAAGGTGATACCGAAAGTTGCTCAGCTCAAACAGTTGGGTATGCTGACTTTCGTCGAACCGGTGGGAAGATAGCCGCCGGTCCTTCCACGTCCAACCTCGCCGCGGGGCGAATAGAAAGAGGAATCATGACGAAGCTTGTCATCGTCGAGTCTCCTGCCAAGGCGCGCACCATCGGGAACTATGTGGGCCCGGACTTCGTGGTGGAAGCGTCCATTGGTCACATTCGCGACCTCCCGCGCCCATCGGAGCTCCCGGCCGAGATGAAGAAGGGCAACTTCGGCAAGTTCGCCGTGGACGTGGATCACGATTTTGCCCCCTACTACGTGGTCAACGCGGACAAGAAGAAAAAGGTTGCCGAGCTGAAGAAGGCGCTCAAGGATGCCGACACGCTCTACCTCGCAACCGATGAGGACCGCGAGGGGGAGGCGATCGCGTGGCACCTGCTGGAGGTGCTCAAGCCGAAAATCCCGGTCAAGCGCATGGTCTTCCACGAGATCACGAAGGAGGCGATCACCCGCGCGCTGAACAACACGCGGGATATCGACACCCAGCTGGTCGACGCCCAGGAAACGCGCCGCGTCCTCGATCGGCTCGTGGGTTATGAGGTCTCCCCGCTGCTGTGGCGCAAGGTGGCGCCGGGGCTGTCCGCGGGGCGCGTGCAGTCGGTGACCACCCGCCTCGTCGTGGAGCGCGAGCGCGAGCGCATGAAGTTCGTCCCCGCCTCCTACTGGGACGTCACGGTCAGTCACGCGCTGGGCGGGCAACCCTTCGAATCGAAACTGTATGCGGTGGACGGCGTGCGGATCGCGTCGGGCAAGGATTTCGGGGACGACGGGCGGCTGACGGCCAAGGCGGACAAGGCGGGCGTGGCCACGCTGAGCGCCGAGCAGGCCGAGCAGGTTGCCAAGGCGATCGAGGCGGCGACCTCGCGGGTGGTGTCGGTGGAAACGAAGCCGTATCGGCGTCGTCCGGCGGCGCCGTTCACCACCTCCACGCTGCAGCAGGAGGCCTCGCGCAAGCTCCACCTCTCGGCGCGCGACACGATGCGGGTGGCGCAGTCGCTGTACGAAAACGGCTTTATCACCTACATGCGAACGGATTCGACGAACCTGTCTACCGAGGCGATCTCGGCGGCGCGGCGCCAGGTTCAGGAGCTGTACGGCGCGGACTACCTGCCGGACAAACCCCGGCTCTACACCTCGAAGGCGAAGGGTGCGCAAGAGGCACATGAGGCGATCCGCCCCGCGGGGGATTCCTTCCGCACGCCGCAGGAGGTGGCCAGCCAGCTGCGCGGGCGCGAATTCCAACTTTATGAGCTGATTTGGAAGCGCACGGTGGCCTCCCAGATGGCCGATGCGACGGGCTCGACAGCGTCGGTTCGGCTGGCAGTGGGCGTGCATGCCGGGGGCGTTGAGGAAGCTACGCTGGCAGCGTCGGGAACGATCATCACCTTCCGCGGCTTCCTCGCCGCCTATGAGGAGGGCCGGGACAAGAAGCGCTACGAGGACAAGGACTCGGAGGCGCGGCTGCCGGACCTGCCCGAGGGTGAAGAGGTGGAGAACCTGCAGGCCACGGCCGAGGGGCACGAGACGACGCCGCCGCCGCGTTACACGGAGGCATCGCTGGTTCGCACGCTGGAGGAGCGCGGGATCGGGCGCCCGTCCACGTACGCCTCCACGATCTCCACGGTGATCGACCGCGGGTATGTGGACAAGAAGGGCAGCGCGCTGGTTCCCACGTGGACTGCGTTTTCGGTGGTGCGCCTGCTGGAGGACAACCTGCCCGAGCTTGTCGACTACGACTTCACGGCGGAGATGGAGTCCGACCTGGACGACATCGCAGCGGGCCAGAAGAGCCGCGTGGACTACCTGGGCGGCTTCTACTTTGGTGACGGCGATGGCGGTGGCCTGCACGGGCTGGTGGACGGGCTGGGCGACATCGACGCCCGGGCGGTCAACACGATTGATCTGTCGGATCAGGTGGCGGTGCGCGTGGGGCGCTACGGGCCCTACCTGGAAGAGACGGTCGACGGCGCGGTCACCCGCCGAGCCAACATCCCGCCGGAGGTCACACCGGACGAGCTGACGATCGAAAAGGCTAAGGAACTACTGGACTCCGCGATGCAGGAGGACCGGGAACTGGGCAAGGATCCGGAAACCGGATACTCGATCGTGGTCAAGGACGGCCGGTTTGGCCCCTACGTGTCGGAGGTGCTGCCGGAGGACGCGGTGGCCTACACCGCCACGGGAAGGGTGTCGAAGGTCAAGCCCAAGCCGAAGACAGCCTCGCTATTCGCCTCGATGAGTCCCGACACGGTGGCGCTGGAGGACGCGCTACGTCTGCTGTCGTTGCCGCGAGAGGTCGGTGAGTCAAACGGCGAGATGATCTTGGCCACGAACGGGCGCTACGGGCCGTACATGAAGCGAGGCTCGGACTCGCGGTCTCTGGAGAGCGAGGATCAGATCTTCTCCATCACCCTGGAACAGGCGGAGGAGATCTTCTCTAAGCCGAAGGTGCGCGGGCAGCGCCAGGCGCGCCCGCCGCTCGCGGAGCTGGGCACGGACCCGGTCTCGGGCGGGCAGATCCTGCTCAAGGATGGGCGCTTTGGCCCGTACGTCACCGACGGGGAGACGAACGCCTCCCTCCCACGTTCGGAGGACATCAACCAGATCACCCCGGAGCGCGCTCAGGAGTTGCTCGTCCAGCGCCGGCTGAAGATCGCCGAACAGGGCGGGCCGAAGGCCCGAAATAAGACGCGCAAGACCGTGCGTAAGTCGGCGGCCAAGAAGCCGGCGGCCAAGAAAGCAACGAAGAAGTAGTCGGCGGCGGGAAAGCGGATCGCGGCGGGAAGTAGGAAACCATGGGCCTGTTCATTTCTTTCGAGGGCGGGGACGGTAGCGGTAAGTCCACGCAGGCCCGCGCGCTCGCCGACTGGCTCGAGGAGACCGGACACGACGTCGTCGTCACGCGCGAGCCGGGCGGCACGCCGATGGGCGGTGCCATCCGCGATCTTCTGTTGCACGGGGAGGACATGGGCCCGCGTGCCGAGGCGTTGCTGTATGCGGCCGACCGCTCCCACCACGTGCAGTCGAAGGTGCGCCCAGCCCTCGAGCGTGGGGCGGTGGTGGTGACGGATCGCTACCTGGATTCATCGGTGGCCTACCAGGGTGCGGCCCGCGAGCTCGGCACGGAGGAGGTCCGCGAGCTGTCGCTGTGGGCGGTGGACGGGCTGCTGCCCGACATCACCTTCCTGCTCGATCTGCCCACCGCCGACGCCGCCGGCCGTGCAGCCATCCGTTCCGAGGGGCTAGACAGGCTCGAACGCGCGGGCAGGGAGTTTCACGACGCCGTCCGCGCCCAGTACCGCATCCTCGCCGCGCGCGAGCCGCAGCGCTTCTATGTGCTCGACGCGCGCCGGTCGGTGGAGGATCTGGCCGAGGAGATCCGTGAGGTTGTGGTGGGGATGCTCGAGGAGCGCCGAGCGCCAGGCGGCGCTGCGAGCGGCAAGGGCACGCCGGGTGCCGCGGCCGTTCCGGGGGAGGCGGATTCGCCGGGTGCACCAGGAGGCGAGTGCGCGTGAGCGTCTTTGACGGCCTCGTTGGCCAGGAGGAGGCGGTGGCGGATCTGACGCGCGCCGCGCAGGCGGCTCGCAAGATCGCGGGCGCTGGCTTTGAGAGTGCGCGGGGTAGCTCGGCGATGAGCCACGCATGGCTGATTACCGGCCCGCCGGGCTCGGGCCGCTCGCTCGCCGCGCGGGCTTTCGCCGCCGCGCTCCAGTGCACGGGCACTAGGCCGGGGTGCGGGGAGTGCTCCCAATGCAAGGCCGTGATGGCGGGGCAACACCCGGACGTGAGCTCCCTGTCGACTGACCTGGTGACGATCAAGGCAGAAGAGGTGCGCGCCTACGTGGCGAGCTCCTACCAGGCGCCGGGCAGCGGATCGTGGAAGGTCTTTATCATCGAGGACGCCGACCGCATGGTCGAGCGCACCACGAACGTCCTGCTCAAGGCCATCGAGGAACCCGGCCCCCGCACGGTCTGGCTGCTGTGTACCGCGGCGGTGGCCGACGTCCTGCCCACCATCCGATCCCGCTGCCGCAACGTCAACCTGGTCACCCCGTCGGTGGAGGAGGTGGCGCGCCTGCTCGTCGAGCGAGAGGGCGTGGAGCGGGAGGCGGCGTACGTCGCGGCGCAGGCGGCCCAGTCTCACATCGGCGTCGCGAAGGCGCTGGCTACGAACCCGGAGGCCACCGACCTGCGGAAGAAGACCCTCGACGCGCTGGCGTCGATTCATGGGGTGGGGGACGCGGCCGTCGCCGCGTGGATGCTGGTGGACCCGGAGTTGATGGGAGTCAGCACTAACCGCGACAAAGCGGCAGAGGAGCGCGAGGAGGCCGATCGGCTCGCGGCACTGGGCCTTGAGGCAGGAGGGCGCGTGCCCGCGGCAGTCAGGAGCCAGGTGCGGGCAGCGAGCGTCGACTCCAAGCGCCGCGCCACACGAACGCTCCACGATATGATCGATCGCGAGCTGACCTACATGATCTCGTTCTATCGTGACGTGGTGGTCGTCCAGCTGGACGCCCAGGTGGCCCTCATCAACACCGACTATGCGGAGGCGATCCAAAGCGTTGCGGCGAAGATCGGCCCAGCTGAGGCGCTGTCCCGCATCGACACCCTCGGCGAGGCCCGCGAGCGCCTGCGCTCCAACGTGGCTCCGCAACTGCTCATGGAGGCGGCGCTGTCGGCGATGCGGCAGTAGGGTGCGGCGCGGCGTCGCCGGATTGGCGCGTGCTGACGTTTCTGGCGAGGCGGCGGGTAGCGGGGCCGCGCGTCGTCGAAAACTTTTCCACAGGATCGGTATGCGTCGGAAGAGCGTTGGATATGCCCGTCGGTGGAGACTACCGGGTGGCCCGTGCGATAGATTGGCAGTGTGAAAAAGCTTCAGATTATTTCCCTGTGTGCCGCGATGAGCCTGCTCGCTGCGTGCTCGTCCGGTGCGTCGAATGGCGGCCCGTCAACGTCCCCGGCGCCGAAGGCGACCAACGCCGCGGGCGCACTGCCGATCCGGGGCGAGTTGCCCGCGGCGCCGGCAGGCCTGGAGAAGTTCTACGACCAGCAGGTGGCCTGGAGCGAGTGCGGCACCGGCTTCGAGTGCGCCGAGGCGATCGTCCCGCTCGACTACGACAACCCGGGCGGGCAGACCATCACACTGTCGATGAAGAAGGCGAAGGCCACCGGGGAGCCGATCGGTACGCTCTTCGTCAATCCGGGTGGCCCGGGCGGCTCGGCGCAGGACATGATCGACCAGGCCAACTACTACTTCTCTGACGCCATCCTTGAGAACTTCGACGTCGTGGGGGCCGATCCGCGCGGCGTCGGCAAGTCCACCCCCATCGACTGCCTCGACGACGCCGACCTCGCCGCCTACCTCGACACGTCTTACCCCGACACCCCGGAGGGCGACGCACAGTTGAAAGCTGCCACGGACACGCTCGTGGCCGGGTGCGTGGACAAGTCGGGGGACTTGGTGAAGTACGTCGGTACGCGTTCCGCGGCGAAGGACATGGACGTGTTGCGCCAGGTGGTGGGCGACCCGAAGCTCTACTACGTCGGCTTCTCCTACGGCACTACCTTGGGTGGCATGTACGCCGAGCTGTTCCCACAGAACGTGGGGCGCATGATCCTCGACGGCGCGGTGGACGATTCGATCTCCAGCTTCGAGCAGACCAAGGCACAGGTGGTCGGCTTTACCGATGCCTTTGAGGCATACCTGCGCAAATGCGTCGACGGCGGCAAGTGCGCGCTCGGCTCCACCGTGGACGAGGGGTGGGCCAAACTGGCCGAACTGGCCGAGCAAGTTAAGAACTCGCCGGTTCCGGCCGGTCCGGACCGCGTTCTGGGTGAGACGGGCTTCTTCTACGGGATCATCACACCGCTCTACGACGACTCACTGTGGTTCGCTCTCGACGCCGGCTTCGACCGCCTGATCAACGACAACGACGGTTCGGTCTTCGCCCTGCTCTTCGACCAGTACATGGGGCGTGAGGGCGAGAAGTTCGTCAACAACATGTTCGAGGCCAACTTGGTCATTAGCTGTGCAGACACCCATGTGGAAGGCACGGAGGCCGACTGGGAGAAGAAGGCGGATGCCCTGAAGGAGATCTCCCCGATTTTCGGTGACGCGATGGGCTACTCGGAGTACGCCTGCCAGATCATGCCCGGCGGGGAAGATGGCCCGCTCGGGCCGTTCGTTGCGGCAGGATCGGATCCGATCGTCGTCGTGGGCACCACGGGCGATCCCGCCACGCCCTACGAGTGGGGCAAGGCCTTCGCCGATAACCTGGAGAACTCGCGGTTTGTCACCTGGGAAGGTGAGGGGCACACGGCCTACGGGCGTGCAGGCGAGTGCATCTCCGATCCCCTCGACCACTACCTGCTCACGGGCGAGGCACCCGAAGACGGGCTGACTTGCCCCGCGCAGTAGGCGATCCTCGCTCAGCAGTGGGTGACCTCCGCCCAATAGGCGGTATAGATCACGTCCGCCTATTTGGTAAACGGGGTAGCGGTTCGATAAATTGAACTGCAGGCCGCCTTAGCTCAGTCGGCAGAGCGTCTCACTCGTAATGAGAAGGTCGAGAGTTCGATTCTCTCAGGCGGCTCCAACCAATGGCCTTGGAATCGGAAGATTCTGAGGCCATTTCCCTTATCTGACGATGCAGTCGAGCGTGTTCAAGTACGTCGGGATCACTGGTTGGAACGCCAGAGTTTACTCTCGAGGGGAGGGGGCAGATGAATGACACACACATCTTACTCAGGTCGTTGCAACAAATGAAGAGACTCAGGATCCTGTCGTAGCCGACCCAAATATCGTGTGGCGGGTAAAGCAAGCTGCTTCCTGCCTTGCAAGAACTGCCACTTTGGTTGCGTTCGGCCCCGCGAAAGTCGCAACAGTATCTGCAAAGTCTACAAGATGCTCAACGCCGGTTCGACGGTCATCGACCTTGTCGGCCTTCGTGCTCGCTACAATATTCACATTGGGGTTTTCTTGGTTCTCGAAATGGAGTTGTTATGCCAGATTATCTAGACGACCCCCTCCTTTTTGCTTTAATTTCTCTAGTCATTACTTTTGGGTCGCTTTTCGTGGTTTATATGGAAATGCCTCCAAGAATCATCAAGAAGACGGGCAAGACTCGGCCTATCGGTGAGCGCTTGTCAGGGCTAAGTAAGAATGGCAAGGTATTCCTGTTTGTGTCCGCGGTATCGGCGGTGGGTTCAATCGCAGCTGTTATCGATCTCCTCGCCGCATAGTGGTCTGGCGTTACCCATGTTTTGTTGACACCAGCTATAAGGGATTAGACCGATGGAAGGGAGATGACCACTGGTGGAGTATGTGACGGATATTCACGCATTGAACCTGCCTTCGGATACTGACACGACTGGGGATTGGCATGCTAGTGCTTTGCAGTGGTCACAGTTGCGGATGGCTAACTCTGATGATTCGGTGTTCGGGGATTGGGGGATTACCCGAGATTCTTCGGTGCGGGTTCCCGAGCAT
>JALEWQ010000063.1 GCA_022783305.1 Trueperella sp. | reverse complement strand
AAAAGTAGGATGGACTTCCTTATGGCACTACAACTACCACTAGATTTTCCGGGCACTCTCGAGTTCGACGACGACGGGATCCCCACCAAGCGAACACTCCTGCCCAGCGGGATTCGCGTGCTCACCCAGCACGTGCCCGGCCAGCGTTCGGTGGCGCTGGGATTCTTGGTCGGGGTGGGCTCGCGCGACGAGGCGCAGGGAGCGGAAGGCTCGACACACTTCCTCGAGCACCTGCTCTTCAAGGGCACCCACACCCGCACGGCGGCCGAGATCTCGGCGCTCGGAGATGCACTCGGCGGCACGATGAACGCCGCCACTGCGCGCCTGTACACCTGTTATTACGGCCACGTCTTCGCCGGCGACCTGCCTGAGCTTGTGTCGCTGCTCGTGGACATGTTCTGCAACTCTCGGCTCGACCGGGGCGACATGGAGCTCGAGCGTGGGGTTATCCTCGAGGAGCTCGCCGCCGCCGACGACGACGTGTCGGAGGTCGCCTCCGACGCGATCCTCAAGCTCGTGATGGGCTCCCATCCGTTGGCGCGACCAATCGGCGGCACGTTCGAGACGGTGGCGGCGCTCGACCACGATCACTTACTCAAGCACTACCAGTCGAACTATCACGCGGGTGAGCTCGTCGTGACGGCGGCGGGGGAGGTTGACCATGACTCCCTCATCGACCTCCTCGTCAAGGAGCTGGCGGGCGTCGGGTGGGACCTGGCCGACCGGGCACCGGGGCCGAGGCGACGCGGGCAGGACGTGGCCTATACCGCCGGAGGCGAGGGATTCGCGGAGCGCCCCGGGCGGCAGGCCTCCGTCGTGGTCGGATATCCCGGGCTTGCGCTCCTGGACGAGCGGGAGGAGACCCTCACCGCGCTCGAGACCATCCTGGGCGGGGGACAATCCTCGCGACTCTTCCAGGAGGTGCGCGAGCGGCGCGGCCTGGCCTACTCCACCTATGCCTGGCAGGCTGGCTACCTCGAGGGTGGCCTTGTGGCGATGGAAGCCCTGTGCTCGCCCGCCCACACCCGGGCGGTGGCGGAGATTATGACCGACTGCCTACATGACATCGCGGAGAACGGGGTAAGCGAGCGAGAGGTCGACATCGCCTTCCGTCAGCGTCGGGCAAGGCTTGTTTTCTCTTCTGAAAGCAACCCGTTTAGGCGCTCGCGGCTGGGCGCATCCGAGCTGGTCGGGCGCCTGCGCTCACTTGAGGAGGTGTTCGCGGCTGCGCGGGCAGTGACGGGGGAGCAGATCCAGGAACTTGCCGGCGAGATTGCCCGCTCGCCGAGATCGCTCATGATTGTCGGAGCGGCGTCTTAGACTTGGGGCATGGGAGGAAAGATGAAGGTTGCAGTAGTCGGCGCCGCAGGGCGCATGGGAAGTTCAGTGTGTGAGGCGGTTCTGGGAGCCGACCTCGAACTCGTGGCGCGACTGGACGCGGGCGATCCGATCACGGCGGAGTCGCTGGCGGGTGCGGACGTCGTCGTCGAGTTCACGGTGCCGAGTGCGACGGACGCGAACGTGCACGCCATCCTCGACGCGGGCTCACACGTCGTCGTCGGCACCACGGGGTGGACGCCGGAGCGGCTGGAGGCGGTGCGCGAACACGCCCAGCGCGTGGGCAAGAACGCGATCATCGCTCCCAACTACGCGCTGTCGGCGGTTTTGGCTATGTCATTTGCGGAGAAGGCGGCGGCGATGTTCGAGTCGGTGGAGGTCATCGAGCTCCACCACCCGGACAAGGTCGATGCGCCCTCTGGCACGGCCACCGCGAGCGCGCAGCGTATCGGGGCGGCGCGCAGGGCAGCGGGGCTGGTGAGCCCGGATGCCACGCAATCCGATCCGCTTGGCACGCGCGGTGGTCAGATCGATGGGGTTCATGTTCACGCCGTCCGCCTGCGCGGCCTGTACGCGCACGAGGAAATCCTGCTGGGCAACCCGGGCGAACAGCTGACGATCCGCCAGGATTCATTCGGGCGGGAGTCCTTCATGCCGGGCGTGCTACTTGCCGTGCGGGAGGTGGGCAAGCGCCCGGGGCTCACCTATGGACTTGAGCCACTTCTGGATCTATGAACTACGGCGGACTGGAACGATTCGTCGATTCCGGCTCTTTGGCGCGCGGCCTGCTCTATGCCCTTGACTCCAAATCGGCCATCAACGTTGCGACGGATCAAAAGATTGAGGCGGTCTCGGCCGGGTCGAACGGGGAGATCTACACGGAGTGGATCGACTACGAACGTGAGGGCGGCGAGTTCGTCTACTTCTCCGGCAATTGCACCTGTCCGGTGGGATACAACTGCAAGCACTGCGTGAGTGCCACACTGATGGCGCTGGACCTCCTGCCGGCGTCGCTCATGCGGGCCTCGCAGCTCCCGCCTCGCACCGATGCGAACTCGGGCTGGCGCAGGACGCTTACCCACATGCTCGGCCTCGGGGCGACGGGTGAAGAGCCCATCGCGCTCGGTTTCAGCTTCACGGCGCCGCGACCGCCCATGGCAGGAATCCCCGCCTGGAAGCAGCAAGCCCACGGCCGGCTCGAACTCGACGCGATGCGCAAGGGCAAGCGCGGAACCTGGATCAAGACGGGTATTTCGCTTGTCAACCTGCGCCAAGGCATCGGTCAGGAATTCGACTCGCGCCAGCTGCGGGCGGTGCGCGATTTCCTCACCGCCTGCGAGCTCAATTCGGGTGGGCTGTTTAGGATACGCGATCCATTGTCGATGCTGATGGTTAACTCGCCAATCCTCGGGCACTACCTCAAGGGGTGCATCGATGCCGGGGTGGAGCTCATCGATGCGGTGGCGAAGAAGCCGATCGTGATCGAATCTGAGCCGGCAGTGCCGGCCATCGAGCTCGTGAACACGGGTGAGTTCATCGACGTCGTGGCGGAGCTTAAGCATCCGAGCGATCCGCACAACTACCTGCTCGTCGGCAAACCGAACCAGCTGGTCTTCTGGGACGATGGCAGGCTCCACATGGCCTTCCTCGAGCCGGTCGCGAGCGAGGAATGGACCTACCTGCGCCCGAGGGAAGTCCGTGTCCCCGCCTCCGAGCAGGAGGATTTCGAGCGTGACTTCCTTCCGGCGCTACGCTCGACCGGCAAGCTCGACACGATCGGATACGAGCTGCCGGCGCCGCCTCAACCGTCCCTGCGCCTCACGCTCACATCGACGGGCGAGCAGTTCCCGGTGGTGAGCGCGAACTGGGAATGGATCTACTCCGACGAGCGCGGCCACGTGAGCGGCAGCTACCCACTGTGGAGCCCGCCGGCCGGCGGTCGAAACATGGAGGCCGAGCAGGAGATCCGGCGCCAGGCGAGCGACGTGGTGGAGCGGGTGTGCCCGGCGATGATGGTCGGCGGGCGGCTGGGCTGGATCAAGCTCCAGGGAGAGAACCTGCTCTCCCTGGGAGACCTGACGCGGGAGCTGACCGCGATCGGCGTGGACGTTGTCCAGCAGACCCCGGCCTTCCGCCGCGCCGAGGATGTCCAGGTGGACGTGGACGTGGAGGAGTCGCGTGACTGGCTGGACCTGAAGATGCGAGTGATCGTAGACGGGCAGCCGGTGGAGCTACACGAACTGCTCAGCGCGCTGACGCTGGGGAAGAAGTTCACCTTTGTGGGCGGCTCGTATGTGGATCTGGGCAGCCCGGATCTGGCCAAGTTGAAGGGCCTGATCGAGGAGGCGCGTCTGCTCGGGGACGGGCGTCGCTCCGAGCTACGGGTACCGAAGATTCGCCAGTCCTGGTGGCAGGACCTGCTGGACCTGGGGATCGTCAAGGCCGCGGAGAACCGCTGGCTGGAGGCTGTGCGCAACGCCCCAGACCCCGAGCCGGCGACAGTCCCGGCCACGCTGAACGCCACGCTGCGTTCCTACCAGGAGGTCGGATTTAGCTGGCTGAGTCATCTACGCGACGCCGGGCTCGGCGGCGTGCTCGCCGACGACATGGGATTGGGCAAGACCGTCCAGATCTTGTCCATGATCCTCCGGGACCGCGAGCGCAACCCCGGCTCGCCGTGGCTGGTGGTGGCACCCACCTCGGTGGTGGCTAACTGGGTGAGCGAGGCGGCACGCTTCGTGCCGTCGCTGAAGGTGGTCGGAATCGAGGCGACGGAACGCATCCGCGGCACAAGCCTGGCGCAGGAAACGAAGGGGGCGGACGTCGTCGTCACCTCCTACACGCTGA
Source organism: Trueperella sp. (assembly GCA_022783305.1). GTDB lineage: Bacteria > Actinomycetota > Actinomycetes > Actinomycetales > Actinomycetaceae > Trueperella > Trueperella abortisuis. The sequence goes on along the minus strand of JALEWQ010000063.1, from coordinate 67,880 downwards.
TGCGCTTGGAGGCGGACGACTACCGCAGCCTTGGGGTGACGGGGCTGGTGCTGGACGAGGCGCAGAATGTAAAGAATGCCAGGTCGAAGGGGTTTGCTGCTGCCGCGAGCCTCGGGGCGGCCACCGTCTTCGCCGTGACGGGCACGCCGATCGAGAACAACCTCGGGGAGCTGTGGGCGATGTTTGCGCTGACGGCACCCGGCCTGCTCGGTTCAGCGGAGAAGTTTAACGACGCCTTTCGTAAACCGATTGAGAAGGCGGCCTCGAGCGCTACGGGAGGCGGCGAGGAGCTCATGTCCACACTCCGGCGCCGGATTGGCCCGTTCCTTTTGCGGCGCACGAAGCAGTCCGTCAGCCTCGACCTGCCGCCCAAGCAGGAGCAGGTGCTACGTGTGGAGCTTAAGGGCGCCCACCGGCGCATGTATGACGTGCAGCTCGAAAAGGAACGCCAGCGGGTGCTCGGGCTCTCGGAGGAGGACCGGATCGAGATCCTGTCCTCCCTCACGCGACTACGCCAACTGGCGATCGATCCGCGGCTTGCGGACGAGGATTCGACGGCGCCGGCATCGAAGCTGGACGAACTGCTTGCGCTGGTCGAGAACTTGGTGGCCGAACAGCATTCGGCGCTCGTCTTTTCGCAGTTCACCCGCTTCCTGAAGCTGGTGGCCGAGCGGCTGGATGAGGCCGGAATCCGCTACCTCTACCTGGACGGTTCTACGCGCGGCAGGCCGGCCCTCATCAAGCGCTTCGCGGCGGGGGAGGCGCGGGTCTTCCTCATATCGCTGAAGGCTGGCGGGACAGGGCTGAACCTGACGATGGCGGACTATGCGATCCTCACCGACCCGTGGTGGAACCCGGCGGCCGAGCAGCAGGCCGTGGATCGGGCGCATCGCATCGGGCAGACCCGTCCGGTTCATGTCTACCGGCTGGTGTCCAAGGGCACGATCGAGGAGAAGGTCGTGGCCCTCCAGGATCAAAAGCGCCGCCTGCTGGGAGTGCTCAGTGAGGACGGCGGGGCTTCCGGCAAGCTCTCCGCGGCCGAACTGCGGGCGCTGCTCGACTAACACCTAGGGTCGCGGGCGGGCAACGTGGCCGCGTGCCGGCATACTGGTTTAGCCCTCCCGGTCGAGGGTGGTCCACCACAGGTGCTCGCGGATTTCTTCCCCGTCCACCTCGGCATGGCGGCGGAGCGGGCGTGGCGCGAAGCCGGATGCATCCAGCAAATGGGTGAACTGGTCGTGGCCAGCGATCGCCCACGTGTGAAGTTCTGTGGCGTCGGCGCAGATGTCGGTGATGGCGGCGAGCAGGCGGGCGTCGTGACCGGCGCCGCCCACGCGCAGCGGCACGCAGAAGCTCGTGATCTCGTAGGCTACGCGTGGCTGGCCCGTGGCGGCGTCGAGCCCGGATTCGTCGTCGCCGCTGAGGATGACGGCGGGGGAGGGGGCGACTGCGGCGAAGCCCTCCACCACGTCGCCTGCCACGGCCACGAGTACGTGGTGGCGCTCGGAGGGAAGGTTTTCGATGGTGGCTCGCCACGCGGCGGCGAGTGAGCCGACCTCGAGCTGGGCGCCGACGACGGTGCTCGCCCGGTGTTCGAGACCGGCGGAGATAGCCTCCAGCATGGCCTCGCGCTGAACCTGGGCGATGGCCAGCGCGTCGGAGGGGCGGGCGGGGCGTACGGATTTGACAACGTTCACCACGCCATTGTGTCAGGGAAACGTCCAGATGACGAAAGATGAACCCGAAAGGGGAAGCGGCGTATAGGGTAGTGCCATGAGTACTCCTTCGCGTTCCTTTGGTTCAGTCTCCGTCGCCATGGTCACGCCGTTTAACCCGGACGGCTCAATCGACATCGACGGCGCGTGCAAGGTGGCCCGCAAGCTCGTCGATGACGGGTGCGACGCCCTCGTCCTGTCCGGTACCACCGGCGAATCGCCCACCACCCACCAGCCGGAGAAGAACGAGCTCGTGCGTCAGGTCAAGGCCGCCGTCGAGGGCCGAGCAATGATCGTGGCGGGAGCAGGCTCGAACGACACCGCCCACGCCGTGCGTATCGCGAAGGGTGCGCAAGACTCGGGCGCCGACGGCCTGCTCGTCGTCGCGCCCTACTACAACCGTCCCTCCCAGGAGGGCGTCTACCAGCACATCGTTGCGGTGGCCGATTCCACCGACCTGCCCGTCATGGTCTACGACATCCCCGGCCGCACCGGCGTGGCGATCTCGGACGCCACCCTCGACCGGCTCGCCAAGCACCCGCAGATCAAGGCGGTCAAGGACGCTACCGGCAACGTGGCCCAGGGTTTTGATCGCATCAATCGCACGGGGCTCGAATACTACTCGGGTGACGACTCGCTCAACTTCGCCTGGCTGGCCCACGGCGCCTCCGGCGTTGTGTCGGTGGCCGGCCATCTCATCGCCTCCGGGTTGCGCGCGCTCGTCACCGAAGTCGACGCCGGGGATCTACCCGCCGCGCGGGCCGAGTTCGCCAAGCAGGCCACGATCATCGACGCGATCATGGGCGGGGGACAGGGCGCCGTCATGGCCAAGGAGGCCCTGAAGATGGTCGGCGTCATCGACTCGGCCACCGTCCGACTGCCGCTCGTGGGCGCATCCGAGGCTGAGCTGGCCAAGCTGCGCGTTGCGCTACGCGCCGAAGGCCTGGTCGAGTAGCACCGCGCCAGCGCAGGCTAGGCTCAAACGTGCGATAATGGTTGGGTGAGTAAAACTAAGCTTCCCCCATCCATCAAGAACGGCACCCTCCGTATCGTCCCGCTCGGCGGAATCGGCGAGATTGGGCGCAACATGACGGTCTTCGAGATCGACGGGCGCATGATCGTGGTCGACTGCGGCGTGCTCTTCCCCGAAGAATCCCAGCCTGGCGTTGACCTCATTCTGCCGGATTTTGACTACATCAAGGATCGCCTCCACCAGATCGACGCGATCATCCTCACCCACGGGCACGAAGACCACATCGGTGGCGTTCCCTACCTGCTTAGGCTCCGCGAAGACATCCCGATTATCGGCTCCCAGCTGACGATCGCCCTGGTCGAGGCCAAGCTCGCCGAGCACCGCATCAAGCCCTACACGCACGTCGTCGAAGAGGGCGACATCGAAAACCTCGGCAACTTCGAGTGCGAGTTCATCGCGGTCAACCACTCCATCCCTGACGCGCTGGCCGTGTTCATCCGCACGAATGCCGGAACCGTCCTGCACACGGGCGACTTCAAGATGGATCAGCTGCCCCTCGACGGGCGCATCACCGACCTGCGCTCCTTCGCCCGCGTGGGCGAGGAGGGCGTGGACCTGTTCATGTGCGATTCCACCAACGCCGAGGTCCCCGGCTTCGTAGCCTCGGAGGCGAACATCGGCCCGGTCATCGAGTCCGTCTTCGCCCAGGCCCACGGCAAGATCGTGGTGGCCTCCTTCTCCTCGCACGTCCACCGCGTCCAGCAAGTCCTGGATGCGGCCTACAAGTTCGAGCGCAAGGTGTGCTTCGTGGGTCGCTCGATGGTGCGCAACATGACTATCGCCGAGGAGCTGGGATACCTCTCCGTCCCTGAAGACACGCTCATTGACCTGAAGAACGCCGACTCGTTGCCCGACGACGAGATCGTCTACATGTCCACGGGCTCCCAAGGTGAGCCGATGGCCGTGCTCTCGCGCATCGTCGCCGGTAGCCACAAGTCCATCACGGTCGGTCCTGGAGACACGGTCATCTTCGCCTCCTCGCTCATCCCCGGCAACGAAAACTCCGTCTTCCGGCTCATCAACGGCCTGACCAAGCTGGGCGCCAAGGTGGTCCACCAAGGCAACGCCAAAGTGCACGTCTCCGGGCACGCCGCAGAGGGCGAGCTACTGTACTGCTACAACATCCTCGAGCCCGAATACGCCATGCCGGTCCACGGCGAAGTGCGCCACCTCGTGGCCAACGGCGCCATCGCGGTCAAGACGGGCGTGCCGGCCGAGAACGTCATCCTGGCCGAGGACGGCTCGGTCATCGACATGGTTGACGGCCACTGCTCGATCGTCGGTGAAGTGCCCTGCGGGTATGTCTACGTGGACGGATCCTCCGTGGGCGAGATCGGCGAGGCCGAGCTCACCGACCGGCGCACGCTGGGCGAGGAGGGCTTTATCGCGATCTTCGCCGTCATCGACGCTCAGGAGCGGAAGGTGCTCACAGGCCCGCACATCCAGGCCCGCGGCATGGCCGAGGACGACTCCGTCTTCGAAGAGATCCTGCCTGACGTGCGCACGGCTCTCGACCAGGCAATCGCGAACGAGTCCGCCAACACCTACCAGATGCAACAGGCAATGCGGCGCGTCGTGGGACGGTGGGTGGCTCGCAAGCTGCGCCGCAAGCCAATGATCATCCCCACCATCATCGAAGCCTAGTTGACGCGGTTCTCCACCGGCTCGGCCTTCTCCAAGTGGGCGATCTGCCGGTGGAGAAGCGCCTCCAGGCGCGGCCACAGCGCGTCCGCATACCCACCCAGGTGCGGGGTGAAGAAGACATTCGGATGCGTGTAGAGCGGGTGGCCCTCCGGTAGCGGCTCGGGATTAACGACGTCGAACGCGATCCTCAACCGGTCTGCATGGCGCACGAGCGCGTCGGTGTCCGCCACCGACCCGCGCGCCATGTTCACCAGCAGTGCCCCATCCTTCATCTTCGACAGGAACGCATCGCCGACCATGTTGTTCGTCGACGCCGCACCGGGGACGATCACGATGACAATATCCATCTCGGGCAGGAGGCCGGGCAGATCCTCGGGGCCGTAAATTGTTCCGCGTTCGTCTTCGCGATGCCTCGACGCCGCCCGATACAGGTCGACCTCGAAGGGCTCAAGGCGCGTCGCGATCGCCTTACCCACCCCGCCGTAGCCAATGAGGAGTACCTTCTTGTCGGCGAGCCCCGGGGCGAAGAAGAGATCCCACTTACCGGCCTCCCGGGAGTGAACGGCCCGCTGAAGTTGGCGCTGCATGACGAGCAGGAGGCCGAGGGTCAGCTCGGCGGTGGCGGTCTCGTGAACCGTGGCGGCATTCGCGAGCGGGATGGCACCGACGTGGCCGATGATCTGGTCGAAGCCGATCGACGTCGTCTGGATCAGCGAGGCGTCCACGCCCTCCAGGAAGCGGTAGTCGGGCTTATAGGTGACGAACGGGGTGATGACCATGTCGATGTGACGCTGGGGCGCGGGGCTCTTGATATCCCACTCGATAATCTCTACCTCGCCGGCGTAGCTCTCGAGGAGGGGACGCAGGTCAGGTTGGGGGATGCTCACAGAAATACTCATGGGCCGAGTCTAATGAATCGGCCATCCGTGGATGGCAACAAGTCACATTTGGGCCACGTGTGCGCGTGCCTGTGGTCGCATCCGGGGCCCGGCCGTTAGGCTCAAACTGAATCTTGCACGAAAGAGGAGACATGGCTCGGACGAACAAGTCTGCCAATTCACACAAACCCAAGGTTGGCGAGGAAGACACCACGCCGCGCGGATATGAAGGCTTGGCCTTCATCATGCTCGCGCTGGCGATCATCGTGGCGCTGCGCGAGTGGTTCTCCCTGTCCGGCCTGCTGGGCGCTGTCATCCATCACGCCACGGCTGGCGTGGTCGGGGCGCTGTCGATCTTCGTCCCGGTCATGCTGATTGGCGTCGCGGTGAAGCTGTTCCGCCGCTCGGTGGGCAACACGAACCGCCGCTTCGTCGTCGGGATGACCCTGCTGACCCTGTCGATCACCGGCATCTTGCACGTGGCGATGGGCCAGCCGGCCATCTCCGCCGGATTCGAGGGCCTTGAGGCCGCCGGCGGCATTGTCGGCCTCGTCTCCGGGGGACTGCTCGCTCTGCTCGTGTCGGTGTGGGGAGCCATCCCGCTCCTGGTGCTCCTCGGCGTGTACGCCATGCTGTTCTCGGCCAACACCTCGGTACGCGACATCGTCGACTGGGTCAGGGCTCGCCGGGCCGCACGCAGGGAGGAAGCTGCCGACGAGGCCCCCACCGTCGCCATGTCCGAGCCCGTGCGCTCGCGGGTGCGCCGGGGAAAGAAGGCGCCGGCCGAGCCCGCCGAGATCGAGCCGACGAAGGTCGCCACCGTCCAGCCCGAACCGGCAAGCGGCGCCGGCTCCGACGACGCCGCCCAGGCCACCGAGCATTCCGAACAGGCGGAGCTTGCACGCCCCGTTCGCAAGCCGATCGTGAGGAAGGCCCCGAAGCCCGAACCGCTGCCGCCTCGCGTCGAGCAACTCGAGCTGTCCTCGAACATCACCTACACTCTGCCACCCGCCGACCTGCTGGTTGAGGGCCCTCCGGGCGTCGAACGGTCGGAGGCCAATGAGCACGTCGTCGAGGTTCTCACCCGCGTCTTCAACGAGTTCTCCGTCGACGCCGAGGTGGTCGGTTTCTCGCGCGGCCCGACGGTCACCCAGTATGAGGTTGAGCTTGGCCCGGGCGTCAAGGTCGACCGCATCACCTCGCTGTCGAAGAACATCGCCTACGCGGTGGCCTCGGCCGACGTGCGCATCCTTTCGCCGATCCCCGGAAAGTCGGCTATCGGCATCGAGGTCCCCAACACCGACCGCGAGACCGTCATGGTTGGCGACGTGCTACGTAGCTCGGCGGCCCGCAAGCAGAATCACCCGCTCGTCGTTGCCATGGGTAAGAGCGTGGGCGGGCAGTTCGTCGTCGCGAACCTTGCCAAGATGCCCCACCTGCTGGTCGCGGGCGCCACCGGAGCCGGCAAGTCCTCGTTCATCAATTCGATGATCACCTCCATCATGATGCGCGCCACCCCCGAGGAGGTGCGCATGATCCTCGTCGATCCCAAGCGCGTGGAGCTGACCATCTACGCCGGCATCCCACACCTGATCACGCCGATCATCACCAACCCCAAGAAGGCTGCCGAGGCCCTCGAATGGGTGGTGCGCGAGATGGACCAGCGCTACGACGACCTCTCTCACTACGGCTTCAAGCACATCGACGACTTCAACGACGCCGTCCGCTCGGGCAGAGTCACCGCCACGCCGGGCTCGGAGCGCAAGCTGCAGCCCTACCCCTACCTGCTCGTGGTGGTCGACGAGTTGGCCGACATGATGATGGTGGCCCCGCGTGACGTGGAGGCATCTATCCAGCGCATCACCCAGCTCGCGCGCGCCGCGGGCATCCACTTGGTGCTCGCCACGCAGCGCCCGTCGGTGGACGTGGTCACGGGTCTGATCAAGGCCAACATTCCCTCACGCCTGGCCTTCATGACCTCCTCCCTGGCCGACTCGCGTGTCATCCTCGACTCCTCGGGCGCCGAGAAGCTTATCGGTATGGGAGACGCCCTCTTCATGCCCTCGGGGGCCTCGAAGCCGATGCGCGTGCAGGGTGCCTGGGTGACGGAGGACGAGATCGCGGCGGTGGTGGGGCACGTCAAGGCGCAGATGCAGCCCGTCTACCGCGAGGACGTGATCCCGAAGACCGAAAAGCGCGTCATTGACGAGGACATCGGAGACGACCTCGACATCCTTTTGCAGGCCGCCGAACTGGTGGTCACCACCCAATTCGGCTCAACCTCCATGCTCCAGCGCAAGCTGCGTATCGGTTTTGCCAAGGCGGGGCGCATGATGGACCTGCTCGAAGCACGCGAGGTGGTCGGCCCCTCTGAGGGATCGAAGGCCCGCGAGGTGCTTGCCACCCCCGAGCAGCTGCCCACGGTGCTGGCAATGATCCGAGGCGAGGACGTCTCGCTGCGCGAGCCGGCACAGGGGGAGGACCGCTACGCTGACGCCGACTTCGGCGACGCGGACGTGGCACGCGAACCCGATGCCGAATCGCGTCCCTACGCCCACGGCCACGCCGGCGCGGGCGTGGACCTGGACGAGGGAGACGGCGAGGACATCGCCCCGACGGAGCGCACGGTGGTTTTGGACAACGACCGCTACGCCACCGATCCGCTCGCCTACGAGCCGCAGGAGGACGAGCCCGACGAGGATGCCTGGCAGCTCACCGGACGCGACTGACGCTCATCTTCCGCACTACTCGCGCGAGTTCGTGACGGTGGCCCCGGTGACCTGCGGCGGGTCGGTCCGCTCAGGTCCGGAGGACTCCATGACGGGGTAAGTCACCTCGGCACGCGCGGCGATCTCCTGCTGCGACAGCCGTAGATCCTCGGGATACTCGCCCTCCGTCAGGGGCCGGAGCGGGCGCAGCTTCTCGCCGGCTAACCGGTCCTGGGTCACAGCCATCCAGTCGACGTCGACGACGCCCGCCCCGTCGTCGTTGGCCTCGATCGTGGCGGTAGTGAGCAGGCCCGTCGTCACGCGATAGCCGTGGTTCTCCACCGTCTGACCCGAGACCTGGTTGCCCATCGAGTAGACCACCCACATGCCGTTACCCCGTGGGCCACCAGGAAGCTTGGCGAGCGGCTCGGGGACGTGAGAGTGGTTTCCGAAGATGAGGTCGACCTCGCCGGAGTCGGCGAGCAGTGTGGCGATGTCGACCTGTTCGTCGATCGGCTCCGAGACGTATTCGGTGCCCCAATGCATGGACACGACGACGATGTCGGCGCCGAGCTCCCGCGCCCGCTTCGCGTCCTCCACGATGGTCTGTACGGGCGAGCCGAGGGAGCCGACCACGTTCCACGAATAGGGGTGATCGGCCGGGATCGGGATGCCGTTGGTCAGCGTGGTGGCGGCGATGTGGGCGATCTTGACGGTGTGGTGGCGTCCCTGCACGGTGTAGAACTGGATCTGCCCCGCCTCCTCCTCGGTGCGCGCAGCTCCGGCCCAGCCGAGCCCGGCGTCCGTGAGTGCCTCGATCGTGGTCTCGACCCCGCCGAAGCCCCGATCCATCGTGTGGTTCGTGGCGAACGCGCAGCCGTCGTAGCCGACGTCGGCGAGCGACTTAGCCAGGTCGTGCGGCGCGCCGAAGTTGGGATAGTTGGAGGGCATCTGATCGGCGCCGATGATGGGGATCTCAAGTGCGCAGATGGCCACGTCCGCATTCGCGATGTAGTCCCTGATCGGCTCGTAATACGGGGTGTAGTCGTAGGTTTGCCCACCGATGCGGGCTGCCTCGTTGACCGATAGGTGCAACAGGATGTCCCCGCTTGAGCTGACTGTGAAGCGCTCCGGCTCGGCCGTCGGGGTTGGCGTCGGCGTCGGTGTCGGGGTCGGCGTTGCCGAGGGCGCGGGGGTCGGAGTCGGCGTGGACGGCGCGGTGCTGGCTGCGCCGCAGGCGGCAAGGGCGAATGTGAGCGCAACCGCGAAAAGTGAGATGGGCTTGTTCAACGCAACCTCCAGCGAGCGTCATTCGGGAAACATGGACATGATCTACAGTAGAGGAGTGGGAGAAAAAGCTCAGGTACCTTTGGTCAATATCGCAAATGCGCTGACTGTGCTCCGGCTTGTGCTGGTGCCTGTCTTCATTTGGGCGTTTTCCGACCCCACGCCGCAGCGTAGCTGGCTGGCCTGGGCGATCTTTGCGCTGGCGGCCTTCACCGACAAGCTTGACGGGCACCTCGCCCGAAGCCGCGGCCTGATCACGAACTTCGGTAAACTCGCCGACTCGATCGCGGACAAGTTCCTCATCATCTCCGCCCTAGCCATGCTCTCGGCGCACGGGATCTTGTGGTGGTGGGTGACGGTCGTGTTTATCGTGCGCGAGGTTGGCATCACGGTCATGCGCATGGTCGTGGTGAAGAAGAAGGTGATGGCAGCAGGACGCGGCGGCAAGATCAAGATGATGGCCCAGTCGATCGGGGCGGGCATGCTCATCATCCCGTGGCACTCCTTCCTGGCCTCGGGGCCGGCTACCGCGGTGATGTGGCTGGCCTACGCGCTGATTGCAGTGGCGCTGGTCTTCGCCCTGACATCGGCGGCGGACTACATCCGGGAGGCGCGGCGCATTGTCCATGACTGACGCCTTCACGCGGCTCCCAGCTTTCCTCGGCTCGCTGACGGAGCGGGGCGAGACTATCGCCGTCGCCGAATCCCTGACGGGGGGACGCGTGGCCTCCGCCATCGTCTCGGTGCCGGGCGCGTCGGCGTGCTTCCGCGGCGGCGTCGTGGCCTACGCCACCCAGGCGAAGGCCGTGATCCTCGGGGTCAGCCCGCGGCGGCTGGAGGAGACGGGGCCGGTGGACGGCGTCGTCGCCGAACAGATGGCCGCGGGCGTGGCGAAGCTGTTCGACGCCGATTACGGCGTGGCGACCACGGGGGTCGCCGGGCCGGGAAGCGCTGACGGGCACGAGGCCGGTACTGTCTGGATCGGGATCCACACGCCGCGGGGTGCGACGTCGGCGCAATTCCACTTCCCGGGCAACCGTGACCAGGTGCGAAATGCGGCCGTGTCCGCCGCTCTGGGGCTTATCGAAAACACATGCGAAAAGTAAAGGGAACTCCAACGAGCCTCTCAGGGAACTTCCAGCTTCACGTGGGAATATATTCTCACGAAGCGAAGTTAGCCATAGGTGAAGAGGCTACTAGCAGAATGAGAGTAGACATGATGAATGAAGCCACCCGCACCGAGACCGTCCTGTTCCGCCGTGAACTCGGAGACGTTCTGCGGGATTATCGCCAGCGTCAGGGGCGCACCCTGCGCGAGGTGTCGTCCGGCGCGCGAGTCTCCCTCGGTTACCTGTCGGAAGTTGAGCGCGGGCAGAAGGAGGCATCCTCGGAGCTGCTGCACTCGATTTGCCGCGCACTGAACGTCCCGATGAGCCACGTGCTACGCCTCGTCGCCGATCGTATCGACGTGGCTGAGGGGCGCACCCCTCCGATGATGCGCAAGATCCAGGCGGCGCGCGCTGCCGGCGTGCGCATCCCGGACACCGCCGAGGCTCTCCTCGCCGGTGAACTCGCCCACACCCGATGAAGCATAGCGAATTCTGGGAGGCTGTCGACCGGGCGTTCCCCGATGGACGCGGCCTGGCACTCGCACAGGATCTGGTGCTACCCGAGCTGGGGTCGCGGTCGGCGGTGGAGGCGATCGCGGACATGGATCCGCAAGAGGTCTGGCACGCCTTGCGCGTGGCGATGGATCTTCCGGATTCCTGCGAGTATCTGCATCGGAAAAGCAAATAGCCACTAAAGAGGGGCGGACCTGCGGGTTCGCCCCTCTTTAGTTGCGCCCGGAGCGGCGGGAGGCTTGGCGGGCAAGTAGCGGGTGGTGGTGCGCGACACGCGGGTCGGCTTGTCATATCGAACGCATGTTCGGCTAAAGTTATCCACGGCAACGCTTTGCGCGCATGAAGCTCCAGTTTTGGCTCATGCGTCAAGAGAATGTCGGAGGTCGGGCATATCGTTGCTGGTATGGCGCTCGGAGAGGGCGTACACCGAAAATGACCTGCTCTATCCGCCGGCCGTGACGGCCCCAATACGTGAGGAAACAGATGGCAAAGAAAGAAACAGCCGACCGCGAGAAGGCACTCGAGACCGCGCTCGGACAGATCGATCGTCAGTTTGGTAAGGGATCGGCGATGCGTCTCGGGGATGCTCCGAACGTGCGCGTGAAGGTGATCCCCACCGGATCCCTAGCCCTTGATATCGCTCTAGGCATCGGCGGACTCCCGCGCGGGCGCATCGTCGAGATCTACGGCCCGGAGTCCTCGGGCAAGACCACCGTGGCACTACATGCCGTGGCCTCCGCCCAGGCGGCCGGCGGCATCGCGGCTTTCATCGACGCCGAGCACGCGCTTGATCCGGAATACGCCAAGAAGCTCGGCGTGGACACGGACGCGCTCATCGTCTCCCAGCCCGACACGGGCGAGCAGGCGCTCGAGATCGCGGACATGCTCATCCGCTCTGGCGCACTGGACATCATCGTGGTCGATTCCGTGGCGGCGCTCGTTCCCAAGGCGGAGATTGAAGGCGACATGGGCGATTCTCACGTCGGCCTCCAGGCCCGCCTCATGTCCCAGGCGCTGCGCAAACTTACCGGAGCGCTGTCCGCCTCGGGCACCACAGCCATCTTCATCAACCAGCTGCGTGAGAAGATTGGCGTCTTCTACGGCAATCCTGAGACCACCACGGGCGGGCGGGCCCTCAAGTTCTACTCCTCGGTGCGCCTCGATGTGCGTCGCATCGAAACGCTGAAGGAAGGCTCCACGCCGGTGGGTAACCGCACCCGCGTCAAAGTCGTGAAAAACAAGATGGCCCCGCCCTTCAAGCAGGCGGAATTTGACATCCTCTACGGCCAGGGCATCTCGAAGGAGGGCGGCATTATCGACATGGCGGCCGACTCCGGGGTGATCCGCAAGTCCGGCTCGTGGTACACCTACGAAGGCGACCAACTCGGCCAGGGCAAGGAGAAGGTCCGCCAGTTCCTGAAGGACAACCCGGAGATTGCCGACGAGATCGAGCACAAGGTCAAGGCTCAGCTCGGTATCGGCGAGTTTGCGCAGTCCCAGGAGGAGGAGCCGGCCGAGGGCGAGGAGTAGTGGTCGACTACTCGGACAATCCCCGCCCGCGCGGGCGGGGCGACTACGCGAAGCGCCGGGCCGCGCGGGCGGCGGCCCGCAGTGAGGAGGAATGGCACACCTACGCCCGCAACCTCTGCTACCGGCTGCTCGGGGCGCAGGAGCGCTCCGCCCACCAGCTACGCGAAGCGATGGCGCGCAACCTCGTCCCCGATGAGATCGCGCAGGCCACCCTTCAGGCTTTCCTGGAGGCCAACCTCGTGAACGACGAGCGCTTCGCGGAGATGTACGTGCGCTCGAAGTTCACGGGCAAGGTCACCACCAGGCGGGTCCTCACCCAGGAATTGCGCGCCAAGGGCGTGGAGTGGGAGGAGGCGGAGCGGGCGCTTGCCCAGATCTCCGAAGACGACGAGCTGGAGGCCGCCGTCGCCTTTGCGGTGAAGAAGGCGGCGGCGATGGCGGGCCTGGAGGAGGACAAGAAGCGTCGGCGCATCTATGGCGCGCTCGGCCGGCGTGGCTTCTCCCCAGAGCACATTCGCCGGGCCATCGAGGCGGCACTGGACTAGGTGCGCCATCTCGCAGGCCTGAGCGATGGGAGCGCGGCCGTTTGCGATTAGACTGGCGTCGATGACTGAACAGAAGACTTACGCGGTGCGCACCCTCGGGTGCCAGATGAATGTCCACGATTCCGAACGCCTCGCCGGCCTGCTCGACGCGGCCGGCTACGTTCCCGTGTCCGAGGTACCCGAGAAGGCGGCGCGCGCCACCGACGCCGGGGATGAAGGCGCTGACGTGCTGGTGATCAACACCTGCTCGGTGCGTGAGAACGCCGCGAACAAACTGTTCGGCAACCTCGGCCAGCTGGCGGCTGTCAAGCGCGAGCGCCCACAGATGCAGATCGCCGTGGGCGGTTGCCTCGCCCAACAGTTGCGTGGAGGAATTGTGGAGAAGGCGCCGTGGGTCGACGTCGTGCTCGGCACCCACAACCTTGACGTGCTACCGGCGCTCCTCGAACGCGCCCGGCACAACCGGGAGGCCGCCGTGGAGATTGAGGAATCGCTCAAGGTCTTTCCCTCCACGCTACCCACTCATCGGGAGTCGGCCTATGCCGCCTGGGTCTCCATCTCCGTGGGGTGCAACAACACCTGCACGTTCTGCATCGTGCCGCACCTGCGCGGCAAAGAGCGTGACCGGCGACCGGGCGAGATCCTCTCCGAGGTCGAGGCGGTTGTTGCGCAGGGCGCCATCGAAGTGACACTCCTCGGCCAGAACGTCAACTCCTACGGTGTGGGTTTTGGCGATCGCGGCGCGTTCGCCAAACTCCTGCGTGCCACGGGCGAGATCGAGGGCCTGGAACGCGTGCGCTTCACCTCGCCGCACCCGGCAGCGTTCACCGACGACGTCATCGACGCAATGGCGCAAACGCCCAACGTCATGCCCTCGCTACACATGCCCCTCCAGTCCGGGTCGGACCGGATCCTGCGGGCCATGCGCCGCTCCTACCGTTCCGAGCGCTTCCTCGGCATTCTCGATCGGGTGCGGGCCCAGATTCCGCACGCCGCCATCACCACCGACATCATCGTGGGCTTCCCAGGCGAGACGGAGGAGGACTTCCAGGCCACCCTTGACGTCGTCGAGGCCTCCCGCTTCACCTCCGCCTTCACCTTCATCTACTCGCCGCGCCCCGGCACACCGGCCGCCGACATGGCCGACCAGGTGCCCGAAGACGTGGCCAAGGACCGGCTCAACCGGCTCCTGGCCCTCCAGGAGCGTATCAGCGCCGAAGATGCGAAGAGCCTCGAGGGCACCACCGTCGAGGTCCTCATCTCCGAGGGGGAGGGCCGCAAGGACGGCGTCACCGAACGCGTGACCGGCCGCGCCGAGGACAACCGGCTCGTCCATGTCGCCCTGCCGGAGAACCTGCCCGATGCCGAGCGCCCGCGGCCGGGGGACTGCGTGCGTGCCACGATCACCCACGGGGCTCCCCACCACCTGCTCGCAGATTCGGCGCTGACGGGCTCCACGTTCTCTATTCGCCGCACGCGCGCCGGGGACGCCTGGGAGCGCGGGGCCAAGCGCCGCGCCCAGCTGGCGCAGGAGGCGGCGGGCCTTGCGCCCGTCGGGCTTGGCCTTCCGACCATCCGCCCGCGCTCGTGATCGTCGCGGTTGTGGGGCCGACGGCGTCCGGCAAGAGCGCGCTTTCGCTCGAGCTGGCCGAGCTACTCGGCGGCCCCGACCGAGTGGAGATCATCTCGGCTGACGCCATGCAGCTTTACCGCGGCATGGACATCGGCACGGCAAAGCTTGCCCTCGCCGAGCGACGCGGCATCGCACACCACCAGCTCGACGTTCTCGACGTCACCGACGTGGCCTCCGTGGCTGCCTACCAGCGCCAAGCGCGCCACGACCTCGAGGCTATTCGGGACCGGGGAAAGATTCCCATCGTGGTGGGCGGCTCGGGTCTGTACGTCTCCGGCCTCCTCGATGAGCTTGACTTTCCAGGCACCGACCCCGCCATCCGCGCCGAACTCGAGCACATTCACGCCGAGCGCGGCCTGGACCCGCTCGTCGAGGAGCTGCGACGGCGCGACCCCGCTAGCGCCGCGACCATCAATCTGCTCAACCCACGCCGCGTCATCCGCGCCCTCGAGGTGGTGCGCATGACGGGCGGGTCCTACACGCCCGTCTTCCCGCGCCACACGAGCCACTACGACGACGTCGTCATGCTCGGGGTGCGACGCGAGCGGCAGGTGCTCAACGACGCGATCGGGCAGCGGGCGGCGGCCATGTTTGCCGGCGGTCTCCTGGAGGAGACTCGCGGCCTTCTCGAACGCGGTTTGCGTGACGGACAAACGGCCCGCAAGGCGACGGGCTACGCGGAGGCGATCGCCGTCATCGACGGGAAGATGGGCGTAAGTGAGGCGATCGAGTCGGTCGCCAAGGCCACCCGTCGCCTGGCAAAGAAACAACGCACCTGGTTCGGGCGCGACCCTCGTATCGCGTGGGTCGACGTCGACGGCGACGTGCACGATGCGGCGGGCCGCGCTTACGACGCGATTGCCGGGCGCACCTCGAGCACCCGGTAGCCCTTCTGCGAGCCGAGCTTCGAGGCCGGGAAGCCCTGGCCGGTCAGCCACGCGGCGAGGGAATCCGCACCAAGGTTGCGCTGGACCACCAGGTAGGCCACCCCGGCGGGGTTCAGGCGCGAGAGCCACGTGCTCAGCAGCCCGTGGAGAGCCTCCTTGCCGATCCGGATAGGCGGGTTCGACCACAGCAGGTCGACGCCTGCGACGTCGGCGTCGTCGACGCCCTCGGCAACGCGGACGTTGGAAAGCCCCGCGTCCGCCGCATTCTTCGCGGTGAGGAGGCGTGCCCGCTCGTTGACGTCGACGCCGACCACCGTCGCGTCGGGGTAGGCGCGGGCGAGCGCGAGAGTGAGCGGGCCCCAACCGCAGCCGAGATCGACCACGTTGGATCCGCGGGCGAGCTCGGGCAGGGGCGCCTTATGTAGCAGCACGGCGGTGCCCTTGTCGAGGCCCTGTGGCGAAAAGATCCCCGCAGTGGTGCTCACGCGATAGTCTTCACCCAAAAGGCGCACGTCGATCTGACGCACCGAAGAATCAGAGGTGGGATGGGAAGAAAAATAGTGCTCGCTCACGGCCCTACGATACCGCGACCGGAGCGCGTTTCCCATTTTCTTCGGAGCTGATAGACAATAGTAGTAACGCAAGGAGAGACTCATTAACCACAACGACTTCATATCCCAGAAGGCAATGACGCTTCAAGAAGATCCGGCCTACGGCGGCCGCTGGGCGGGCGATTCGCTGGATCGCGAGGAGCGCTCGTCGTTGAGGCGCGTTGAGGGGCTGTCCACCGAACTGACCGACGTCACCGAGGTCGAATACCGCCGCCTTCGCCTAGAGCGCGTGATCCTCATCGGTGTGGTGGAGGACGACATGAAGGCTGGTGAGGAATCGCTGCGGGAGCTCGCAGCGCTCGCCACCACGGCCGGATCCCAGGTTCTCGACGGCGTGCTACAGCGCCGCCCGCACCCCGACCCGGCCACCTACTTCGGATCGGGCAAAGCGCGCGAGCTGGCCGAACTCGTGGCGGCCACCGGCGCGGACACCGTCATCGCTGACTCCGAGCTGAGTCCGTCCCAGCGGCGCGCGCTGGAGGACATCGTCAAGGTCAAGGTCATCGACCGCACCACACTCATCCTCGACATCTTCGCCCAACACGCCAAGCAACGCGAGGGCAAAGCCCAGGTTGAACTCGCCCAGCTCGAATACCTCCTGCCACGGCTGCGCGGATGGGGCGAATCGATGTCTCGGCAGGCCGGCGGCCGCGTGGTCGGCGGCGAAGGCATCGGATCGCGCGGTCCGGGCGAGACGAAGATCGAACTCGACCGCCGGCGCATCCGGCGGCGCATGGCCAAGTTGCGCAAAGAGATCGCCCAGATGGGCAACGCGCGCCAGACCAAGCGCGCCTCGCGGCGCAAGAACCGCACGCCGTCCGTCGTCGTGGTCGGCTATACGAACGCGGGCAAGTCCTCGCTGTTGAACGTGCTCACCGACGCCTCGGTGCTCGTGGAGGACGCGCTGTTCGCCACGCTCGACCCGACGGTGCGGCGGGCGCTGACGCGCGACGGGCGCCAGTACACGCTCACCGACACGGTCGGTTTCGTGCGCAACCTGCCCACCCAGCTCGTGGAGGCCTTCCGCTCAACCCTCGAGGAAGTGGCCGACGCCGACGTGTTGCTCCACGTTGTCGACGCCTCCCACGAAGACCCGGTTGGCCAGGTGACGGCCGTCCATGAGGTGCTCGCCGGCGTCGCCGGCGCGCTCGATGTGCCCGAGCTTATCGTGGCGTCCAAAGCCGATATCGCTGACCCTGTTGCGTTGGCCACCCTGCGCAGCCGATTCCCGGACTCGGTGCTGGTCTCGGCGGTGACGGGAGAGGGCATCGAGAAGCTGCGCACCCGTATCGAGGAGCTACTTCCGCACCCGCAGGTGGCCATCGACGTCGTCATTCCCTACGACCGCGGTGACCTCGTCAACCGCATCCACGAAGATGGCGAGATCCTGCATGAGTCCCACGAGCCGACCGGCACCCGCATCGTGGCGCGGGTCAATCCGGACGTGAGCGCGGCTGTGGACGCCCTGGGTGGACGCCCGTGAGCCAGCCGAAGCCGCGCGAGGTGCTCGCCCACCTTGTGGCGAGCATCGGGGGCAAGCCGCGCGAGGGCCAGGCGAAGATGGTCGACGCCGTCTACGACGCGCTGATGGAGGAGTCCCATCTCATGATCGAGGCGGGCACCGGCACCGGCAAGTCGTTCGGCTACCTCCTTCCGGCGATGATGTGGTCGGCGGAGACGGGCAAGCGCGCCACAATCTCCACCGCCACGCTTCCCCTCCAGCGCCAGATCATCACCCAGGACGCGCCCGCCGTCGCGAAAGCCATCCAGGAGACGATGGGATCGCACGTGGAGGTCGCCCTGCTCAAGGGCTGGAACAACTACGCCTGTCTTCGCAAGGTCGACGGCGGCTTCCCGGAAGAGGACGCGCTGCTCTCGCGCGCCGAAGGCGAGCTGGGAGCGACGGCAACGGGCGAGGAGGTGGTACGCGCCCGCGAGTGGGCGCTGTCCACCGATACCGGCGACCGCGACGACCTCGTGCCGGGCGTGTCCGACCGGGCGTGGAACCAGATCTCGATCCAGAAGCGCGAATGCATCGGGGAGCACTGCCCCATGCGGCAAGAATGCTTTGCGCGCCTGGCAAGGGCCAGGGCGGAGGACGCCGACATCGTGGTGACCAACCACGCCCTGCTCGGCATCCAAGCCTCCGGCACGCCGGTGTTGCCCGAGTCCGACGCCTACATCGTCGACGAGGCCCACGACCTCATCGACCGGGTGACCGGGCAACTTACCCGCGCGCTTGCCGGCTACGAGCTGCGCGGTGTGGCGCGCCTGCTGCGCACGGCCGGGCTCGACGACGAGGGGTTGGGCGACGTCGCCGAGGAGCTCGCCGAGGTGCTGTCAGAGCTCAAGGAGGGCCGGCTCACGCGCATCAGCGCCGAGCTCTCCGACACGATCGCCCGCATCATGGGCAAAGTGCAGACGGCGGGCGGGGAGGTCGCCTCCCTCTCCAGCGCCAACGAGGAGGCGAACGCGACCAAGACTGTGCTGCGCTCGCGGCTGACGGCCCTGGTGGACCTGTGCGCCGACCTGCTCTCCGACGCCGTGGCGGAGGGTCGGTTCGTGGCCTGGGTCAGCGAGTTCAACGACCAGCGCGCGCTCTACCTCGCCCCACTCGACGTTTCGGGGGCGATCGCTTCGGGGCTGTTCGAGGACACGCCGGTGGTGCTGACCTCGGCGACGTTACAGGTGGGCGGCAGCTTCGACGCGATGGCTGGCCGAGTCGGCTTTACCTATCCCAGTCAGGGGCAATGGACCGGCCTCGACGTCGGTACGCCGTTTGACGAGCTCCATCAGGGCATCCTGTACGTGGCCGAGCACCTGCGCGCGCCGGGCCGCGACGGCTACGGCGAGGAGCACCTCCAGGAGATCGTGGACCTCATCGAGGCCTCGAATGGCGGGGCGCTGTGTCTGTTCACCTCGCGGGCCGGGGCGACCCGGGCGGCCGAGTACGTGCGCGAGCACCTGGATCTGCCCGTGGCGTGCCAGGGCGAGGATCAGCTACCCACGCTCCTCGAGCAGTTCGCGCAGGATCCGCGGGCGAGTCTGTTTGGCACGCTGTCGCTGTGGCAGGGCGTGGACGTGCCGGGGTCGACCTGCCGGCTGGTTATCATCGACCGCATCCCCTTTCCTCGCCCCGACGATCCCCTCATCCAGGCGCGCACCCAGGCGGCCGGGCAGGCGGGGTACAACCCCTTCATGAGCGTCTCGGCCACCCATGCCGCATTGCTGCTGGCCCAGGGCGCCGGACGACTGTTGCGCCGGTGCGACGACCGGGGAGTGGTGGCCGTGCTCGATTCCCGGCTGCGTACGGCGCGCTATTCGGGATTCCTGCTTGCCTCGCTTCCGCAGATGTGGCGGACGACCGACCGGGCTGTGGTGCTCGCCGCGCTCACGCGGCTGGCTACAGGGCTCGAAGAACAGTGACCACCTTGCCCAGGATTTGGGCCTGATCGCCGGGGATGGGTGCGTAGTTGGTGTTGCGGGGCAGGAGCCACACGTGCCCGTCCTTGCGTGAGAGTGTCTTGACCGTAGCCTCCCCGTCGATCATTGCCGCGACGATCTCACCGTTCTCAGCCACGGGCTGGCGGCGAACGACCACCCAGTCTCCGTCGCAGATCGCGGCGTCGATCATGGAATCGCCCGAGACGGAGAGCATGAACAGGTCGCCGTCTCCCGTGAGCTGACGGGGCAGGGGGAAGACATCCTCGACGTGCTGCTCGGCGAGGATCGGACCGCCGGCCGCGATGCGGCCCACGGCGGGGACGTTGACGGGAGCGGTGATGGCGACGTCGGAGTCGTCGAGGCGGTAGCTGGCGGTGCCGGGGACGCGGGTGCTCGTGGGGATCGCGGGTGCTGGCGGCTCGAAGCCGGCCAGCTCCAAGCCGCGATCCGTGACCTCGATGGTGCGGGGCCGGCGCGGATCGCGCGCGATGAGGTTCTCGTGCTCGAGCAGGTCGAGCTGGTACTTGACCGACGAGGACGACTTCAGGCCGACGATCTGGCCGATCTCTCGCACGGTGGGCGGAAAGCCGCGTTCGGCGATCGCCGAGCAGATGGCGCGCAAAATGGCGAGTTGGCGATCCGAGATGCTCATGGCTCCCCCTAAGCTCCAAAAATTTTTGTCGGAGCGGCCTGATTGACTTTCTTCTACAGGTTATCGGGTGAGCTAAGCGAGTTCAAACACCTGTTCTAATGCGTGTCGAACAAAAGTTCTAGACGCGGCGAGGCGAATCCGGTAGCATTCAAACAGATGTTCGACGAACGTATGTTCGAGGAGGAAGATATGACTGCACTTCAATCCGACGCTAACGTCGCTGTGCGCCCGGCACTTCGGGCGGTTCGTGCCGGTGAGCGGAAGGCTGGTGAGCGGAAGGCCGCGGTGCGTCCTGACCGGCCGGCGGAGGCATCTCGACTTCTTCGCGCCGTTCCCACTCCCGGGTCGGCCGACGTGGCGTTCGTCCAGCCGTCTCGCCCGGTCCGCCAGATCCGCCAGGTAGCCCGTACGAGTGCGTCGCGCGCGGCGGGAAGCGGGCGTCCCGTGCGCATCGCGCGTTCGGCGCAGGCGGGTACGTGGGCGGCCCGGCAGGATCGTGCTACGCGCGCTGTCGTCGTCCGCCGCCAGCGCATCATCCTCGCCCTCGGCATCGCGGCGGCGGCGATCTTCGCCTTCGCGCTGGGCATCTTTCTCTACGCGGCGCTTGGCCTTGGTCTCCAGGCGGGCGGCGTCACCACGGTCATGGCGGGGGATTCACTGTGGTCAATCGCCAGCGCGATGGGTACCGGCCTGCCCACGGAGCGGGTGGTCCATGACATCATGGCCCTCAATGCGCTTGACGGCACACACATCGCGGCCGGCTCGCAGCTCCTGTTGCCGTCCTACTGATCCTGTAGGTACGCATCATGTGTCATCGCCGGGCGCTTCGAACGGCGGGGTGTGCGACCCAGAGCCGCTTTCAGCGATCGTCATTGCGGGTTCGACCTGCCGCTATCGTGGTCCGTTGCTGGCCTGAAAGGTACCTTGGTCTTGCCGATCCTTCGGTGCGGGCGGTAGTTTTATGAACATGTTCTGTCCTTTTTGTCACTATGAAGACTCCCGCGTCATCGACACCCGCACATCCGACGACGGTCAGCTCATCCGGCGGCGCCGTGAATGCCCGCAGTGTGGGCGTAGGTTCTCTACCACGGAGACAGCCACCCTCATGGTGATCAAACGGTCGGGCGCCACCGAGCCGTTCTCGCGGGACAAGGTGATCAAGGGCGTCGGGCGGGCCTGCCAGGGCAGGCCCGTGACCAGCGATCAGCTCGCCGTCCTGGCCCAGAAGGTGGAGGAGACGATTCGCGCCTCCGGGGTGGCCCAGATCGACTCACAGGATGTCGGCCTCGCCATCCTCGAGCCGCTGCGCGAACTCGACAAGGTGGCCTACCTACGCTTCGCCTCCGTGTATTCGAACTTCGAGTCGTTGGAGGACTTCGAGCAGACGATCGCCGAACTCAAGGCCGGCAAGTAGAAGGCCCGGCGACTACTCCCGAGCCTGGCGTTCCTCGCCGGGAGTCTGGTGTTCCTCGCCGGGGGTTTCAGCTTCGGCGTCGTTGGCGGCCGCGGCGCCGGCGGCTCGGGCCGCGGCGCGCTCCTTGACGGAGGTCACATATTCGTCCAGCCGTTCGGCGCTCTTCGCCGTCGCCTCCGATACCCGCTCACGCCACTGACCCGAGACAAGCTCGAGGTTGGCAAGGCGCTCGGTTACCTTCTTGCGCATGACCTTGCCCAGTTGCGAGCGGGGCAGTTCGTCGAAGATAGCGATAGACTTGGGCATCGCGTAGTGGGAAAGCTTGTCTTCGGTCCACGCCCGTACTGCGTCCAGGTCTACGCTGGCCCCCGGCTCGAGCACGAGCGCGGCGACCACAGACTCGGAGAAGGTGTCGGTGGGCATGCCGACCACCGCCACGTCAACCACGCCCGGCATGTCGCGCACGGCCGACTCCACCTGTGAGGGGTAGACGTTGAAGCCGGAGTTAATGATCATCTCCTTGCGCCGGTCGGCCATGACGAGGAAGCCATCGTCCCAGCGCCCGAGGTCGCCGGTGAACAGCCAGCCGTCCGTGAGAGCGGCCGCCGTCTCCTCCGGGTTCTTGTAGTAACCCTGAAAGATTTGCGGGCCGCGCACCGCCAGTTCTCCGATCTCCCCGTCCGGGACCTCGACCGAGTGGTCTTCGGGGTCCACGATCTTGACCTCCGTAGAGGGGAAGGGCAGGCCGAGGGTGGAGGGGCGGCGTCGTTCTGACAGGGGAGACCCCGCAATCACGGGCGAAGCCTCCGTCATCCCGTAACCCTCGATCATGAGGCCAGCGCGGGCTTCCCAGCGTTGGGCGAGTTCCGGGTCGAGGGGCATCGCGCCGCAGACGGAGTAACGGATGGTGGACAGGTCGGCGGACTTGCCGGCGTCGATCGCGTCGAGCATCCGGGTAAACATCGGCGGCACGCCCCCAAAGAACGTCATGGGGTGGCGCCGGTGGGCGGCGAAAAGAATGTCGACGTCGAAGGATGGGGTCATGGCCTGGGTTGCGGCGAGGTTGACGCACGTGAGCATCGACAGCTGCAACCCGAAAGCGTGGAAGAAGGGAAGCACGGCGCCCACCGTCTCCTGACCGTAAGTGAGGTCTCTGAGCCACGCCTCGATCTGTTTCGTATTCGACACGAGGGCGCGGTGGCTGAGCGCCACCGCCTTCGGCGTGCCCGTGGTGCCGCCCGTCATGAGCAGGACGGCGATGTCGTCGAGCTGCGGGCCGGCGACCCTACTGAGGTCTAAAGGGGCGTTGTGGCGGACCTGGTTGTCCCACGAATGTACCCCGTCAGGCACGCGTCCGCGCAGCTTGTTGCGCTGAGCCCTGGCGGCCTTGAGTGGCATCTTGAGGAGGAATTGGGACGAGGCAGGAAGGGCTTTGGTGAGGTTGACGGCGAGGTAGGTGCGATCCTTGAAGTCGCCGTCGGCCAACAGCTTCTCCAGCGTCTGCTCCCAGCCGATCACCACTGTCGAGCCCACCAGGTCGATTTGGGTATCGATCTGGGCGGCGGGGGCAAGCGGGTTGTGCTCGGCGACCGTCACCCCGAGGAACTGCGCCGCGTAGAAGGCGACGTAGTGCTGGGGGCAGTTGGGTAAAACCACCGAGATGACGTCGCCCTTGCGCACGCCGCACATGGTCAGCACCTGGGCGGCGCGGCGTACCTCGTCGAAGACCTCCGCGTAGGTGAACTCCCGGGCGAGGAAGTCAATCGCGACCCGGTCGGGGAAGTCCCGCGTGGCGTTGACGAGTAGCTGGTCGATCGTGGTGGTGACGGGTTCGATCGTCGTCGCCACGCCGTCGGCGTAATAGGAGTGGGCGCGTGCCATCTGGTCCATCGGTGCTCCTTCCGTTTCGGGATAATGGTACCGCGCGAGGCGCGCCAGTGACTCGACTAACTCTATTCTCGCGTCAAGAGGCGCAGGCGGATGTGAGCCTTGGCGTGCTCGAGTCGCTCGAGGACGGCGGCTGGAACCTCGGAGGCGATGTCGGTGACCATGTATCCGTATTCGCCCTGGGTGGCCAACGACTGGAAGGTGACGTTGACGCCCTCGTCGGCGAAGAGCCGGTTGACGTCGGCCAGAGCGCCAGGCGTATTCCAGTGGTACCAAGCCACCCGGTGCAGAGCGGGGGCGGACGGGGCCGTGGCGATGTTGGGGGTGTTGACGGACAGCTCCGTCGAGCCCTTGCGCCAGTAGTTGAGAAGCTTGCCGGTGACGAACCCGCCGATCGACTCCTGAGCCTCGAGGGTAGAGCCGCCGATGTGCGGGGTGAGGATGACGTTGTCGAGGCCGACGAGCACGGAGGAGAACGGGTCTCCGTTCTTCAGCGGCTCGCTGGGGAAGACGTCGACGGCGGCGCCAGCTACCCGGCCGGACAGGATGGCCTCGCGCAGGGCGTCGAGGTCCATGACGTGGCCACGGGCGAGGTTGAGCAGGATGGCTCCGTCCTTGAGCTTGGCGAATTTCTCCGCGTCGAAGTAACCCGTGTTGGAGGGGCGCCCGTCGATGTGGAGGGAGACGACGTCGGAGGTGGCGAGCAGCTCGTCGAGGGAGACCTTGGTGGCGTTGCCCAGCGCGAGGCGCTCGGCGATGTCGTGGAAGATGACCTTCATACCGAGGGCCTCCGCGACCACGGACAGCTGGGAACCGATCGAGCCGTAGCCGATGATGCCCAGCGTCTTGCCGCGCACCTCGTGGGCGCCGGCGGCGGTCTTTTGCCACACGCCCTTGTGGAGGGCCGCGTTCTTCGAGGGGATGCGGCGCACCAGCAAGATGAGCTCGCCGATCGCCATCTCCACCACGGAGCGGGTGTTGGAATAGGGGGCGTTGAAGACCGCCACGCCGTGGTCGGAGGCCGCCTCGAGGTCGATCTGGTTGGTGCCGATGCAGTAGGCGCCGATCGCGGTCAGCCGCGGGCAGGCCTCGATCACCTCACGGGTGATGTTCGTCTTGGAGCGGATGCCGACCATGTCGAAGTTCTGCAGACGCTCGATGAGGTCGTCAGTGGCCAGAGAGCCGGGCACGCGTTCGACCTCGATCCCGTAGCGCCCGTAGGCTTCGTCAGCAACCTCGTGTGGATTCTCAAGAAGCAGGACCCGTGCCACCATGTACTCTTTCGCTAGAAACCCTTCGGAAGTGGGCCGCGCGTCAGGACGTCGAGTCGCCTCGTGGGGCGCGTCATGGCGACGTAGAGGTCGCCCGGCCCGTCTCCCAGAATGGCTTCCGGCTCCACCAGCACGACGACGTCGTACTCCAGACCCTTCGACATCCCCGCGGTCAACACATGTATTCTCGCCGATATCTCGAAACCGTGCCGATCGAGCGTCCAGTCCTTGAGACGCGACGTGGATTCGAGCAGGGTCCCGACGCGCTCGAGGTCATCTTTCGCGACGACGACGCCGACCGACCCGCGCCCGGTCCCGAAGTCCTCGTCGAGTTCGCGGCAGGCTCGGGCGACGAGCTCGATCAGCTCCTCGTCCGCGCCGCGGTGGTAGGCGAGTGCCCCATCGAGGTCGCGCGCGGCACGCATGTAGCCGACGGGATGGCCCTGAGCGGCCATGACCTCGGCGGCCTTCGACAAGATGGTGGCGGGCGTGCGGTAGGAGATGGTGAGCTTTTCCACCCGGTGATGGCTCGCGAGCGGGCCGAGCGCGTCCTCCCAGCCGCCCTCGGGGGCGCCGGAGGGGCGCTGGTCGAGGTCGCCGACGATCGTCATGGAGCGGGAGGGGTTGCGCCGCTCGATCATCCGCCACTGCATGGGGGACAGCTCTTGGGCTTCGTCGATGACGACGTGCCCGTAGGTCCACGTCCGGTCGCGCGCGGCGCGCTCGGCGAGGGTGTCGCCCGAGTCGGACTCGGCGACCCGGCGCGTCATCATGTCGGAGCTGACGATGCCCCCGCCTAGGCCCATCGCGGACATGGTGGAGCTGACGTACTCGCTGAGTCGGCGCTCCTCGGCTTCCTTGGCCGCCTTGGCGTGCCGTTCGGCGTCGGAGGCAAACTCGCCCAGGTGCTCGGCCAGCTCGTCGATGATCGGGATGTCGGCCGGGGTCAGGCCGCTGCCGCGCTCGCGGCGTAGCGCGGCTCGATCGGCGGGGCTCAACTGCGGGGCGACCCGTTCGAGGAGCTCGGGAAAGTGGTAGAGGCGCTCGAGTAGGGTCACCGGTGAGGAGGGCAGCCAGCGCAGGTTGATCTCGCGCCGGGCGTCGATGGACTCGGCGATGTCGGAGATGAGCCAGTCTGCATCCTCCACGGTGGTCTCCAGCGCGGCGGCAAGCTGTTCGGCGAGGACTGTGACGAGGCGGCGGGCGTAGACCTCGCGCGCCTGGTTGTGCGGCTTGCCGGAGCGGCGGGCGCGGCGCTGGGCGTCCTCGACCATCTGCGGGGTCAGCGTGAGCCTCTTGCCATCCACCGCGAAGGACACCGGCTTTCGCAGGGGCTTTTGAAGGATCTGGCGCACCGCCCGCTTGGCGATGTCAGCCCACACCCGCCGGCCCTTGATCTGGGCCACCTCGACCGGCTCGCTCGCCGTGGGGCTGACCCCGGGCAACAGCTCCTCGATGGTCGTGGAGACGACGTCGGACTCGCCCAGTGAGGGCAGCACCTGATCGATGTAGCGCAGGAAGATCGGGGAGGGGCCGATGATGAGCACCCCGGAGCGGGACAGGCGCTCGCGGTGGGTGTAGAGCAGGTAGGCGGCGCGGTGCAGGGCTACCGCCGTCTTGCCGGTACCCGGCCCGCCCTGGACCACGAGCACGCCGGCGTCCGCGGAGCGGATCACCCGGTCCTGCTCGGCCTGGATGGTACCCACGATGTCGCCCATCTTGCCGTCGCGCGCCTGGGCCATGGCGGCCATGAGCGCGCCCTCGCCCGTGAGGTTGAGCTCGGAGGAGGTGGCCTGGTCGAGCAGTTCGTCCTCGACGCTGGTCACCTCCCGCATCCTGGTTTGGATGTGGCGGCGGCGCACCACGGTGCCCGGCTGGGCGGCGGTGGCCTGGTAGAAGGGTTCGGACTGCGGGGCGCGCCAGTCTGTGAGGACGATGTGGCGCCCCTCGTCGCGAAGCGTCATGCGCCCGATGTGCGTCATCGCGCCGTCGTTGTGGTCGAGGCGGCCCATGACGAGGCGGTTTTCGACGTTGCGTAGCCGTAGCAGGTTGTCCTCGTAGTGGCTGGCAAAGGAGTCGCGCTCGGAAACCGCTCCGGGCGTGCCACGCCCGCCCTGGGCGCGCACCCGGGCGAGCTGTCCGCGATAGTACTCGCGCTGGCGGTCGAGCGCCGCGTAGGCGACGTCGACGAAGCTCTGCTCCTCGGCGATGGCCCGTTCGATGGCGGATTTGTGCACTGGATACCCCCAAGCTTTTAAGGCCTTCGATTATTCCCCTTTTCTGAACAAGATGCACGTTCGGCCGTCAGCTGAGCCGCCACGCGCGGAATATTTCGCGGCGGGCGGCGCGTTGTGAGAATGTAGGAAGAGGAGGATTGATCGTGGCACATTTCTACACACTTGAGCCAGGCATCGAAAACCTGCGCGTGCGGACGCTGGTGCTCAACCTCGTCGACCCGCTCATCGACGCCGGCAACACCGCCCAAGCCATCGATGCGACCATCAAGACGCTCGACGCGGAGCAGATCGGCTCCTTCGATCCCGATCCTCTCTTCGACTATCGCGCCCAGCGCCCTATCGTCAGCTACTCCGACGGCCACATTGTCGGTATGACCATGCCGCACGTCGCCCTCATGCTCGTCACCGATGTGCACGGGGAGTCCTTCCTTTACCTCGAGGGCCTCGAGCCTGACTTCAGGTGGAACGCGATGGCCGAGGACATCCTGGAGATCGTGGAGCGCTTCGGAGTGCAGAGCGTGTACTCGTTTGCCGCGATGCCAGCCCCCGTGCCGCACACGCGGCCGGTGGACATGCTCATCCGCACCACCGAGTCCGCCGGTAAACACCCGGTGGTTGAGGGTTTCGCCGAGCACTACGCCGAGCTGTCCGACGTCTTCGAGCACGCCGCGGCCGCGCGTTGCGTGCCGGTGATCAACATCCGAGTACGCGTTCCGTTCTACCTGGTGCGCGGGGAGAGCCCGTTCATCGCGGGCGCGCTCGCGGCGATCAAGATGTTGGCCGCACGCGGCGGACCGACCTTCCCGTTGGGCGACCTCGAACAGCTTGAGGATTCACAGCGCGGCGCAATGGAGGAGATGCGCGTGGAGGGCTCCGACTTCGATCAGCTTGTTCGCAAGCTGGAGGCGGACTACGACGCCTCCGACGTCGGCTTCGTCACCAACGACGAGTCTCTGCCCGTCATCCCCTCTTCGGAGGAAATTGGCGACGCCGTGGAGCAGTTCCTCGCCTCCCACGAATCCTCCCCGCTCGATCGGGTGCAGAAAACCAAGGTTGAACAGCGCGGCTTCGCCTCGGATTTGCGCCGCCTCGGCAAGGGCTTTCGCGGGGGATTCGGCCGGCTCTCGCGCGACGACGAGTCCGAGGGTGGCGAAAAGTAGCTCGTTAGCCTCGTAGGGGCGCGGCCGGCGGCCAGCCGACGTCGGCGTCGTGAAGGAGGGGTGCGCCGGCTGCCGACTCCTCTAGTCGCGCCTGCCCCACCACCACCGTCGGCAGGGGCAGGCGGCGCACGGCGCGGGACATGGTTTCGAGCGGGAGCGGGGCCTGGGAGGCGAGCAGGATGACGTTGCCGAAGCGGTGGCCCTTGACGATGGCGGGATCGGCGATCGCCGCGATATGGGCGAAGCTGATGCGGAGCGCGCGCACCTCGCGATAGACGGGGGCCAGGCCCGCTTCGCCGGCGATGTTGAGCGCGTACAGGCCCCCGTCCGCCAGCAGGCGCGCGGCATCCGCGTGGGCCTCCACCGTGGTGAGGTGGCGGGGGATGCGGCCGGCGGCGAAGGCGTCGCGCACGATGAGGTGCCACGATCCGCTATTGGTGTCGAGCGTCACGCGCGCGTCCTCGGCGCGGATGCGTAGCCGCGGCGCTGAGGGCAGGTCGATCCACTCGCGCACGAGCGTGGCGAGTTCGGGGTCGATCTCGATGGCCAGTTGGCGTGAGCCGGGCCGTTCGGCGTCGATCGCACGCGCGAGCGCGCAGCCCGCCCCGCCCAGGTGGAGGGCGCGGACGGGCCCGTCGATCATCGCATCGAGCGCGATGCGGATGTGCTGCATGTATTCGAACTCGAGGTGGGCGGGATCGAGCGGGTCGATGGCGGAGGACTCCACGCCGTCCACGTACAGGGTGAGCAGGCCGTCGCGCTCGACGATATCCACGCTCGACATGGAGGTCTGGACGCGCGTGAGTCCTGCGTTTGATTTGCGGGCCATGGCCACAGTCTAGACTCATCCTTGAAGGAGGGGAGGGACATGTCACGGGCACCGCGCTCGCCGGAGGCGAAGAAAGATTGGGGTAGCGACGATTCGCAGACCCCAATCCTTCACGTGGACATGGACGCCTTTTTCGTTTCGGTCGAATTGCTGACCAAGCCTGAGCTGGTGGGCAAGCCAGTGGCGGTGGGCGGCCAGGAACGCGGGGTCATCTCCGCGGCCTCGTATGAGGCCAGGCGTTCCGGGGTGAACTCGGCCATGCCGGTGGCTCGCGCAAAGCGACTGTGTCCGGACCTCATCATTCTGCCCCACTCCAAAGGGCTCTACGGCGAGGTTTCCGCCCGCATCAAGGCGATCTTTGCCGAGTTCACCCCGCTGGTCGAGCCGCTCTCGGTGGACGAGGCCTTCCTCGACGTGTCCGGCGCCCGCAAGATCTTCGGCTCCCCGCTGACCATCGCCACCGAGCTGCGCCGGCGCATCTACGACCAGGAGCGCCTGACGGCCTCCGTAGGGGTGGCCGCCACCAAGCACGTGGCTAAGATCGCATCGGCCCAGGCAAAACCCGACGGGCTCCTCCTCATCCCGAAGGACCAGACGCTCCCCTTCCTCCATGGCCTGCCGGTCGGCGCGCTGTGGGGAGTGGGCGACAAGACGCGCGAGAGGCTCGAGCGCAAGGGTATTGCCACCATCGGCGACCTCGCGGCCCTCGGTGAGGCGCGCCTGCGCGGCTTGCTCGGGCAGGCCGCCGGCTCGCAGCTGTACGCCCTGGCCATGGGCAGTGACCCGCGCAAGGTGACTCCGCAGCGCAAGGAGAAGTCGATTAGCCGAGAGCAGACCTACTTCGAACCCCTCGCTACCAGGGCGGAGGGGGAGAGGGCTCTGCTTGAGCTTTCTCACGACGTCGCCCGCCGGCTTCGCCGCGCCGGCGTCGTGTCGTGGACTATCGGGATTAAGGTGCGCTCGGCCGCTGACTTCTCCACCGTCTCGCGCACCCTCACCCTCGGGGCGCCTACCGCGCTCGCCGCGGATGTTTTCGGCGCTGCGCGGCGGCTCTTTGAGGCCGCAGGGGTGCCCGACGGCGGGATCCGGTTGCTCGGGGTCCGGGCCGAGAACCTCGCTGGGCTCGAGGAGGGAATTCAGCTCGCGATCGGCGACGACGGCCGGCGTGGGAGGGCCGAAGCTGCGATGGACTCGGTTCGCTCTCGCTTCGGGGCGGGTGCGCTGGGTCCGGCGTCGTTGGTGGAGCGGGACGGACGAGCGCCGAGTTATCCGAGCGGCGAAAGCGCCGAGCGTTCGGGGGAGCGGATTTGGTAGGATGAATAGACCGATCAAGGGAGAAACCATGGCTCTTTCTGACTACGAACGCAGGATGCTCGAGCAGCTCGAGGCGCAGCTCGTCGACGACGATCCGCGGCTCGCGCAGTCCTTGGCGTCCAAGGAAAGGGAGGCCACCCAGACCTCCCTGTCTCCCAAGCACCTAGTGATCGGTCTCATCGTGGCCGTGCTGGGTCTGCTCGTGGTGCTCGGCGGAGTGGCGAGCGAGCTTGTGCCCCTAGGGGTGGCGGGCGTCGTCGTCGTGTTCGCGGGTTTGTGGTATCTGTCGGCGGGGATGACGAAGGTTTCTGGCGAGGCTAAGCCGCGCAAGCAGGCGGGGAGGTCGGACTTCATGGAAAGGCAGATGGAGCAGTGGCGTAAGCGCCAGGAGGGATAGCCCTCCACTTTCCACCACATGCGGCTTCGGCCGCATTTTCTTTGCCCTCACGCGCCCGAAATAGCGGCTTTATCGGGTATCCCGGCGTCGTCCGCGCTTTCGCATCGGGCCGCCTCCGAGAAAAGCCCTCCACCTGATCTTTCGTCGCTACATCCGCAAAAGATCGACACAGTGGTGCGTCATACGCTTGCGTGGGGAGCAAAGTGGGGTAAAGTGGAGCCAACGGGAAAAAGGGGGTGTAGATGTTCCTTGGCACGTACGAACCGCGTTTGGACGACAAGGGCCGTCTGATCCTCCCTGCGAAGTTTCGAGATCAGCTCCAGGGCGGGCTCGTCATGACGCGTGGACAGGAACACTGCCTGTACATCTTTCCCATGTCGGAGTTCGAAAACATTCTTGACAACCTCCGCCAGGCGCCGATGACCTCGAGGGATGCACGCAACTACACCCGCGTCTTCCTCTCCGGGGCCAACGACCAGATCCCTGACAAGCAGGGCCGGGTGACCATCCCCGCCACGCTTCGCCAGTACGCCAGTCTCGACCGCGAGGTGGCGGTGATTGGATCCGGCACGCGCGTCGAGGTGTGGGACCTAGACAAGTGGAATTCGTACCTCGAATCGAACGAATCCGAGTTTGCGGATCGAGAAGACGAGCTCATCCCCGGGCTCATCTAACGGCCGGCCCTCCACCGGCGTCCTGCGGCAATTCCCCAGCTTCAGGGCGGCGGTGGGGGACCACGACACGAAAGGAACGGCAGTGGCTGACGCTTCCAACAACGCACTGCATGTGCCGGTCCTGACCCGTACCTGCCTCGACCTGCTTGCCCCGGCGCTCGAGAGCGGCGTCCTCATCGACGCCACGCTCGGCATGGGTGGACATAGTGAAGCTTTCCTCACCCGCTTTCCCAACATCTTCGTGGTCGGCATCGACCGCGACCCGGCGGCCATCCGCCTCGCCTCCGAGCGCCTCGCGCGTTTCGCGGGGCGCTTCACCGCCGTCCACACCACCTACGACGATGTGGACCTCGTCGCGTCCGAGTACGGTCAGGAAGGCAAGGTTGAGGCCATCCTCATGGACCTGGGCGTGTCCTCCCTCCAGCTCGACGAGCAGGAGCGTGGCTTTTCCTATTCCGTCGACGCTCCGCTCGACATGCGGATGGATACCGACGCTCCGCGCACGGCCGCGAGCATCCTGGCAACCGAATCGAAGACCGAGATCGCGCGGATCCTGCGCGTCTACGGCGAGGAGAAGTTCGCCGGGCGGATCGCCGAGGCGATCGTGCGCCGTCGTGAGAGGGAACCGATTACCCGCACCGGCGAGCTGGCGCAGCTGGTGCGCGAGTCAATTCCCGCTCCCGCGCGCCGCACGGGAGGCAACCCTGCCAAGCGCACCTTCCAGGCTCTGCGCATCGCCGTCAACGGGGAGCTCGACTCGCTACGCCTCGCGCTTCCGCGAGCGATCGAGTCGCTCAAGGTTGGCGGCCGGCTCGCGGTGGAGTCCTACCAGTCGCTGGAGGATCGCCTCGTCAAGGACGCCTTCGCCGCGGGCACCGCGTCGACGACGCCGGCGGGCCTCCCGATCGAGCTCGAGGGTCACGGCCCCTACCTGGCGTCGCTCACTCGTGGTGCGATCAAGGCCGACGAGGCCGAGATTGCCGCGAATCCGCGAAGCGCCTCCGTCCGCCTGCGCGCCGTCGAACGCGTTGCGCCCACGCCTTCCCACCTTGTAAGCCCAGACCACCACCGGAGAGAAAACTCATGAGCATCGCCGCCGATCGCCAGCGCCTCAGCGCGCCCTCCTCTCGTCCCGTCATTGAGATGCCGGGACTGTCCGTGGTCCCCACGCCGGCACCGGCCCGAGGCTTTTGGAGCGTGGTGCTCGTGTGCCTCTTGCTGTTGGTGGCTTCGTTCAGCGTCGCATTTCACCTCAACACACGCATGGTGCAGGGCGCATACGAGATCAAAAACATTAGTGTGGAATTGAATGAGGCCGCGGCGCGCGAGGCAACCTTGAAGAAGGACGTCATCGCCGTTGCGACCCCGCAACAATTGCGCGCTCGCGCGGAGGGGCTCGGTTTGGTCCCCGCCGTCGGCGCGCAACACATCGACCTTGAAACCGGGGTGATCACCGCTCCGGCCCAGGACTAGGGGACGCCATGTCACAGGACCAATCGGTCGCGTCCGCCGTACGCGCCGGCATTCGGCGCGGACTCGGATCCGGGAAGGGACCCGATCGCGCGGCACGCAAGGTGACCAACCGCCGGATGCGGGCGACCGCGGTGGTTGTGATGGTTCTCGCCGCTATCCTCGGCCTGCGCCTCGTCTACCTCCAGGTGGTCCAGGCCTCCACACTTGCCGAGACGGCTCGCGAGTTCCGGTGGCGCACCTACCCGCTGGAGGCCAAGCGCGGCGACATCGTGGACGCCAACGGCGCGGTCCTCGCCACCTCCCTTGAGCGCTACAACGTGCGCGCCGACCAGACCGAGATCGCCGATTTTGTCACGCGCGACGACGAGGGCAACATCACCGGCGCGGGTGCGGCCGCCGCGGCCAAGATCCTTGCGCCCCTGCTCAAGGCCGACCCGGCTGAGCTGGGTGGTCTTCTGCTCGGGGGCGAGACGAAGTCGAAGTGGCAGCTCATCGCCTCTGACATCTCCCCGGAGGAGTGGCGCGAGATCAACGCGCTCGGCATCCGCGGCATCTACCCCGAGCGTTTCATGCAGCGCCAGTACCCCAACGGAACGACGGCCGGCACCGTGGTGGGTTACCTGGGCCAGACGGAGGAGTCGGACACCCCGAGCGGGCGGGCCGGTATCGAGCAGCAGTACGACACCCTGCTTTCCGGCACACCGGGAATGCTTCAATACGAGGTGGCGGCCGGCGGGGCCGTGTTCCCCAACTCCGAGCGTCGCGAGACTCCCGCCGTCGACGGCGGCTCGGTTCACCTCACGATCGACGCGGATCTGCAAAAGGCTACCGAGGACGCCCTCAACAAGGTGGTGGCCGAGCAGAGGGCCGAGTGGGGCACCGCCGTCGTCATCGAGGTGGGTACGGGACGCGTGCTCGCTCTCGCCGATTCGAACTCGCCCGATCCGGCCAACCTGTCGGCCTCCGACCCGGCGGACTGGAACTCGCGCGCCGTCTCCGCGGTTGTCGAGCCCGGATCCACTGGCAAGGTCGTCACGTATTCGGCCGCCATCAACGAAGGCACCATCACCCCGCTCGATCTCTTCCTCGTCTCTACCCCGATGCAGATGCCGAACGGGGAGGTCATCCGGGATAACGACGACCACCCGGCGGAGCGGCTGACGGTGGCCGGCACGCTCGCCAAGTCCTACAACACGGGCCTTATCCAGATTGGCGACACGCTCGAGGACGCGGTGCGTTACCGGTACATGACGGACTTCGGCCTGGGCTCGCGAACCGGTATCGAGCTGCCTGGCGAAAGCGGCGGCGTCGTCTACCCCTACGAGGACTGGGGCGGGCGCACACACTACACCACGATGTTCGGCCAGGCCTGGAGCGCCACCACGCTTCAGCTCGGGCAGATGATGAGCGTCATCGCAAACAAGGGGGTCTACATCCCCCTTCACATCGTCGATGGGGTGCAGAGCGTGGACGGCGAATACACGGCGACCGCCGTCGGGGAGTCCCGACAGGTCATTACGGAGGAATCCGCGCACACGATGCTTGACATGATGCAGGCGGTCACCGACCCGTATTCGACCGGCTGGCTGGCGCGCGAGGAGGGCTACAACGTGGCGGGCAAGACGGGCACGGCCCAGGTTCCGGACGCCACCGGAGCGCTCACCAAACGCGCCGGAACGTTCGTGGGCACGATCCCGGCGGAGGACCCGAAGATCATCTTCGCCTCCATCGTCTACAACGCGGCTGGTGCCGGCTATGGCGGCGATACGGCGGCGGCCGTCTTCAGCGGTACCGCCCAGTTTGCCATGCGCCAGATGAAGGTCGCCCCCTCGCAGGTTCCGCTCGTGCGCTTGCCGTGGACCGAGGCGGAACTGAATCAATCGAAGCAGTAGGGAAGAATGATGGCTCCTTCGCACACCTCGCTCGCCGATATCGCTGAGCTTTTGCATATCGCCCCCGTGGACGGATCGATCACGGGGGTATGCGCCGACAACCGGAGGGTCCGCCCGGGCGACCTATTCGTGGCGATCCACGGCGCCAGCGTCCACGCCGCCCGCTTCGCGCGTTCGGCCGTCGAGGCCGGGGCCGCCGCCGTGCTCACCGACGCCGAGGGGGCGGCCATCGCGGGCGACGTCGGGGTGCCCGTACTCGTCGTGGAGGACCCCGCGCGAGTCGCCGGACTTGTCGCCTCGTACTGTTATGGTCGCCCGGATGAGAAGCTCACCACCTTCGCCGTGACCGGTACGAACGGCAAGACCTCGACGGCCTACATGATCGACGACGCGCTGGTCCACCTCGGGCGGACCACCGGGCTCATCGGCACGGTTGAGGTTCGGATCGCGGGAGAGGCGGTGCCGGCGCAGCTGACCACGCCCCAGCCGGTCGACCTGCAGCGCATGCTCGCCAGGCTGGTTGAGCGCGGGGGCACCGACCTGGTCATGGAGACGTCCTCTCATGCCCTCGCCCAGGGGCGCACGGAGCCGATCCGCTTTGACGTGGCGGGATTTACGAACCTCACCCAAGACCACCTCGACTACCACAAGACGCTCGAAGAGTATTTCCGGGCCAAGGCGGTGCTCTTCGACTCGGACCACTGCGAGCGCGGCGTCATCACGGTCGACGACGAGTGGGGGCGGCGCCTGTACCGGGAGGTCAGCGAGCGTCGTCCCGGGGCGGCCGTGTCGCTGTCCGTGCGCGGCAACGACGCCGATTGGCGGGTCGCCTCGACGCTCGACGGGGGCGTGCAGACCATCCAACTCACCGGGCCCGCCGGAACCTTGGACACCTTCACCAGCCTGCCGGGCAGCTTCAACGTGGCCAACGCCGCGTTGGCGGCCGTGATGGTGATGGAGTCCGGCGTGAGCGCGCAGGCGCTGGCGAGCGCGCTCGGCGAGGACGGCATCAGCCCGACCATCCCGGGCCGCATGGAGGTGGTGGGGGAGCACCCCTACACGGTGGTCGACTTCGCCCACAACACTGACGCCCTTGTCAAGGCGATGACCTCGCTGCGTGCGGCGCGCGGCGGTCGGCTCGTCGTCATCACCGGCTCGGCGGGCGATCGCGACCGGGGTAAGCGCCCGAAAATGGCTGCCGCCGTCGCGGAGCACGCCGACTATCTGGTTATCACCGACGACGACCCGCACTCGGAGGATCCGGCACAGATCCGCCGCGATCTCATCGCGGGGATCCCTCAGGGCTTCGACTACGTCGAGATCGCAGATCGTGAGCAGGCCATCATCACCACGATCATGGCCTGCGGCAGCGATGACACTATTCTTATTGCAGGGCGCGGGCACGAGACCATCCAAGAGGTCGCGGACCGCGCTATCAGTATTGATGACCGCGTGGTGGCGCGGACGGCACTGACGCAGCGTATGGAGGGCGAATGATTGCGATCTCGATCGAACAGGCGGCGGCGGATGCGGGCGGTCGCACCCGCGCGCCGGCGGCGGATGACCAGGTAACCGCGGTCGTCTCCGACACGCGTCAGATCCGCGGCGGGGAACTCTTCGTGGCGATCGCAGGGGAACGCGTGGACGGATCGACGCTGGCGGGAAGCGCGATCGAGGCGGGCGCGAGCGCGGTCATGAGCGTCGACCCGGATCTCGCCCTCGCCTCCGGAGTACCCGCCGATCGGCTCATCGTCGTCGACGACGTTCTTGACGCTCTTGGCTCCCTCGCCCGTGAGAGCCTGCGCCGGGCGCGCGAGGCTAACCCGCGCCTGCGGGTGGTGGCCGTCACCGGCTCGGTGGGCAAGACCACGACGAAAGACCTGCTCGCCTCGCTACTGGCCATCCGCGGTCCGATCATCGCCCCGCCCGGATCGTTCAACAATGAGCTCGGCCTGCCGCTGACCGTGTTGCGCGCCGACGCCGACACGGCCACGCTCGTGCTCGAGATGGGCGCCGACCGCATGGGCAACATCGACTACCTGACCTCCATTGCGCCGCCGGATGTGGGCCTCGTCCTCATCGTCGCCCGGGCCCACCTGGGCCACTTTGGCGGCATCGAGAACGTGGCCAAGGCCAAGTCCGAGATGGTGACCGGCGTGCGCGAGGGCGGCACGGTTATCCTCAACGCGCTCGACGACCGGGTGCGCGCCATGGCGGAACTGACCGACAATGACGTGCTCTTCTTCGGCGACCCCGAGCTACCGGGCGTCTACGCCGAGGACGTCACCGTGGACGACGCCGGCCGGGCATCCTTCGTGCTCGTGACCTCGACGGGCCGAGCGGCTGTGACCCTCGCCCTGGTGGGCGAGCATCACGTGGCCAACGCGCTTGCGGCCGCGGCCGTGGCCGACGTTTTCGGGATCGGCGTGGAGGAGATTGCGCGCGTCCTGTCCGTCACCGGGGCCGCCAGCCCGCACCGCATGTCCGTCTGCGAACGCGGCGGCATTCTCATCATCGACGACTCCTACAACGCCAACCCCGATTCGATGCGGGCCGGCCTCGACGCGCTCGAAAGGCTCGGCGAGGGCCGGCGCAAGGTCGCCGTGCTGGGCTCCATGCTCGAACTCGGCGAGGCCTCACAGGCTGAACACGAGGCGATCGGGCGTTACGCCGCGGCCCGCTCGGTCGACGTCGTGATCGGCGTCGGGGAGGAAACCGGCGCCCTGACGCGCGCTGCGGCGGAGGAAGGAATCCAGACCGAGAGCGCATCATCTGAGGGTGCGCTCGACGTGGCTACCACGATCCTGCGGGAAGGTGACGTAGTCTTGCTGAAGGGTTCGAATGGTTCGGGCGTGTGGCGCGTGGCTGACGCGCTGGTGGGAGAGGACTAAATGCTCGCAATTCTCATCTCGGTAGCAACAGCGCTCCTCGTGTCGCTGCTTGGCACGCCGGTGCTGGTGCGTTTCCTGCGCAAGCGCCAGTATGGGCAGTTCATCCGCGAGGATGGGCCAACCACCCACCTGGTCAAGCGCGGCACGCCCACGATGGGCGGCGTCGTCATCATCTTCGCCACCATTGTCGGCTACGCGATGGCCAACATCGCCACTGGGCGCGGCCCGAACGCCTCCGGCATCCTCCTGCTTGCCCTCATGGCCGGCATGGGCCTCATCGGCTTCCTCGACGACTTCGCCAAGATCCGCAACGAGCGTTCCCTCGGCCTGACCCCGATGGTGAAGATCATCGGCCAGGCGGTCGTGGGTATTTCGTTTGCGGTCGCGGCGCTGCAGTTCCGCAACGACTACCATCGCACACCGGGCAGCACCCGGATTTCCTTTGTGCGCGATACGAACATCAACCTCGCCCACCTAGGTGCGGTCGCGGGCCTGATTCTGTTCATCATCTGGGCCAACTTTCTCATCACCGCGTGGTCGAACGCCGTCAACCTCACCGACGGCCTGGACGGGCTCGCGGCCGGCGCCTGCGCGATCGCCTTTGCCGGCTACGCCTTCGTCACGATCTGGCAGTCCTACCAGACCTGCACCTCGGTGGTAAACCCCGCCGCGGGCTGCTACGACGTGCGCGACCCCCGCGACCTGGCGATCGTTGCCGCGGCGATCGTAGGCGCCTGCCTTGGCTTCCTGTGGCACAACACCTCCCCGGCCGCGATCTTCATGGGGGACACTGGATCGCTCGCGCTCGGCGGCGCCTTCGCGGGGTTGACGATCCTCACTCAGACCGAGATCCTCGGCGTCTTGCTCGGCGGGCTGTTCGTCGTCATCGTCATGTCGGACGTGATCCAAATCGGGGTCTTCAAGGCCACGGGCAGACGCGTGTTCCGAATGGCCCCGCTCCACCACCACTTCGAGCTCAAGGGCTGGAAGGAGGTGACGATCGTGGTGCGCTTCTGGCTCATCCAGGCGCTCATGGTCGCCTGCGGAATCGGTATCTTCTACGCAGAATGGTTGGCACGCCAATGACTCGCACGATTCCAGGCGCGGCGCAGTTCGCGTCCACACGCGTGGCGGTACTCGGCCTGGGGGTCTCCGGCCGGGCCTGCCTTGACGCTCTGACGCAGCACACGCAGGCGATCCTGTCCGCGTGGGATGGCAAGGCTGGTGCCCGTGAGCCATACTCTCACCTCGACGGCGCTGCCGAGCCCGACCCGGTCGCACTGTGTGAGTCCCTGCTCGCCTGGCGCCCCGACCTCGTCATCATCGCCCCCGGCTTCCGTCAGGTTGGCCCCGAGTGGCAGGCGCTG
This sequence comes from Trueperella sp., assembly GCA_022783305.1. Taxonomy (GTDB): domain Bacteria; phylum Actinomycetota; class Actinomycetes; order Actinomycetales; family Actinomycetaceae; genus Trueperella; species Trueperella abortisuis. Next base: position 28,885 of record JALEWQ010000063.1, on the reverse strand, counting down.
GCCGCGGCCGGCGTTCCGGTGTGGTCAGAGATCGAGCTGGCCTGGCACCTTCGCGCCGCCAACGACGGCGTCTTCGCTCCTTGGCTGTGCATCACCGGTACGAACGGCAAGACGACCACCGTGACCATGACCGAGGCTATCCTGCGGGCGAGCGGGCTGCGAGCGCTCGCCGTGGGAAACGTCGGAACGCCCGCCGTCACGGCCGTCAGCGACACGAGCGACGACGCGCCTGAGGCCTTCGCCTTCGAGCTGTCCTCCTTCCAGCTTTCTGCCACCTACTCGATGGAGCCGACCGCGGCGGTGTGCCTCAACATCGCCGACGACCACCTCGAGTGGCACGGCAACTTCGAGGAGTACCGTAAGGCCAAGGCCAGGATCTACACCCACGCGCGCGTGGCCTGCCTCTATCCGGTGGGAGACGCGACAGTCCAGGGGATGGTCGACGATGCCGACGTGATGGAGGGGGCTCGCGCAATCGGGCTATCGATGGGGGTGCCCTCCGTTGGCCAGCTGGGTTTCGTGGACGCGCAGGCAGTCGACCGAGCCTTCATACCCGGGCGCCACACGCACGCGGAGGCGCTTTTCGAGGTGGCCGACATCGCCCACCTCGCGCCCGAGGGAGCTGCCCTTCCCGTTCACATTGCCAAGGACGCGCTCGCCGCGGCCGCCCTCGCCAGGTCCGTTGGGGTGACACCGGAGGCGGTTCGCACGGGACTGCGCGGCTTCGAGGGCGGCCACCATCGTATCGAGACGGTGGCGCATGTCGATGGCGTGTCCTACGTGGACGACTCGAAGGCCACCAACGCCCACGCCGCCGAGGCCTCGGTACGCGCACTGGAGAACGCCGTGTGGATCGTCGGCGGGCTGGCCAAGGGCGTGCGCTTCGAGCAGCTCGTTGGCAAGGTCAAGGATCACCTGCGCGCAGTCGTTGTGATCGGGCGAGACCAGGAACCGTGGCGCTCCGCACTTGCCGGCCTCGACTCGCCGGTTCACTACGTGGCACCGGATTCGACGACGCCGATGGAGGACGCCGTCGCCGCGGCCGCCGCCTTCGCCATCCCGGGCGATACCGTGATCTTGGCGCCGGCGTGCGCCTCCCAGGACCAGTTCATCTCCTACGCCGAGCGTGGGCAGAAGTTCGCGGCGGCGGTCGCGAGGCTGGATGGTCACGATGGCGACGCTTGAGGGCGGCGTGCTCTCCGAGCGTGAGCTTGCCCGCCGTAACGACATCCTGCGGGCCTTGGCGGTCATCATGCTCGCCACGGCCTGTCTCACAGTTCTCGGCGTCGTCATGGTCTACTCATCCACGGCGCCGAGTTCCATCCGGGCGGTTGACGTCAACCCGGATCTGACGCTCTTTTCCGTGGCGACCCGCCAGGCGTTGACCACGCTCGTCGGCGTGGTGGGCCTGGTTGTCATGGCGCTCATCCCGTACCAGGTCACGCGGAGATTCGTGCACGTCTTCCTCGGCCTCGGCTTCGCGTTGCAGCTCGGCGTACTCGTCCAGGGCGGGGGCGTGTCCGGAAACAACAACTGGCTCTCCCTGGGCTCGATCACGATCCAGCCCTCGGAGTTCATCAAGCTGGCGCTCGTGTTGTGGCTCGCCCACATGCTCTCCCGCCTCCAGCTATCCGAGATCGAGAACCTGCGCACGCTGTGGATCCCCGCGCTGGGATTCCTCGGCGCCGCGGGGCTGGTGGTCGCGGGCGGGGACGTGGGCACAGGGTTGATCTACATCCTCATTGGCGGCGGGCTGTTCCTCCTGGCGGGGTTGCGGATCAAGCACCTGAGTGTGGTGGCGATCTTCGGCGCGCTCGGTGTGAGCATCCTGGTGGAGGCCAACCGCTCTCGTCTGCGACGCATCGAGGAGTTCTTTACCAACCTGTTCACGCTGCCGGACACGCATAAGCCCACCCAGTCGGACTTCTCGCAGTTCGCCTTCGGCACCGGCGGACTCACCGGCGCGGGAATCGGCGCAGGCAAGGAAAAGTGGCGCGACCTGTCCGAGGCCCACACCGACTTCATCTTCGCGGTCATCGGCGAAGAGCTCGGCCTGCTGGGGACTTTGACTGTTATCGCCCTGTTCCTCGCGCTGGGCTGGGGGCTGGTGGAGATCTGCCGAAAGCACCCCGCCAGGTACGCCCAGCTCATGGCGGCGGGTGCGGCGCTGTGGCTGTGCGGGCAGGCGCTGGCGAATATGTTCGTGGTCACGGGCCTCCTGCCCGTCTTCGGCGTGCCGCTACCGTTCATCTCCATGGGCGGATCGTCCATGCTCGCCACCCTCGCGATGGTCGGGTGTGTCATCTCCGCCGCGCTCGCCGTCCCCGGCGTTCGGGAGAGCTGGCGGGTTCGCGGTAGGCTTGTGCAACGTATACGAACCCTAGTGAGGAGCGAGCGATAATGGCAATCGTACTTGCGGGAGGGGGAACGGCCGGCCACGTCAACCCTTTGCTGGCGACGGCCAGTGCGATCACCAAGGAGCATCCGGGCACCCAGGTGGTCGCCGTCGGCACCGAGGCCGGGCTGGAAACCACCCTCGTCCCGGCCGCCGGGCTGGAGCTCGAGACGATCCCGCGCGTACCGCTGCCGCGCAAGCCCTCGGCGGACATGGCAAGGTTTCCCATGAACTTCAAGGCGGCGATCGCGGCTGCCGGCGAGGTGCTCGACCGGCACGAGGCCGAGGCCGTCATAGGCTTCGGCGGCTACGTCTCAACCCCCGTCTACCTCGCGGCCCGCAAGCGCAAGGTCCCGGTCGTCGTTCATGAGGGCAACGCCCGCCCGGGCATGGCCAATAGGCTAGGCGCGCGCTTTGCGGCGACTGTTGCCCTCACCTTTCCCTCAACGCCGCTACGCGCGGCGAAAGGCATCACGGTCAGCGTGGGCTTGCCTCTCAGGCGCGAGATTGAGCGGCTGTCGGCGCGCCCCGGTGGGAGGCGCGCCGGGCGTGAGGAGGCCGCCGCGCGCTTCGGACTCGACCCGGATCAGCCGATCATGCTGGTGACGGGCGGCTCATCCGGCGCCCAGCACCTCAACGAGGTCTTCGCCGAGTCTGCCTGCGACATCCGCGCGGCCGGCATCCAGGTCATACACATCACGGGCCAGGGCAAGGGCGACGACGTCCGAGCCGCCGCGCCCGACGCCGGCTACGTCGTCCTCGACTACCTGTCCGACATGGAGAGCGCCTACGCGGTGGCAGACCTCGCGGTCTCCCGCGCGGGTGCCGGGATGGTGGCCGAGCTGTCGGCGCTCGGCATCCCGGCGGTGTTTGTGCCGCTTCCCGTGGGCAACGGCGAGCAGGCCCTCAACGCGCGCGACGTGGTCAGCGCCGGCGGGGCGATCCTCATCGATAACAAGTCCCTGACGCCCGCCAAGGTTCGCTCCGACGTCCTCCCACTTTTCGACGGTGATCGCCTCGAGACGATGGCGCAGCGCTCGACGGGCGTGTCACCGTTGAACGCGGCCAGCCGCCTGGCGAGCATCGCGATGCACGTGGCGGAGGGGGAGCGATGATGTATCACCTTATCGGCGCGGGAGGCGCGGGCATGAGCGTGGTCGGCGAGCTTCTGCTTGAGCGCGGCGAGACCGTGACCGGCTCGGATCGCCAGGATTCGGCCAACCTCGAACGTCTGAAGGCCGCGGGCGCCACCGTCTACGTCGGCCATGACGCGGCGAACGTCGACCCGACCGCCACCGTGGTCCTGTCTACCGCGATCAAGGCAGACAACCCCGAGCTGCGCATCGCCACGGAGCGCGGCCAGCAGGTCATCCACCGCAGCCAGGCGCTCGCCATCGCGGCGGCGGACAAGGACTTTGTGGCTGTTGCGGGCGCGCACGGGAAGACGACGACGTCGGGCATGCTCGCCGTGGCGCTGTCCGAATTGGGGCGTGATCCTTCGCGGGCGATCGGGGGGCGGCTCGCCGGCGGGGCATCCGGCGCGCATTTGGGGCGCGGCTCGATGTTTATTGCCGAGGCTGACGAGTCCGACGGGTCTTTCCTCAACTACCGCCCGCGCGTGGCGCTGGTGACGAACGTGGAGCCTGACCACCTCGACCACTACGGCTCGAAGGTGGCCTTCTTCGAGGCCTTCGTGGAGTTTGCCCACCGGATTGAGTTCGGGGGCCTGCTCGTGGCGTGCGCGGACAGCGATGGCGCCCTTGAGCTGGCTGAACGTGCCCGCTCGGAGGGCATCCGGGCATGGACCTACGGGCGCGGCGAGGGGCTGGAGAACCACGCCCACGTGGAGGACACGGACTCGGGTGCGCGGATCACGTTCCGCGGCAAGCCGATCGATCTGCACCTTGCCGTCCCGGGCAAGCACAACATTCTTAACGCTACCGGCGCATTGCTCGTCGGCGTGGAGCTTGGTGAGGAGCCGGAGCAGATGGCGGCGGCCCTGGCCGCCTTCCGCGGGACCGGGCGGCGCTTCGAGCTTCGCGGCGAGGCGGCGGGCCGGCGCGTGATCGACGATTACGCACACCACCCCACGGAGGTGCGCGCCACGCTCGAGACGGCCCGCCAGCAGACGACGGCGGGTGTGCGGGTGCTCTTCCAACCCCACCTCTATTCGCGCACGCAGATCTTCGCCGAGGAGTTCGCTCGCGCGCTCGCACTTGCGGACTCGGTGGTGGTCACATCGGTCTACGCGGCGCGTGAGGTGCCCTCGGACGGCGCTGAGGCGAACGTCATCACCGACCAGCTACCGGGCTCGGAGCTGGTGACCGACCGCGTGGAGGCCGCGCGCCGCATCGCCGCGCTCTCCGAGCCGGGCGACATCATCTTGACGATGGGTGCGGGGGACGTGACGGAGCTGGCTGACGTCGTGCTCGAGGCGCTATGAGAGCACCTCGGCAACCGAAGAAGCCGCGCAAGCTCACCGGTGGCGCCCGCGAGCGTGACAGCGGTGGGGAGCTTCGCCAGCCGCCCCCGCGCGCGGAGGACTACATCCTCACGGCGCCGATGGTTCCGCTCGAGCTTGAGGATGAGGATCATGGCTCGGAGGAAAGCTATCTCGAGAGCCAAGCGTGCGGCCGGGAAGAATCAGGCAAGGGTGACGGCGTGCCACTCTCCGACTCCGAGGTCGGGCGGGGGCCGGGAAGGCTGAGCCTCCTGACGCAGTCCGCGCGTGCCGCGGGCGCCGAACTGGGCAGGCGGCTCGCCTCCCGGCGTTCGGATCCGGGCGACCTTCAAGCGCGTCGGACCGAGCGCAAGCGCGAGGCGCGCCGCCTCCGCCTCAAGAGGCTGGGGATCGGCGCGAGCGTCGTTGCGCTCCTGGCTCTGGCCGGGTGGGTCGCATTCGCCTCTCCGCTCCTGCGCTACGAGTATTCGGCCGACCAGATCGGCGGATACGCGGCCAACTCGATCGTCGACAAGACCGAGCTCGAGCAGCTGGTGGCAAGCCACGACGGCCAGAACCTCCTCCTGCTCGACGCGGACGCGTTGGCGGGCGACATTCGGGACATCCCGGAGATCGCCAGCGCGACGGTGACGAAGGACTACCGCCACCGCCTGCGCATCGAGATCACCGAGTCGGTGCCCGTGGCCTGTCTCGGCCCCAAGGACCAGTGCAGCGCGGTGGCGGCGGACGGGACGGAGCTGAGCGTGCCGGCCGAACTCGCTGCCAGCCTGCCCCGGATCAGTCACAGCGACGGGCTCGACCCGGCACAGGCGATCTCGGACGGACTTGGGGTGCTGAGCACGCTCGATCAGGGTGTGCTCGGGCAGGTCACCGAGGCGTCGGTCGCCAAGGGTAACCTGGTCACGCTCCACCTCACGCAGGGGCGCACGGTCTTCTGGGGCGGCCTCGAGAGGGGCGAATTCAAGGCCCAGGTGCTCGCCGTGCTCCTGACCCAGACGGCCAGCTACTTCGACGTTTCCGTGCCGGACGCGCCTGTGAGCCGATGAATCTGGCAACACACCCGCGTGGTCATTGAATTTGGCTTCCCAGATCTCTACCTTTTTCGCGAGGTTGGAGACAGAAAACTTCAAGTACAACTTGAAGTTCGGAAGGAAAACACATGTACGCTCTGAACAACTCTGCAAGCATCAAGGTTGTTGGTGTCGGCGGAGGCGGCGTCAACGCCGTCGATCGCATGATCCAGGATGGTCTTGCCGGCGTCGATTTCATCGCCGTTAACACCGACAGCCAGTCCCTGGCCAAGTCTGAGGCCGAAACCAAGATCGACATCGGGCGCGACGTCTCGAACGGCCTGGGGGCCGGCGCGGACCCGACCGTGGGTAAGCGCGCGGCTGAGGAAAACCTCGACGTGGTGGTCTCCACCCTCGAGGGAGCGGACATGGTGTTCGTCACCGCGGGCGAGGGCGGCGGAACCGGCACCGGCGCCGCACCCGTTATCGCCCGCGCCGCCCGCGAACAGGGCGCGCTCACCGTGGGCGTGGTCACCCGCCCGTTCTCCTTCGAGGGACTCCAGCGTTCGCGCAACGCCAACGACGGGATTCGTGAGCTGCGCGACGCCGTCGACACCCTCATCGTTATCCCGAATGACCGTCTGCTCGAGGTCACCGAGGAGGACCTGTCCATCATCGAGGCCTACCGTCTCGCCGATGAGGTGCTCCAAAACGGCGTGAAGGGCATCTCCGACCTCATCACGATGCCGGGTGTGGTCAACGTCGACTTCGCGGACGTGAAGACGATCATGAAGGACGCCGGAACCGCGATCATGGGCATCGGCACCGCCAACGGCCCCGACCGCGCGCTGCGCGCCACCGAAAACGCCATCTCCTCCCCGCTGCTTGAGGCGCGCATCGACGGCGCCCACGGCGTGCTCCTTGCCTTCACCTCCTCCACCGACCTTGGCCTGCGCGAGCAGTCCGAGGCGGCGCAGATGGTCAAGGAGGCCGTGGACCCGAATGCGAACATCATCATCGGCATCATCGTCGACGAGTCGCTGGGCGACGACGTGCGTGTGACCGTCATCGCTGCCGGCTTCGACGAGACCGACGACGTGTTGCGCGACCCCGCCGCACCCGTGCAGCAGGCGGCACCCACGGTCCCGGCTACGCCGGTGGTTCCCGCCGTGCCAACCGATGAGCGTACGCCCGGCCAGGCACATCAGCAAGAGCAGCCTGTTCCCACGGCCCACCGCCCGGCGGTGAGCGGAACTCCGCTCGAGGTGCCGGTGATCGACGAGCCGAAGCGCCAGCGCCCGGACCTGGACATTCCGCCCTTCCTCTTCGGCGACGAGTAGAGCCTTCCTCCAACCTGTCCCCGGCGCGCTCATGCGCGCCGGGGATTTTTGGCACAATGGGAACGTGTCTTCTTCATCCCTCATCGATTGGTTTCACGGTCCGCTCCCGCCCGGCGTGCGGGCGGGTTTCACCAGCGTCCGAGGAGGGTCCTCGACGGGGGAATACGCCTCCCTCAACCTGGGCTTCCACGTGGGCGACGACCGCGGGGCCGTGGAGGCTAACCGAAAGAGATTCGAGGGGAGCATCGGCCAATCGGTCGCCTGGATGAACCAGGTTCACGCCGACCACATCGCCGACTTTCGCGACTCGCGCCTCGAGGCGGGCTTTCTCAACGTCGGCGATGCGGACGCGATCGTCGTCGACCGCGGGCAAGCGGCCGCCGTCATGGTCGCCGACTGCGTACCGCTCATCCTGGTGGCGGCGAGCGGGGAGCGCGGCGCCGTCGTCCACGTCGGGCGAGCAGGCCTCGACCTCGGCATCGGCCCGGCTGCCGTTGAGCGCCTCGGTGAGGACGTTATCGCGATCCTGGGTCCCTCAATCTGCGGGCGCTGCTACGAGGTCAGCTCACAACTGGCCGACGAGGTCGGTGGGCGCTGGCCGGCAAGCCGCGCCACGACGTCGTGGGGAACACCCGCGCTGGATATCCCGGCGGGCCTAGAGACCCAGCTGCGGGAGTGCGGCGTGAGTGAGATTCACCGCTCGCCGGTATGCACCTACGAGTCTGCGGAGCACTATTCGCACCGGCGCGCCACGCACGGCCGAACCCAGACGGGCCGCTTCGTCGGAGTGCTCCAGATCGTGCGACACACCGGCGTCGTTCGCGGAAATAGCCGGTTTCTCTAATAGTTTAGAAGACAGCCAACGCGAGAGAGGTGCACCCATGGGATTGTTTGACAAGATTGCGGCAAAGGCGATGCCGGAGGACGACTACGAGGACGTCGACTACGGCGAGTACGAGGACTACGAGGACGAGGCGCACGATGATTACGAGAGCGTGAGCCCGATCCGACCCGTGGCCCAAGCACCCGAAGTCGCCCGCATCGTGACGGTGTGGGTCGCCACATTCCGCGACGCCGCGGACTTCGCCACGGAGTTCCGCAACGGCCTTCCCGTGGTGCTCAACCTTTCGGAGGCGGCAGACGACGAGCGCAAGCGTATCGTGGACTTCGCCTACGGGCTGACCTTCGGCCTCGAGGGCTCCTTTAGCAGCATCTCCGACGACGTCTTCCTCCTGACCCCGAAGTCGGTCAAGATCGACTCGTACGGCACGGAAGCCACGCGCGCCTTCTCCTGATGGGTATCGTCGGGCTACTCCTTTTCTGGGCCTGCCAGTTCTACATCCTGGTTCTCATCGGGCGGGTAGTGCTGGACTTCGTCCAAATCCTCTCGCGGGACTGGTACCCCACGGGTGGGCTTGTCGTGGTGGCCAACTTGGTCTACAAGCTGACCGACCCGCCGCTGAAATTCCTCGGCCGGTTTATCCCCCCGCTCAACCTCGGCGGGGTCAGTCTCGACCTGGGCTTTATTGTCCTGTTTATCGCTGTTCAGGTGATCCAGCGTTTCGCCTACCTGCTCTAGGTGCGCCCGTGACTTTCGTCTGTGGTGTGGGCGTTTCTCGGGGCACCAGAGCCGCGAATTGTGACGTGATAAACGGCGAAGGTGTGTCAATACTCAATTAACCGCTAGGTATAAGTCGCGTTGGTCTAGTAGTCTAAACCGGGACGAGGGTTTATACCTGGGGTATACCTCCCGCAACTATCATTAGTAAACTACGAGGTGAAGAACATGGCTCAGCTAACCGAGCACGATGTCGTCAATATGCGCTTCAACGAACCGAAGCGTGCCGAGGATGGCTTCGATAAGGACCAGGTCGATTTCTTCCTCGACGAGGTCGCCGAAACCATCGCGACCCTGACGAAGGAGAAGGCTGAGCTCGAGGCCCAGCTGCAGACGGCAAAGGCTCGCATCACCGAGCTCGAGAACCAGCTAGGCCTTTCCACTCCGCAGGCTGACCAGGCTGCGCCGTCGGACGCCACCTCCACCGCCCAGTTCGCTCAGGTCCAGCCGGCGGCCAGCGAGGTCACGGATGCCACCTCGATGCTCGCCCTCGCCCAGCGTCTGCACGACGAGCACGTGGCCAACGGCAAGGCCGAGGAGGAGCGGATCATCACCGAGGCGAACGCCGAGCGCACCCGCATCATCACCGAGGCGGAGGACATCCACAACCGCACGCTCACCAAGCTGGAGGAGGAGCGCTCGCTGCTCGAGCGCAAGATCTCCGAGCTGCGCGAGTTCGAGCGTGACTACCGCACGCGTCTGCGTAGCTACCTCGAGTCGCTGCTGCAGAATGTCGAGATGCAGAACAACTCCAACCAGTAGTTCTTGTCATGGGTGAGGAGGGCGCGTGGGTGTCCTCCTTTCCTTGTGTGTGCGATGAAGAAGATTCTTCCTTTTACTCTTGGCCTTGCCACTATTGCCATCGACCAGCTGGTCAAGCAGTGGGCGCTCGGCGCGCTCGGTGGCGGGGAGCGGATCGAGCTGCTCGGTAGCGTCCTGTCTTTGCGCCTCGTGTTTAATTCGGGTGCCGCATTCTCCTTGGGCAACTCGATGACGTGGGTGATCACGGCGATCGCCGTCGTCGTCAGCATCGGTCTGCCCTTTCTCATTGCGCGCAGCGCGCGCGTGCCCGCTATCATCCTCGGCTTTGTCTGGGGTGGAGCCGTGGGCAACCTGCTGGATCGGCTCTTCCGCGCGCCGGGATTCCCGGAGGGGCACGTGGTGGACATGATCGACTACAACGGCTACTTCGTGGGCAACGTGGCCGACATCGCGCTGGTGGCGGGCGTGGCGGCGCTCTTGTTCTACGAATTCTTCCACGCGGAGAAGGAGCAGTGAAGACCTACCTCGTTCCGGACGGGTTGGCGGGCGGTCGCGTGGACGCAACGCTCGCCACGATCACCGGCCTGTCACGTGCCAAGTGCGCCGAACTGGTCGAAGGCGGCCAGGTGCGCTTGGATGGCGCCCGGCCCAAGAACTCGACCAGGGTGGCCGCGGGGAGTGTGCTGGAGGTGGAGCTACCGGGCGAGGAACCGGTGGTGCGCGAGACGCCGGTGGACGGCATGGGCCTGATCTTCGAAGATGAGGACATCATCGTTGTCGACAAGCCCGCTGGTGTGGCCGCGCACGCCTCCCAGAATTTTGACGGCCCGAACGTGCTCGGGGCGCTACTCGCTTCGGGGGTGCGCTTGACGACGTCGGGCCCGCAGGAGCGTCAAGGAATCGTCCACCGCCTCGACGTGGGCACGTCGGGGGCGATGGTGGTGGCCAAGTCCGAACGCGCCTACTCTGGACTCAAGCACGCCTTCCGCGAGCGGCGGGTGAAGAAGATCTACCACGCGCTCGTCCAGGGCCTTCCGGATCCGATGTCCGGCACGGTTGACGCGCCGATTGGGCGCGACATGCGCCACCAGTGGAAGATGGGGATTCGCGCGGACGGCAAGCACGCGATCACGCACTACGACGTCGTCGAATCGATGGCGGGTGCCGCGCTTGTCGAGGTCCACTTGGAGACCGGGCGCACGCACCAGATCCGTGTCCACATGTCCGCCATCAAGCACCCCTGCCTGGGCGATGTCATGTACGGCGCCGATCCGGTGCAGGCGGAGAAGCTGGGGTTGGAACGCCAGTGGCTCCACGCGGTTCGTCTCGGTTTTGAACACCCGACGACCGGGCACTACATTGAATTTGAATCACAGTATCCTGCGGATCTCGAACACGCTTTGGAAATTGTTCGCGAGGGAATGTATGAGGTGCGGCCGTGAACGTGTGGGAAGTGACCACTGAGGAGGAACTCGAGCGATGCTTCGCCATCCGCCTCGCGGTCTTCGTTGACGAGCAGAACGTGGCCGCAGAAAACGAGATCGACGCGCTCGATCTCGATCCGTCCACGCGCCACGTGCTCGCCGAGGTCGACGGTCGCGACGCTGGCACGGCGCGCCTCCTTGTGGACGGGCCGGGGCGCGTGCACGTGGGCCGCATGGCGGTACACGCGTGGACTCGGGGGACTGGGGTCGGGCGTGCGGTCATGATGAAGATTCACGAGATGGCGCTTGACTATGCCGTGGACGGCGTCACCCGATCCGAGCTGTCGGCGCAGGAAGCCGCGATGGGCTTTTACCGCAGCCTCGGTTACGAGGTGAAAAACGGGCAGCGTTACCTGGACGAGGGCATCTGGCATCAGGACATGATCCTCGATCTGCGACGCGCCGACGTGAGGTAGTTTTGCGCGTCTTCCTAGGATGAGCGCGGACTTGCTCCGACGTCACAGTTTTTTGTCGGAGACCCTCGCTAGACTACATCCCATGGCTAAGAACTTCGCTCACCTCCACGTCCACACCGACTATTCGTTGCTCGATGGGGCTGCGAAGATTGACCGCCTGGTCAAGGAGGTGGCGGCGCTCGGTCAGCCCGCCGTGGCCATCACGGATCACGGAAACCTGCACGGCGCCTACGAACTGTACAAGGCGGCGAACAAGGCCGGGATCAAGCCGATCATCGGCCTGGAGGCTTACATGACGCCGGGCACCTCCCGCCATGATAAGACCCGCGTGTTTTGGGGTACGGAGGCTCAGCGGAGGGACGACGTGTCGGCGCGCGGCTCCTACACGCACATGACTTTGCTGGCGGAGACCACGGAGGGCATGCATAACCTCTTCCGCATGCAGTCGCTCGCCTCGATCGAGGGCACGCTGGGCAAGGCGGCGCGTATTGATCGGGAGCTGCTTGAAAAGTACCACCACGGGCTCATCGGCACCGCTGGATGCCCGTCGGGGGAGATCCAGACCAGGCTCCGGCTGGGCCAGTTCGATGAGGCGCTGAAGGCGGCGGGTGAGTTCCAGGATATCTTTGGCAAGGAGAGCTTTTACTTTGAGCTTATGGATCACGGCCTGGACATCGAGCGCCGGGTCAAAGACGATCTTCTCGCGATCGCCCGCAAGATTGACGCGCCGCTATTGGCTACCAACGATTCTCATTACGTCACCCAGGATCAGTCAACGGTTCAGGACGCGATGCTGGCCTTGAACTCGGGCTCCACGCTCATGGATCCGGATCGCTTCCGCTTCGAGGGCACGGGCTACTACATCCGCACTACGGAAGACATGTGGAATTCCTTCGGTCACCTCCAGGGTGCCTGCGAGAACACGCTGGCGATCGTGGAGCGTTGCAACGTCCACTTTGACACCACGGCGGACGGCGTGAACTACATGCCGAAGTTCCCGGTGCCCAGCGGTGAGGATGAAAAGTCGTGGTTTGTGCGCGAGGTCAATGAGGGCCTCCACCGGCGCTACGGGGAAGTCATTCCGGATGACGTGCGCAAGCGGGCGGACTATGAGATGGACGTGATCTTGCAGATGGACTTCCCGGGATACTTCCTCGTGGTCTCGGACTACATTCGTTGGGCGCGCCGCAACGGGATCCGGGTGGGCCCGGGGCGAGGATCCGGAGCAGGCTCGATGGTGGCCTACGCGCTTGAGATCACACAGCTCGATCCGATCAAGCACGATTTGCTGTTTGAGAGGTTCTTGAACCCCGAGCGCATCTCGATGCCCGATCTTGATATCGACTTCGACGATAGCAGGCGGGACGAGGTGATCGAGTACGTCGAGGAGAAGTACGGCAAGGACAAGGTCTCCCAGGTGGTCACCTTCGGCACGATCAAGGCCAAGCAGTCCCTCAAGGATGCGTCCCGGGTGCTCGGCTATCCCTACGAGATGGGCGATCGGCTGACAAAGGCGATGCCGCCGTCGGTGATGGGCAAGGACATCCCGGTCAACGAACTGTTTAACAAGGACAATCCGCGCTACGCGGAGGCGGGGGAGATCCGCGAACTGATCGAGAACGATCCGGACTGCAAGAAGGTCTACGATCTCGCCTGCGGGCTGGAGGGGATGACACGCCAGACGGGCATGCACGCCTGCGCGGTCATCATGTCCTCCAAGACGTTGACCGATGTTATCCCCGTCATGATGCGTCAGCAGGACGGGGCCATCCTCACCCAGTTCGAGTACCCCGAATGTGAGGAGCTGGGCCTGATCAAGATGGACTTCCTTGGCCTGTCAAACCTCACGGTGATCGAGGCGGCGCTGGCGAACATCCGGGTGAACGGCAAGGAAGCGCCGGATATTGACAACATCCCGCTTGACGATCCCAAGACGTACGATCTGCTTGCCCGCGGCGATACGCTCGGCATCTTCCAGCTCGATGGAGCGGGCATGCGCACCCTGCTTCGGCAGATGAAGATGGACAGCTTCGCTGATATCTCCGCCGTCTCTGCCCTCTACCGCCCGGGTCCCATGGGCGCGAACTCGCACACGAACTACGCGTTGCGCAAGAACGGTCTGCAGGAGAAGACCCCGATCCATCCCGAGCTGGAGGAGGCACTCGAGGATATCCTCGGAGTTACCCATGGCCTGATTGTCTTCCAGGAGCAGGTGATGCGTATCGCCCAGAAGCTCGCCGGTTTCACGCTCGGCCAGGCAGATATCCTGCGCAAGGCGATGGGTAAGAAGAAAGCTGAGGTGCTACAGCAGCAATTCGCCAGCTTCTCCCAGGGCATGCTTGACAACGGCTTCTCCCAGGACTCCATCGACACCCTGTGGAACATCCTGCTGCCCTTCTCCTCCTACGCCTTCAACAAGTCGCATTCGGAGGCATACGCGCTGGTCTCCTACCAGACGGCCTACCTCAAGGCACACTTCCCTGCCGAGTTTATGGCGGCGCTGCTCACCTCGAAGATGTCAGATAAGACGAAGGTGGCCACCTACCTTGCCGAATGCCGCCGCATGGGGATCAACGTGCTCGTGCCGGACGTCAACAGCTCGTTGGCGGACTACACGGCGGTGGGCGAAGAGATCCGCGTGGGTCTGAGGGCCGTTCGCAACGTGGGAACAAACGTGGTGGAGGGTATCATCAAGGCTCGCGAGGAGAAGGGCCCCTTCACCTCGTTCCAGGACTTCCTCGACAAGATCCCGCTCTCTGCCTGCAACAAGCGTTCGATCGAGTGCCTCGTCAAGGCGGGAGGCTTTGACTCGCTGGGGGAGTGCCGCCGGGCGCTCGTGGCCGTGGTGGAGGAGGCAATCGACGCCGTCATCCCGGTCAAGCGCAACGAGGCCGCCGGCCAGTTCGATCTCTTTGGGGATCTTGGCCTAGGGGTTCGCGAGGGTTTCGAGGTCACCATCCCGGACATCCCCGAGTGGGACAAGCGCGAGAAGCTTAACTTTGAGCGCGAAATGCTCGGCTTGTACGTCTCTGATCATCCGCTGTCCGGCATGGAGAACTTCCTCAATCGAGCGGCGGACACCACCGTGGTCGACCTCCTTGAGTCGGACAACGTCCGTGACGGGCAGACGGTGACGATCGCGGGCATCATCTCGGCAGTCCAGACGAAGATCACGAAGAAGTCGGGTAAGGCGTGGGCGATCGCCACGATCGAGGACCGCACGGGGCCGATCGACGTCAACTTCTTTCCGGCCACCTATCAGCAGGTCTCTTCGATGCTGATCCCGGACTCGGTTGTCATCGTCGAGGCGCGGGCGCAGGTGGAGGACGAGGGGCCCGTCAAGCTGTCCGCCAGATCAATGAAGTTGCCGCCGGCGGGGGAGATCGAGATCGACTACCCGATCGACATCGCGATCGACGAGTACGCATGCAGCACCGCGAACGTCGATCATCTCGCTCAGATCCTGTCCCGCTACCCGGGCAATTCGCCGGTACGCCTGCACGTGTGGTGCGCCACCCGGAAAAAGATGGTGGTGGTCGAGGTGGCCAGCCAGTACTGGGTGTCCCCCGAGCCTTCGCTTTACACGGAGCTCAAGGTGCTACTGGGTCGGGACTGCGTCCTGTCGTGACGGGAGCGTAGGGCTCCTCTCCTCTTCGACGAGGTTAGCTAATCCTCGACGACCCTGACGCGGTAGCCGCCGGCCTCCACCACGTCGTCGGCGGAGAGCTTGTGGTGGCGGCGGGTTTCGACCGCGCCGTTGACAAGGACCTCGCCGGCGGCGATGAGCTCGCTGGCATGACCGCCCGTCTCCACAAGGTTTGCTAGCTTGAGGAACTGGCTGAGCTTGATGGGCAGGCGCACGGGTATTTCTTCCATGACACTATGGTGTCTCACGAGCGGCTCTGGCGCAATCGCGTCAGTCGATGGCCGCGTGTGCGGCGGGCTCATTGTGGGTGCGCCGCCAGAGCACAATGCCGGCGACGAGGACGAGCAGCGCTAGGAGCGCCCACGGCGAGCCCGTGGCCGCCCGGAAGGTCGCGGCCCAGACGGCCCATCCGATCGTCGTGTAGATGAGAGCCCAGGCCAGCGCGCCCGGGATGCTCGCCACGAAGTAGCGTAGCCACGGCATGGCGATCACGCCGGCGGAGAGCTGGATGAGGGTCTGGAGGCCGACCGTGAGGAAAGAGAGCGGAATCATTGGCCAGCCACGCCGGCGCAGCACGGCGATGGTGCGCTGGGTGGAGTCGGCGTGAATCTTGTCGTATACACGCAGTCGCCAGCCGGCGTCGGGCCGCCCGCGCGTCATGATGAAGGAGCCCATGTAGCGCCCGATCCAGTAGATCGCCTGCGAGCGAGAGAACGCGCCGAAGAGGAAGAAAAGGTAGACGAACGCGACCGGGCCACTTTGGACGAATCCTGCTATCGCGTCGAAGATCTGCACGAGGTCTACTTTACGCGACACTCAGCAAAATAGGAAAGCCTAACGTTCGGCGTTGGCGGCGCAATTGGCGCACAGGCCGTAGATTTCGATGTCGTGGGAGACGTCTGTGAAGCCGTTGTCCTTAGCGACACTCTTGGTCAGCTCCTCGAGCTGGGGGATGAAAAGCTCCACGGTTTTCCCACAGTTGCGACACAGGAGGTGATGATGATGGCCGTCGTCGGCGCAGTGGCGGAAGAGCTGGACATCGCTGCCTTCCTGGCGCAACACGTCAACGGTTCCCTGCTCGGCGAGGGCCTGAAGGTTGCGGTAGACCGTGGCCAGTCCGACCTTCTCGCCACGCTCGAGGAGGAGCTCATGGATGCGCTGGGCCGGCAAGAACTCCTCAGTCTCAGAGAGCAAAGTGGCAAGGGCGTTGCGTTGCCGTGTCATTCTCATAGGAAACCTCCACCTTTCATCTTAGCGTAAGTGCGCTTGCTCGCAGGGCGCATCTGTGCCACCGACCTCCACGTCGGGCACGTGGTGGGGGTGAGGGTGGCGGTGGACGTCGCGCCGAAGTGCCCTCATGACCAGCGGCCGGAGCGCGACGACGACGGCGTACAGCGCCACGGCTAGCACGACGATGGTGGCGCCGGGGGACCAGGGCTTGATGTAGGTGACCACCAGCCCGGTGACGGCGACGACGACCCCGATCGCCATCGCTGCCCGCATCGTGGCCTTGAACGAACGCGAGATGGACTGGGCGATGGCCACCGGGATTACCATCAGCGCGGAGACGAGGAGGGCCCCGACGATCCTCATGGCGAGCGCGACAGTGAGCGCCGCCGTCACGGAGATGAGGATGGAGAGCAAGCCGGTGGGTAGCCCCGAGGCGCGGGCGAACTCCTCATCGTGGCACAGGGCGAAGAGTGCTGGGCGGAGCCCGATCCCGACGGCGAGAATGAGGATCGTCAACCCGATCGTGAGGTAGGTGTCGGTCTGGGTCACGGTGGAGATCGAGCCGAAGAGGTAGGCGTTGAGGTTCGACGTGGTGCCACCCGCAATGCCGATCAGCAGCACGCCGCCGGCGATGCCACCGTAGAAGAGCATGGCGAGCGCGACGTCGCCGGAGGCGTGGCCGCGCGTGCGCATCCACTCGATGAGGAGCACGCCGACCACGGAGGCGAGGATAGCGCCCGGGACGGCCCACGCGTCCTTGTCGATCGCGCCGGCCGCGCTGGCGGCCAGCCAGCCGAGCGCAACGCCAGTCAGGGCCACGTGCCCGATCCCGTCTCCAAGAAGGGTCAGGCGGCGCTGGACGAGGTAGGTGCCCACCACCGGGGCGGCGAGCCCGACGAGCACCGCGACGATGAGTGCGCGCTGCATGAAGGTGGAGGAGAGCATATCGACGATCACAGGGGGCCTCCCATCCATGGGGATCGGTAATGTGGGGCGTCATCCCCGTGGCGGTGGACGTGGTCGTGCCCGGGCAGGGCGTGGTGGCCCGAGCCGTGCAGGTCGCTCACGTCGGCGGTGTGCTCGAGTACCCGCCCGGCGTCGAGGATGAGGGCCTCGTCGACCAGCTCGCGATACTCATGGACCTCGTGAAGGACGAGGATGATCGTCTTACCCCTGACCTTCTGTGTCGACAGCGTTGCGAGGATGGTGTCGCGGGAGGAGGAGTCGACGCCGGCGAAGGGCTCGTCGAGGATGATGAGGTCCGGGTCGCGCACAAGCGCGCGGGCTGTGAGGATGCGCTGTTGCTGGCCGCCGGAGAAGGTCTGGACCGACTCGTCGGCGCGCTCGGCCAGCCCGACCGTCTCGAGCGCGGCCATCGCTGCGTCGCGACCGCCGCGCCGGGGGCGCAGCCGGCTGCCGTAGACGAGGCCGCCCATGACGGTCTCGAGGGCGGTTGCGGGGACGCCGGAGGTCGCCGTCGTGCGCTGGGGAGCAAAGCCGATACGGGCCCAGTCAACCTTGCGTCGGGAGGCGAGGTTCGTGCCAAAAAGCGTGATCGTGCCGGCGGATGTCGGGATGGCCCCGACCAGTGCACGCACGAGCGTGGACTTGCCGGAGCCATTCGCGCCAAGTACGGCGAGGGTGCGACCCTGCGCGAGTTCAAAGTCAATCCCCAAGAGGATGTGAGCGGACCCGAGCTGAACGTGCAGGCCACTCGCGCTTACCGCTGTTGTCATGAACACCCCATGGAGCTACGAAGCAGGCTGATGTCCTGCTTCAACACGTCGATGTAGTCCATGTTAGGGTCACGCTGGGTTGCGGCGGGGTCGAGGACGTCGACCTTGAGACCAAGGTCATCGCCGATGGCCTTAGCTGTCTTCGTCTCGCCGTCCGAGGTGGCGAAGACCGTGTTGATGTCGTGTTCTGTGACGATGTCCTGGATCTCGCGGATGCGCGCCGGGGAGGGCTCAATCTCCGGGTCGAAACCGGCGATTCCGATCTGGTTCAGCCCTGCCTCGAGGGCTAGGTAGGAGAATGCCTTGTGGGAGACGAGGAAGGAATCGGTGCGGCACTGGGTGGCGTCGATGCCCTTCAGCTCGTCGACGAGGGCCTGCAGGTCGGCCTTGACGGCCTTCGCGTTGGCCTCGTATGTGGCCCTGTTCGCCTCGTCGAGACCGGCGAGCTTCTCGGCAACCGTGTCCGCGGCAAGGATCATGCGGGCCGGGTCGGTCCAGAAGTGCGGGTCGTGGGTGCCGTGGTCGTGGCCGTCGCCCTCTTCGTGGTCGTGAGCTTCGTGGTCGTGAGCCTCGGCGTCGTGGTCGGCGTGGTCGGCGTCGTGGTCTGCGTGGTCGTGATCTTCGCCGTCGTGCGGGTCGGTGCCGAGCGCGTCGAAGGGCAGGAGATTTACGGATTCGCCGATGTTTACGGCGGAGACGCCGGAGGCCGTGATCGCGTCGTCGATGGCGGGGGAGAGCTTGGCGATGTAGAGGACGAGGTCCGACTGGGACAGCTCGGCGACCTCCTTCGGCGAGAGCTCGACGCCGTGGGCATCGGAGCCCGGCGGGGTCAGGTCCGTGATTGCCACGTGGTCGGCCCCGATCCGCTCGGCCAGGTAGCTCAGCGGGTAGAACGACGTCGTGACCTTGAGCGCTCCGGCGGAGGAGGCGCTACTGGAGGAAGCGACGCTGCTGGGGGAGCCGGCACCGTTGGAGCCGGACGAACATGCGCCGAGCGCGAGGGCGCCGGCGAAGAAAAGGGGAGCGATTTTTGACAGCTTCATGGATAGCATTATCAACCCACTTGAGAATGACAGTCAATATCTGGTGATGCCTTACACAAGGGCGGACTCCGTGCAAACGCGGCGCGCATCATAGAATGCAAGCGAACCTTTGTCTGGCCACCGGGTTTCCGGTGAACCGCGGCAGCCAGCCGCGGATAGTGATCCACGCCATCCGGGTGTGGCTAAGAAAGGAGCGCAACAGTGGCCAAGCAGGCACCTTCGCGTCTCGATCAAGCAATTTCCCTCGCGAAGCGGCGCGGCTTCGTCTTCCCCTCGGGAGAAATCTACGGCGGCACGCGTTCCGCGTGGGACTACGGGCCGCTCGGCGTCGAGCTTAAGGAAAACGTCAAGCGCCAGTGGTGGAAGCGCAACGTGCAGGGTCGCGCCGACGTCGTCGGTCTGGATTCGTCCATCATCCTCCCGCGTCAGGTCTGGCACGCCTCCGGCCACGTGGACACGTTCTCCGATCCACTCGTCGAGTGCCTCGAGTGCCACAAGCGCCTGCGCGAGGACGAGCTCATCGAGCAGTACGCCGCCAAGCACGAGGTGGCCGAAGCCGACGTGACGATGGACGACGTGGTGTGCCCCAACTGCGGTAACCGCGGCAAGTGGACCGAGCCGCGCGCGTTCTCCGGCATGCTTAAGACATTCCTCGGCCCCGTCGACGACGAGGCCGGGCTTCACTACCTGCGCCCCGAGACCGCCCAGGGAATCTTCGTTAACTTCGCTAACGTCATGACGTCGGCGCGCATGAAGCCCCCGTTCGGCATCGCCCAGACGGGTAAGTCCTTCCGCAACGAGATCACCCCGGGCAACTTCATCTTCCGCACCCGCGAGTTCGAGCAAATGGAGATCGAGTTCTTCGTCAAGCCGGGCGAGGACGAGGAATGGCACCAAAAGTGGATCGACGAGCGCCTCGCCTTCTACATCGACCTCGGTATCGACCCGGCCAACCTGCGCCTCTACGAGCACCCGCAGGAGAAGCTCTCCCACTACTCCAAGCGCACGGTGGATATCGAATACCGCTTCGGCTTCCCCAACTCCGAGTTCGGCGAGCTTGAAGGCATCGCCAACCGCACCGACTTCGACCTCACCGCGCACTCGGAGGCCTCCGGCAAGAAGCTGGAGTACTTCGATCAGCAGACCGGTGAACGCTACACCCCCTACGTCATCGAGCCCTCAGCGGGCCTGACCCGCTCGCTCATGGCCTTCCTCGTGGAGGCCTACGCCGAGGACGAGGCGCCCAACACGAAGGGAGGGGTGGACAAGCGGGTGGTGCTCAAGCTCGACCCGCGCCTGGCCCCGGTGAAGGCGGCCGTCCTTCCGCTCTCGCGCAAGGAGGAGCTGACCTCGGTGGCGAAGGACGTCGCCGCGCAGCTGCGCAAGTACTGGAACATCGACTACGACGACGCCGGAGCGGTCGGCCGCCGCTATCGCCGCCAGGATGAGATCGGCACGCCCTACTGCGTGACGATCGATTTCGACACCCTGGAGGACAAGGCCGTGACGGTGCGCGAGCGCGACTCGATGGAGCAGGTGCGCATCCCGCTCGAGGAGGTCAAGACGTTCCTGTCCGAGAAGCTGGCTGGCTGTTAGTGAGCGAGTCTCACGATGAGGTGGGCCACGTGCACTCGCACGCGGTCCACCTTCGGATGGGTCCAGGCCAGAGGCGTAAGGTCCGCACGATCCTCGCCGCGATCGTCGTGCCGCTGGCGATCGCCACGATCATTGGGTTGGTGGTGCTATGGCCACGCGGGCAGACCCCGGTTGGTTCGGTCCAGCTTAACTACGCGGGCTCGACGACGGCGGTGGGCACCGTCACGTCGATTGGCCAGGCCGATGAGTTGGGCCAGTACCAGGTGAGGATGTCGGTGGACGGGGTGGAGGTCCCGGTCCACGTGCCCTTCGAGATCGTGGGCAACGGGCTCGACGTCGGGGACACAATCAAGGCTCTCTTCAGCCCCGGATCCGCGGAGGGCGGCTCGCCGTACATTTTTGTGGACTTCGTTCGCGACGTTCCGCTGGGGGCGCTGGTGGCCCTTTACGTCATCGTGGTGGTGGCCGTGGCGCGGTGGAAGGGATTTGCCGCGCTGCTGGGTCTTTCCGCCTCGCTGGCGGTGGTGGGCGCCTTTATGCTCCCGGCCCTCATGGTGGGAACGGCGCCGCTGGCGGTCATCGCGGTGGGGGCAAGCGCGATGATGTTCGCCTCCATCTACTTCGCCCACGGGGTCTCCATCCGCACCACGACGGCGGTAATCGGCACCTTCGCCGGGCTCCTCATCACCGGGGTGCTGGCGGCGGCGTCGGTGACAGCGAACAATCTCACGGGCACGCTCTCCGACGACGCGATCTCGCTGGCCGGGCAGCTGACTTACCTCAACATGAGCGACATTTTGCTGTGCGGGATCATCCTCGCCGGCCTGGGCGCGCTCAACGACGTGACGATCACGCAGGTGTCAACGGTGTGGGAGCTCCAGGCCGCCAACGAGGCCGCGAGCCGCACGAAGGTGTTCCGGCAGGCCATGGTGATTGGCCGGGACCACATCGCCTCCACGGTCTACACCCTCGCCTTCGCCTACGTCGGCACATCGTTGCCGCTGCTCATGAGCGCGGCCCTCGTGGACCGCGGGGTGCTTGACCTGTTCACGGTGGGCCAGATTGCTGAGGAGATCGTCCGCACCCTGGTGGCATCCATCGGCCTTGTTCTCGCCATCCCGATGACGACGGCGATCGCCACAGTCCTCGCCCCGATCGCGCCTTCACGGAAGGTGGCTTCGTGACGTTCCCGCCAGCCCCCGCTCGCGCCACCGCGCCGCAACGCGGCACGCCCGCCGTGCAGATCGGCGGGCTGGGCCTGGGCACCCCGCTCATGCTCGCCCCGATGGCGGGCGTGACCAACCCGCCCTTCAGGCAGCTGTGCCGGGAGTTCGGCGAGGCGGCGCTGGCCGATCTCGCGGACGGTTTCGGCGCCGACGTCCTCGCGAATCCAGGCGGCGGTTCCGGGGCCGGGCACGCCCCCGGAACATTTGCGCCGGCCGGCCTGTACGTATGCGAGATGATCACCTCACGGGCGCTCGTCGAGCAAACCCCCGAGACGATGCGGATGATCCAACCCGACATGGGTGACCCGGTGCGCTCGATCCAGATCTACGGGGTGGGGCCGGCCACCGTGGCGGAGGCGGTTCGGCTCGTCGTCGGCAACGGATACGCCGACCACATCGACCTCAACTTCGGCTGCCCCGTGCCCAAAGTGACCCGCAAGGGCGGCGGCTCGGCGCTGCCCTGGAAACACGACCTGTTCGAGGCGATCGTGAGCGCGGCCGTCCGCGCGGCCGACCAAGCCTCCGGTGGCCGGGTGCCCGTCACGGCGAAGGTGCGCATCGGCATCGACGAGGACCACGAAACCTTCCGTGACGCGGCACGAATCTGCGAAGACGCCGGGATCGCGGCCCTGACCCTTCACGCCCGCACCACCGCCCAGCACTACTCGGGCACGGCCCGCTGGGAAGTGATCGGCGACCTGGTGCGCGAATCGTCCCTGCCGGTGTTCGGCAACGGTGACGTGTTCGAGGCGCAGGACGCGGCGGCGATGATGAAGCAGACGGGCGCGGTCGGCGTCGTCGTCGGGCGCGGATGCCAAGGCCGGCCGTGGCTGTTCTACGACCTCGTGGCCGCCATGCACGGATCGGATCGGCGAATGCGACCGAACCTGGCGCAGGTGTGCCAGATCATCATGCGCCACGCCGTGCTCGCGGTGGACCACTTCGGCGAGGAGCGCCGGGCCATACGGGAGATGCGCAAGCACGTGGGCTGGTACATGCGTGGCTTCGCCGTGGGCGGGCAGCTACGCCGCGACCTGGGACTCGTGAACACGCTGGAGGAGCTGGGCCTCCGGCTCAGCCAGCTCGACCTCACCCAGGGCTACCCGGAGGCAGCGAGCGGCCCGCGCGGCCGCGCCGGCGGGGAAAAGCAACCGCATCTGCCCGAATTCTGGCTCGATTCCCATGTTCTCTCCCCGGAGCAGAAGGCGCGCCTTCACGAGGCTGAGCTCGGCATTTCCGGGGGCTGACGCTCCGCGCCGCCCTCGGGCGGCTGGCGCTCCGGGCTAGCAGGCTAGCGCCGCAACCAGGCTGCCTCCCCGGGCGGGACGACGAGGTTGCCGTTTTCCTCGGGAAGCTCGATGAGGGAGGAGACGAGCACTCGCCCGTCGTTGGGCACGACGTAAGGATAGGGCCCGAAGTTGAGCAACATGCTCACCTTGTCGGTGACCAGCCAGATGAATCCGTCCTGCGCCTTGTCGGTCGAGATGAGGATGGAGGAGCGGTGCAACGAGAGCGAGTCGCGCAGGCGCAGCGCGTGGCGCACCGACGGAGAACGACCCGGGATGTTCTGCTCGAAGTGGAGGAAGCCGGGGTAGAAGCACGCGGCGAGCAAAATGGCACCCTCCGACAGGCGACCCGCACGGTTCTCGAGCGTGGCAAACGAGCAGTCCCAGGAGGGGATCGCGCCGGCGATCTCGAAGAACTGTAGCTTTTCGGAGACCTGATCGGAGAAGACATCGGGGGCGTAGGCGTCAGGGGTGGAGATTTGGAAACGCACCACGTCAAAGTAGTCCTCGAGGGCGTGGGCGCTGGCAGCCTCAAAGGTGGGGGCCGAGATGGCGGCGGAGACGATCGCGTCCATGTGGGATTCAACGTAGGCGAGTAGCTCGCGGGTGTCCCAGCCGGCGTGGATGTGCGCGCCGGCGTCGGTGAGCGGCTCCTCGTCGGTGAGGTCGATCGTGCCCAGCTCCACGCCGAAGGCGCCGTGGGCGAACCACTGGTCGAGGATCTCATACCGGCCCTCGGCGAGGGCGGGGGCGCGGGAGACGACATTGGCGCCGACGTGGGGTAGCAGCCGCACGCCTCGCCGTGTGGCCGCGCGCGTGACCTTCTCGATGTAGGTCGGGTCGGCGTCGGCGAGCATCGCGGGCAGGGACATGACGTTCATGCCGAAACGGGCGCACTCGGAGATGAGGCCGAGGGCGACGTCAGTATTGTGGACTTCCTGCGGGGTCGCGTGGTACCACAGGTGGTGACGAGCCCACGGGCCAGGTACCTGCGGCGCGCGATACAGCGGCGAGGTTGACGGTGAACCCATAGATGCAATCACGTGTCCCATTGTGCCACAGCGGGTAAGGTGAGGGAGTGAGTTATTCTTCAACAGATACCCAGCGATGGGCACACGAGCCATCGAAGAATCCGTCCCGGACCGACTTCGAGCGCGACCGCGCCCGCGTTCTCCACTCCTCCGCTCTTCGCCGGCTCGGCGCGAAGACCCAGGTGGTCGGCCCCGAATCCAACGACTTCATCCGCACCCGCCTTACCCATTCCCTCGAGGTTGCCCAGGTGGGGCGGAGCCTGGCGAAGAACCTCGGCGCCGACCAAGACCTCGTGGAGGCCGCCTGCCTCTGCCACGACATCGGCCACCCACCCTTCGGGCACAACGGCGAGCGCACACTCAACGACATCTGCGCAGCCATCGGCGGTTTCGAGGGTAACGCCCAGACGCTGCGCGTCATCAGCCGTCTCGAACCCAAGCGTTTTCACGACGACGGCCGCCCGGCTGGTCTTAACCTCACGCGCGCCACGATCGACGCCACGATGAAGTATCCCTGGCCCCTCCACGGCGGCCCCGGCGGGGCGGAGAACCCCAAGTTCGGCTACTACGCCGACGATACGCCCGTTGTTGCGTGGGTGCGCGGGGATGAGGAGGGCAGGTGCGCCGAGGCGCAAATGATGGACCTGTCCGACGATATCGCCTACTCCGTTCACGACATCGAGGACGCGATCGTGCGCGGGAAGCTCAACCCTTCGGCGCTACGGGCGGATCGGACGCGGCAGGTCGACGACGTCGTCGCTTCAACCGTCCTGTGGTACGGCACAGCCGTCTCGGCAGACGAGCTGGTCGCGGCCTCCCAGCGCCTGTTTGCCATGCGCTCCTGGCCGACCCGCTACGAGGGAAGCCTGCGCGATTTGGCCCGGCTCAAGGACCTGACCTCGGATCTCATCGGCCGTTTTGTTTCAGCCGTGTGCGCGGCGAGTCTGGCCGCCACGGGCGGGGATCCTATCTTCCGTCACGGCGCCGATTTGACGGTCCCGCGCGAGACCCTGGCCGAGATCACGTTCCTCAAGGGGCTGGCGGTTCACTTCGTCATGGCTCCGCGCGAGTTCGAACCGGTCTATTACGAGCAGCGCACCCTCATCATGGATCTTGTCGACGCGATTATGGAGGACCCCGAGGAGCGCCTCGAGCGGCAGTTCCTCGACCAGTGGTGTGAGGCGGCGGGCGAGGAGGCGAAGCTGCGGGTCGTCGTCGACCAGGTCGCCTCGCTGACGGATCAGTCGGCGCGCCTGTGGCATGCCCGATTCTGCGGGATGCTCAGGCATTAGTTATCCACCGGGCGCTTGCCGGAGCGGTGGCCCCGAGTGTGGGGTTGACCGCGGCGGCGTCGTGCGCTTGCCGCTAAGATGGGGCTCGTGGCTGGGCTGATTAAACGGGAGAGCATCGATGAGGTGCGCTACCGCGCGCGCATCGAAGACGTCGTCGCCCAGTACGTGACGCTCAAGAGCGCCGGGGTGGGCTCGATGAAGGGCCTGTGTCCGTTTCACGACGAGAAGACCCCCTCCTTCAACGTCCGCCCGCACGTGGGGCGCTGGCACTGCTTCGGCTGCGGCGAGGGAGGGGACGCGATCTCCTTCATCGAGAAGATCGAACATATCTCCTTCGTGGAGGCGGTCGAATACCTCGCGGAGAAGTTCGGCGTGAGCCTGCAATACGAGGAGGGCGCGCCAGCTCCGCGCGGCCCGCGTGACGTCACCCGTGCCCGCCTCATTGACGCACATCGGGTGGCCGAAGACTTCTACGTCAAGCAGCTCCACACACCTGAGGGGGCCCAGGCGCGCGCCCTCCTCGAGGGGCGCGGCTTCGATGCCGAGGCCATCGCCTACTTCCGCGTCGGGTACTCGCCGAACTCCTGGGACGCCATACTCTCCGAGCTGCGACGCAAGGGCTTTACGGAGAAGGAGATCGCGGCGTCGGGGCTGGTCACAGCCGGAAGCCGCGGCCATTACGATCGCTTCCGCAACCGGGTGATGTGGCCGATCCACTCCATTACGGGTGAACCAATCGGGTTCGGCGCCCGCAAGCTCGGTGACGAGGAGGGGCCAAAGTACCTCAACACGCCCGAGACGATGATCTACAAGAAGTCCCAGGTGCTCTACGGCTTGGACCTGGCGAAGAAGGATATCGCCAAGGACCGGCGCATCGTGGTGGTCGAGGGCTACACCGACGTCATGGCGGCTCACCTCGCCGGGGTCCCCAACGCCGTCGCCACCTGCGGAACCGCCTTTGGCGAGGAACACGTCAAGATCGTGCGTCGGCTATTGGGCGACTCGGCCAACCCCGCCGCGGGCGTCATCCTTGCTTCGGGGCGGGCCTTTGGCGGGGAGGTCATCTTCACCTTCGACGGCGACGAGGCGGGCCAAAAGGCGGCCCTGCGCGCCTTCCGCGAGGACCAGAGCTTCGGCGCGCAGACATTCGTGGCCGTCTCCCCGAACGGGCTCGACCCGTGCGACTACCGCCTCGCCTACGGGGACGAGGCGCTGAGAGCCATGATCGACGGGCGTGAGCCGCTGTTCGCGTTCGTATTGCGCTCCCTGCTTGCCGGCCTGCCGCTGAACACCGCCGAGGGCCGCACTGCCGGCCTGCGCGCAACGGCACCCGTGGTCGCCTCGATCCGGGACAGGGTGTTGCGCGGGGAGTACGTGCGCGAGCTGGCCGGCTACCTCGGGATGGACGAGCGGCAGGTCGCACAGGGGGTGCGATATGCGGCGCGAGCGCCGATCCCGGATCGCGCGCAGGAGCCGGTCGCGCCGATGCCGAGTGCGCTACCCCCACGCAACCAGATCCGCGACCCGCTCGAGAGGATCGAGCGTCAGGCTCTCGAGGTGATGCTTCAGCTGCCCGGGCTGGCGCGGGTGGCCAACGCCCAGGACCTGCCGGCTCGCACCTTCACCGTTCCCACCCACCAGGCGGTTCACGACGCGATCAGGGCGGCGGGCGGCGTCGACATCTATCACAAGCACCTCGACCAGCTGCAGGCACAAGGCGACCCAATGCCCGAGGAGCGGGCCACGGCGTGGTACGTGGACCAGGTGATGGAGCACGCCGACGGAGTCGTAGCGCAAGCCGTCACCCAGTTGTCCGTGGAGCCGCTGCCCGAGATCGGCGATCAGTGGCCGTATGTGCGCGGCATCATGATGTCGCTCATCCGCCAGGGGATCACGCGGCAGATCGCGGAGATTCGCGGCCAGATGCGCAGAACCGCCCCTGACTCTCCCGACCAGGACGTGCTATTTGGCCGTTTGCTTGAGCTGGAGAATCAAAGGCGGGCCTTCGACGAAACCGACACCTAGTACCGTGGACGTAGGCGGGTGCCCGGTGTGCGCTGGCGTTAGCCCTTGTACCTGCCGGCGAGGGCCTCGACCTTGGCGACGAGCTCGCTCACGTCCTCGCCCTGGCCCGCGCGCATGCCGAGCAGGAATAGCGTCATGGGCGCGCCGGGGCGGGAGGGCCCATGCGCGATCATGCTCACCAGGTCGAGCAGTTCGTCGCGGTGGGCGGTGACAGGCGCGGAGTCGGCGTCGATCTCTTCGGCGACGGCGTCGAGCCACTTCGCCATGATCGCCATCTTGGTTGCTTCGTCAGTCATGATTGGTCTTTTCTTTCTTTTGCTGTTTGTCGCGGTGCTTGTCATGGATGAGGGAAATAAACACGGCGAGGAGGTAGAGCCCGATGAGGACAAACGCCTGGATCGTCATCGGCCAGGGGGATGGGAGCGGGTTGGCGATGGCGGCGAAGACGAAACAGAGCACGACTGCCCAGCGCCAGTGACGCAGCATCGGCTTCCATCCCAGGATCCCGAGGAAGTTGAGCGCCACCAGCACCTCCGGCGCGAGAAACGACAGCCCGAAGGCCATGACCAGGCGCATGTAGAACGTCACGTAGGTGGTGGCACGCAAGAGGCTTGCCGAGTTTTCTGGGTTGAAACTGGTGAGGATGTCCACCGCCATGGGGGCCATCCGCATCCCGGAGAGCACGCCGGCGGCGAAGAGAACGACCCCCACAAACCCGAAGACGAGGACGTGGATCTTCTCACGGCGCTTGAGGCCGGGGGCGATGAAGGCGAAGATCTGGTAAACCCACCACGGGCTCGTGATGATGGTTCCGATCCAGATCGACACCCTCAGCTTCAGATCGAATGCCGCGCCGATCGTGTCGAAGTTGAGCAACGCCTCCTGCTTGGTGATCTCGTTCAGAGGCGCGGTGATGTAGTCCATGACCGGCGCGTAGAGGTACCAGCCGGCGATGGACCCAAGCCCAATCCCGAGTAGTGACCATATGAGCCGCCGGCGTAGCTCCCGCAGGTGCTCACGAACCGGCATGATCCGTTCGGGATTGTTGCGCTTTCGGGCACTCACTGATGCTGCTGGTTATCCGCCTGGCCGTCACCGTTGGGGTTGGGCGGGGTCTGGGGGTAAGGCTGCTGGGGGTAAGGCTGCTGGGGTAGTGCCTGGCCCGGAATCTGCTCACCCGGGACGTATCCACCCTGCTGAGGCGCCTGGCCGGGCTGCGCGTAGGGTGCCTGGCCGGGCTGCGGATAGGGTTGACCCTGGGGCGGGATCTGCTTGGGGTCGTCTTGCA
>JALEWQ010000144.1 GCA_022783305.1 Trueperella sp. | reverse complement strand
CCGGGGTCACGCCCCCAGGCGCGGGCGCCTCAGCCGCATCCGCGGGCTTGTGCGCGCCGACCTCCGGCTCGTCGGCCTCAAAGCGGTCAAAAACAGACTTGCGTTCGTGGTGAACCGGTTCGGCCGGCTCTGTCGGCTCGGCGGGGACCTGGACTGCTTCCATCGCCTGAGTGGGTTCCCCGACGTCTGTGCTCTCATCCCGGGTCTGCTCCTGCGCCGCGCGCTCGGCTAGCTCACGTAGCTCCTTGCGCGACGGGCGGCGAAGGCGCAGCTCCGTGGTGTCATAAACCGGCGGGGTGGCGGCGGGCGCGTCGAGCAGGCCCTGCTCGCGCATCTGGCGCCGACTCAGCCGTGGAGTATCCTCACTCATTCTTCCTCCTTGCCCTCCGGCTCGGTGGCGTGGATAGTCACCGGATCGAGGGAAGTAGTCGTGGCCTCGTTGGTTATATACAAATGATACTTGTTTATGTACTGCACTACGCCATCCGGCACCAAATACCACACCGGGACGCCCTGGCTGGCGCGGTAGCGGATGGACGTGGAGGAGATCGCCATAGCCGGAATATCGACGAGCGACACGGATCCCTCCGGCAGCCCGGACACGTCCAGCTCGTGCCCCGGGCGGTTGACGCCGACGAAGTGCGCCATCGCCCACAGCTCCGCGTTGTCTTTCCAGTCGAGGATCTGCGGCAGGACGTCCGCACCGGTGATGAAGTAGAGGTCGGCGTCGGGGTGGAGCTTGTGCAGGTCACGCAGCGTGTCTACGGTGTAGGTGACCCCGCCGCGCTCGATGTCTACGCGCGAGACTGAGAAGCGCGGGTTCGACGCCGTCGCGATCACGGTCATCAGGTAGCGGTGCTCGGCGAGCGTGACCTTGCGATCCTTCTTGAAGGGTTGTTCGCCGGTGGGTACAAAGATGACCTCGTCGAGGTCATAGAAGTGTTGCACCTCGGAAGCTGCAACCAAGTGGCCGTGATGGATCGGGTCGAACGTGCCGCCCATGATCCCTATCCTCCGCCGACGCCCCGGCTCTCCCGCCGGAGTTGGAATCTCGGGCAGGTCCTCGACGGCCCGCAGCCTCTCGTGCGAATCGGCCATGTCTGTCTCCTTCTTTCGTTAGGTCAATTGAACCAGCAAAGCTCCCGGGCGTCGAGGTGACCACGAGTTTCTCTCATCTTCACGACGCCGCCCACCCCAACACGACGCCGCCGGAGTATGCCGCGTCCACGACGCCGCCCGCCCCGGCCCGTAGGATCCAGCCGCACTCACTCAGAGCGGAAAACAAGGCTAGACAACCGTGGCGTAACGTATCCTTGGAATAAATCTGGAACGAAAGCGTTTGAGCCGCTGACAGTGAGAACGGTGTGCCTGTGTGCGCACCTAACGAAAGGAAATCGATGGCAACCGTCACCGTGACTGCTGAGAACTTTAACGATACCGTGCGGGAGGGCATCGCCCTCCTCGACTTCTGGGCGGAATGGTGTGGTCCGTGCAGGCAGTTTGCGCCTACCTTCGAGGCCGCCTCCGAACAGCACCCCGACGTCACGTTCGGCAAGATCGACACCGAGGCGGAGGGAGAGCTGGCGCAAAAGTTCCAGATCATGTCCATCCCGACCCTCATGATCTACCGTGATGGCATCCGCATTTACGAAAGCGCAGGCGCCCTGCCGCCGGCCGCGCTCGAGGACCTCATCACCCAAGCCAAGGCGCTGGACATGGACGAGGTGCGCCGCCAGGCCGCCCAGCATGAGGCCCAGAACTAGGCGCCGCGGCTGAGAGGCCCCAGGGCCACCGCACTAAGGTCGCTAGGAATCAGGGGAGGCGAAGCAACCGCTTCGCCTCCCCTGTGATATGCCTGTGTGAGACTTCCCGGTGGGGGGCACCAACTATTCGACTCCCATCCCCGAGTACCGGGGCCGGGTCTGCTCTCTCTCGGCTAGTCCTGTTCGAGCTTGGCACGCGCCTCAATGAGCGGTAGCACGCCCTTAAGAACAGAGGCAAGGTCAGTGGGAAGTGACGCCGGGACGAGGATGACGCCATCGGCCGCGCCCAGCCCCACGTAGGACTCGATCGCATCGGCCACGTTGTAGACCGTGCCGAGCACGGAGGCAATGCCGGGGAACAGGTCCGAATCGTTCATGTCCTCGATGAGTAGCGCCCGCTCCTCCGCCGCCGCGACGGATCGGGAGATGACCACACCGAGCTCCAGGAAGACCAGGATATTCTTGCCAAGCTCCTCACCCGCCGCCTTGATGGCGAACCGGGCGTTTCGCGCGGCATACGAGTCGCGCACGCGCAGGCGCACGATGTCGGCGATGCCCGCCACGATGGCGGCACGCTCGGCGGAGACTGCCGGGTCGGTGATGATCACGGTGATCCTCAGACCCGCCCGTCGGGCTCTGTCAGCTGCCTGCTGAATACCGGCGAAGTCAGAATCGGTGTGAAGCGGGATCGTGATACCCGCCCACCCCTCGCCCTGTCTGGCAAGGATCTCAGTGGCTTCCCGGATCTGGGCTGGAGTGGCCTCCACCCCCGCGAAAATCCCCGCAGTCGACACCTCGGCGAGTTTGGCGGCCGTCCGGACGGCGTCGTGCGTGCAGTCGCGGGCGTCGACGTCGGTGCTGGTGAGGAAGCGCGAGTCGAGCGTGACGAAATCGATCCCGCCGGCGTGTGCTGCGCGGACTGAGGCGGCGAGCCGAGGGAAGTTCAGATAGTCGACGCACGTCTCGAAGCCGACCGGCACGCTCGCCCCGAGGAGGGACAGATCGATGCCGATCCATGTGGTCGCAAGGGTGTCGCAGACGGGAGCGTCGACGTCGACGGGTCTGGGCGTTTGGGTAAGCTGGCTGGGTACAGAGATTTCGACTGTCATTCTTATGTTCCTTAAATGGACCGCTTTTTGCGGTCAGCTACAAATATTTCTGGGGTATGTATCAGTGCATTCGCCAGGCGAACGTGAACATAAGATGGCGCGCAATAGCTACGTGGGAATGGATGGTAATAATGTCTCGAGCGATCATCGTCATTCCTTTCATGTACGCGGCGCACATATCGAGCCGAAGCCACTTTGACAACCGTGAATGAATATTCACCACCTTGTGTTGAATGAGTATTCATTTGGTTACTCATGAAACTACCCCTCAGGTTACGCGCGGTCAATTAAATGACGGCCAAAAACCGCGAAGAACACCCTTTGAGCCGCATTATCTCACTATTTGGACGGCCGAAAACCGCGAGATATCAAAGAAAACTCGCGCCCACCACGCGAAATTATGACGTTAGGCACGTCTTGGCCGTCTCACCCGGGTCGCAAGGGACCGCTCTCGGGACCTTTCTCCCAAATACGTCGCGGAAAAATGTCCACGAAGCCGACGAGAATACGCAACTTTTCTCATTGGCGCACTCCCACAGGGCGCATATTAATTCACCCAGGCACACAGGCGCCGCCGATCGAAGTCCGTGGAAACCGGGGCGTTCCTCGCGAAAATCGACCTTCCCAGCCTCAGATTTCCAACACTCGACGGCCTCCCACGGCGCGATCGTTTAGCGCTCGCCGGGATCCGTCCACAGGCCGCTTTCACGATCCATCCACAGCTCCTGGCGAGCCTCTTCCTTGGCGTCCATCCGCTCGTGGAAGGCGGCTTTGCGCTCACGACGCGTGGCACGGGTGTTCTGGTCAAGCCGGGCATCGGTGCCACGCGGAGAAAGCAACTCGGCACCCGTCGAAACCGTAGGCTCCCAGTCAAAGATGACCCCGCCGTCCTCCGGACCGATCACCACCGTGTCGCCCTCCTTCGCACCCATCCGCATGAGCTCCTTCTCCACGCCGAGCAGATTGAGCCGGTCAGCCAGGTAACCCACGGCCTCGTCGTTGGAAAAGTCGGTCTGGTTAACCCAGCGCTCGGGTTTACGCCCACGAATCTGATAGAAGGGCCGCCCGCCCTTGGTATGCGCCGTGATGGTGAAGCCGGCGTCGTCCTGAGCCACCGGGCGAATGATCGGACGCGCCTGCGGCACGATGTCGGTCGCTCGGATCTCCTCCACGATCTCAGCCAGCGCGAAGCCAAGCTCACGCAGGCCACGTCGGGTGAGCGCCGAGACCTCAAAGACACGCAGGCCCCGAGCCTTCAGGCCATCGCGCACCAACTCGGCCATGTCGGCAGCGTCTGGCATGTCGAGTTTGTTAAGCACCACCACGCGCGGGCGCTCCATGAGCGGCACGCGGTCCTCCATCGGAGGAATCTGATCGGCGTAGGCGGCGAGCTCGGCCTCGATCACGTCGAGGTCACGAAGCGGGTCGCGCTCGGACTCAAGAGCCGCACAGTCGATGACGTGGGCAATGACAGCGCACCGCTCGATGTGACGAAGGAACTCATGCCCAAGCCCCCTGCCCTCGGAAGCGCCGGGGATAAGGCCCGGCACGTCTGCCATGGTGAAGCGAACATCGCCCGCCTGAACCACGCCGAGGTTCGGAACCAGGGTAGTGAAAGGGTAATCGGCGATCTTCGGCCGAGCCGCGGACATGGCCGCGATGAGCGAGGACTTGCCGGCCGACGGGAAGCCGACCAGGGCGACGTCCGCCACAGACTTCAGCTCCAGTACGAGGGTCCGCTCCTCCCCGTCCTCCCCCAGCAGAGCGAAGCCGGGCGCCTTGCGTTTCGGGGATGCCAGGGCCGCATTGCCAAGTCCGCCATACCCCCCAAGCGCGGCCACGAACTCCTCACCTTCCCCCACGAGGTCGGCCAGAATGTTGCCGTCGACGTCCTTGACCACCGTTCCCGACGGGACCTCCACCACCAGGTCTTCGCCACGACGACCGTGGCGCATGTCGCCCTCGCCCGGTTTGCCGTTCTCGGCCTTAAGGTGAGGCGAATGATGGAGCGAGAGCAACGTGGATTCCTGGGAGGAGACGCGTAGGATCACGTCGCCGCCGTGGCCGCCGTTCGCGCCGTCGGGCCCGCCAAGCGGCTTGAACTTTTCCCGACGCACCGACGTCGCGCCGTTGCCGCCCTTGCCCGC
The DNA here is from genome assembly GCA_022783305.1 of Trueperella sp. Classification (GTDB taxonomy): domain Bacteria; phylum Actinomycetota; class Actinomycetes; order Actinomycetales; family Actinomycetaceae; genus Trueperella; species Trueperella abortisuis. The sequence continues at coordinate 17,173 of JALEWQ010000144.1, read as the reverse complement.
CGAAACATGCAGGGTCACTCGGTCCACGAAGCTTGCCATGATTCCCGCCTCCGAAAAACTGCCAGTAGAACTGCAAAAAGGGGTGGAAGGCTAGGCCCTCCACCCCAATTCTTAAAAACGCTTACGCCTGCGCCAACACGCTAACCGTCTTGCGGTTGCGCTTGACGCCGAACTCCACCACGCCCGACTCGAGGGCGAACAGGGTGTCGTCCTTGCCGCGGCCAACATTGGCACCCGGGTGGTACTTGGTGCCACGCTGACGAACGAGGATCTCGCCAGCATTGACGGACTGACCACCGAAACGCTTGATACCGAGTCGCTGCGCATTGGAGTCGCGACCATTGTGCGAGGAACTGGCGCCCTTCTTATGTGCCATCTGTAGTCCTTCTTTCCTGAAAAAAGCTCGTACTTGATGCCGAATTAGGCGATCTCAAGAACCTTGAGACGGGTAAGCGGCTGGCGATGCCCCTGACGCTTGCGATAGCCCGTCTTGTTCTTGTACTTGACGATCGAAATCTTCGGACCCTTCTCGTCACGAACGATCTCGGCGGTAACCTTGGCGGAAATGCCATCGGCAGCAGTAGTGATCTTGTCACCGTCGACGAGCATGATCGGCTCAAGCTCGACCTTGTCGCCAGCTTCGCCGTCAATCCTGTTCGTAACCACGATGGACCCGACGGACACCTTTTCCTGGCGGCCGCCTGTCTTAACAATCGCGTAAACCACGTTCAGCTCATCTCTGTCGATTGGTGCACGTATCCGTGCTCTTGAAAAATTGAGTGCGCTCAATGCGCCGAGTTACAAGTTTACTGAGAAGACTCGTTACGAACAAGTCCGTTGGGCGCGACGATCACCACACTCTCGCGGCGTGTCGCGCCCAACGCCTCACTTCTCAGACTCGTCCTTCGCCGGGAAGGTCATGATTGCCGAAGCGTTCGAGCTAGGGGTGATCGTCCCCGACGACGAGACACGACGAGGGCGACGCGGCTTTGTCGGCTCCGCCTGCTCGCCCGTTTTCTCCGGGCGTTCCTGCTTGGCCGAAGACGCCCTGCGCTTCCTCGTAGCCTTGTCGGTCTTACCGGTCGCCTTCTCAGCGGCGGACCCGGACTTGTCAGCCGATTCCTCCTCCGGATTCTCGGCCGGCGTCTCGGCCTCCTCGGCCTTGTCCGTGGCCGTCGAACGCGCTCCACCTGTCCGGCGCCGGCCGGAGCCACGCGAGCGCGAGCCCTTCGGCTTCTCCTCCGTCTGCCCCGACGGTTCGGCGTCGTCGTCGGACTCGTGCTTGGAAGAGGCAGCGGCGGCGATGTTGGCGAGGGCCGCGCGGACCTCCTCGTGCTTGGGATCTTCCTCAGCCACCGCCGGACTTGCCTGCTGGCGACGCGGATTGACGCGCGGATTCTGCGCCTCCGTCTCACCGCGCTCGACGGGATGCTCGTGGGTGATGTACCCGCGCCCGTCGCAGCACTCGCAGGTGGTGGAGAAGGCCTCGACAAGGCCCTGGCCCACCCGCTTGCGGGTCATCTGCACCAGCCCGAGCGAGGTCACCTCGGCCACCTGGTGGCGGGTGCGATCGCGGCCCAGGCACTCCACCAGGCGGCGAAGCACGAGGTCGCGATTCTCCTCCAGGACCATGTCGATGAAGTCGATGACAATGATGCCGCCGATGTCGCGCAACCGCAGCTGGCGCACGATTTCCTCAGCGGCCTCGAGGTTGTTGCGGGTGACTGTCTCCTCCAGCGAACCGCCGGCGCCGGTGAACTTGCCGGTGTTGACGTCGATCACTGTCATGGCTTCGGTGCGGTCAATGATGAGCGAGCCGCCCGAGGGTAGGAAGACCTTCTGGTCGAAGGCCTTGGCAAGCTGCTCGTCCACGCGAGAGGCCGCGAAGATGTCCTTCTCGCTCGTCCAGTGTTCGAGGCGGTCCATCAGCTCCGGCGAAAGCTCCTCGACGTAGTCGTGGATGGTCTGCCACGCCTCGTCACCCGAGACTTTCAACTCCTTAAAGTCCTCGTTGAAGATGTCGCGCACGACGCGTACGGCCAGCTCCGGCTCGCTCTTGAGCATGGAGGGGGCGTTCTTCGTGGACTTCGATTTGGCCTGGATGTCGGCCCAGGCTTTGACCAGCCGGTCAACGTCGCTTCGGATCTGGTCCTCGGTGGCACCTTCGGCGGCCGTTCGGACGATGACGCCGTGCTCGGAGGGCACCACGCGCTTGAGGATTTCCTTCAGGCGCGCGCGCTCCTTCTCCGGAAGCTTTCGAGAGATGCCCGTCATCGAGCCGTCCGGCACGAGCACAAGGTGGCGCCCGGCAAGCGTAACCTGACCGGTGAGGCGGGCCCCCTTGTGGCCGATCGGGTCCTTGGTGACCTGGACGAGGACCGTGTCGCCGCTCTTGAGCGCGTCCTCGATTTTGCGCGGCTTGCCGTTCATGCCCACCGCGTCCCAGTTGACCTCGCCGGCGTACAGCACAGCGTTGCGGCCCTTCCCGATGTCGACGAACGCGGCCTCCATGGAGGGAAGCACGTTCTGCACGCGGCCGAGGTAGACGTTGCCAACCATCGAGGTCTGCGTGTGGCGGGCCACGTAGTGTTCGACCAGTACCCCGTCCTCGAGGACGGCGATCTGGTTGAGGCCGTCCTGTTCGCGCACGAGCATCGTGCGATCCACGGCCTCACGACGCGCGAGATATTCGGACTCGGAGATCGTGGTACGACGACGCCCGGCGCGCCGACCTTCCTTCCTGCGGCGCTTCTTCGCCTCCAGGCGGGTGGAGCCCTTGGGTGCGGTCACCCCGTCGTCGGCCTCCTCGGAGCTACGCCGGCGACGACGCCGCCGCACGGTGGTCGACGAGTCCGACTCGTCGTCGTGGGCCTTGTCCGTCTGATCCTGCGAAGACGCGGATTCCTCCGGCTCTGCGGCCGCGGAATCCTTCGAATTCTTGGCGGCTTTGGACTCCTTGGACGCCTTCTGGCCGCCCTTGGATTCGCCCGTCTTGGCCTCGGATTTCGCCTGACGCCGAGAGCGCTTCGGGGGCGCTTCCTCGCCGGTGTCTTCCGAGGCACTATCATCGGAGCGTGCGGCAGAGCTGGACTGCGCCTGCTCCTCGGTGGACTTTCGTCCCCCGCGCCGGCCGCGTCGGCTCTTGGACTTGGTGGTCTCATCCTCGGTGGAGTCGGGAGCCGGAGCGTCGGCGTCGTCGCTGCGGCGCTGACGGCGAGTGCGCACGGCCCGCGTCATGTCGGGCTCCTGGAAGAGAAGAGTGGTCATGGGCGCAACGTGTGCGCGCCCTTCGGCATCGTCTGCCATAAATATCCCCTAGCGGAGGCTGTGTGTATCCACGCCTCACTGGTGTCAGGTCGCGGCGAGAGCCGCGGAAGCTTTACTCACGAACCTGCCCGGCTGCACGCACCTGCGGCGCACGGGGCAAGCTCTTCGGGTGGATACACACCCGATCCGCACCTATTGTTGCACATTTGTCCCTCGCGCGCTTGAGGTGTGACCCGGCGAGCTTCTCGGGCCATGCAGCCGGGACTAAAGTCCTATCCGAGCGCCGATCGGCCACAGGAAGTACAAATTGTTACATGTAGCACTTTGGAACCATTCCGAGTTTGCGACGCATTTGGTCCCAGGTGTGCGTTAAACTCTTATCACACAGGTGGGCACGTAGTGATGCTTGCCCACGGCATCTAACACACAGGGCTAGCACAGCCCCACACAAGAAAGGCGACTTCTGTGGATGTCTTAGACCTTTCACGGTGGCAGTTCGCGATCACGACCGTGTACCACTTCATCCTGGTACCGCTCACGATCGGGCTCTCGCCACTCGTGGCAATCATGCAGACCAGATGGCTGCGAAGCGGGGACACCAAGTACCTGCGCATGTCGGAATTCTTCGGCAAGCTCCTCATCATCAACTTCGCCCTCGGCGTTGCAACAGGCATCGTCCAGGAGTTCCAGTTCGGAATGACCTGGTCGGAGTACTCGCGCTACGTGGGTGACATCTTCGGCGCGCCGCTCGCGTTCGAGGCACTGCTGGCCTTCTTCATGGAGTCCGTCTTCCTCGGCGTGTGGATCTTCGGCCGCGGCCGCATCTCCCCCAAGGCTCACACGGTCTCCATCTGGATGGTGGCCCTTGGCACGAACATCTCCGCGTTCTTCATCCTCGCGGCGAACTCCTTCATGCAGAACCCGACCGGCGCCGTCTTCAACCCGACCACGGGCCGCGCGGAGCTCGACGGCATGTCGGGCTTCCTCGAAGTGGTCTTCTCCCCGACCACGCTCTACACGCTTCTTCACACGATCTCGGCCTCCCTCATGGTGGCCGGCGCGATGATCTCAGGCGTGTCGATCTGGTGGATCGTGCGAGCACTGCGCACCAACAACGAGGTCGAGGCGCGAGAGTTCTGGAAGCCGGCCGCCCAGTTCGGTCTCAAGACCCTCGCGCTCGCCGGCATCCTCGCGATCGGATCGGGCCACTTCATGGGCCAGCACATCTACGAGGTCCAGCCCACCAAGATGATCTCGGCGATGGGCATCTACGAGACGGGCGAACAGCACGATCTCGCGCTCCTCATGCTCGGCACCGAGGCGAACGAGGACTCGATCGTCTCCCTGCCGTTCATTCCGGGCCTGGAGTCTTTCATGGTGACCAACCACTTCTCCGGGCCGGAGTCCACGCTAGTCGGCTCGGGAGACATCCAGCAGACCTTCACCGAAGCCTTCGGCGACATCTACGGCACGGACGTGAACTACATCCCGAACGAGTTCGTCTCCTTCTACTCCTTCCGCGTCATGATGGTCCTCGGCTTCGTCTCCCTGGGCCTGGCGTTGCTCGGCCTTTACCTCCTGCGTAAGGACAAGCTGATCACCAGCCCGGGTCTGGCGAAGCTGTTCGTGTGGACGATCCCGCTGCCCTTCCTCGCGTCGACATTCGGCTGGCTCCTGGCCGAAATCGGCCGTCAACCGTGGGTTGTCTACCCCAACTTCCCGCGCGAGGGTAACCTCTCGCCGTCGCAGATGGTACAGCTATTGACACAGGACGGCGTGTCTCAGACCGTCCTGTCCGGCGAGGTTCTGGCCTCGCTCATCATCTTCACGCTGCTCTACGCCGTGCTCGGCGTGGTGTGGTACAAGCTCATCATCCGCTACGTTCGCGAGGGCATCAACCCGGCGGACAAGCTTCTCCTCGAGCAGGCCCACATCAAGGGCGTCACCGAGGACACGAAGCTCAGCTTCGCTTACTAAGGAGGAACCGTGGAACTTTCAGCACTGCAGATTATCTGGTTCGCACTCCTCGCGGTTCTCTGGATCGGCTACCTCACGCTCGAAGGCTTCGGCTTCGGCACGGGCATGCTCCTGAAGATCCTGCCCCGCAACGAGAAGGAGCGCCGCCTCGCGCTCAACACGATCGGCCCCCACTGGGACGGCAACGAGGTCTTCCTCCTCACCGCCGGCGGTGCCACCTTCGCCGCCTTCCCCGAGTGGTACGCCACGATGTTCTCGGGCATGTACCTGGCCCTCGTCGCCATCCTTATCTGCCTGATCATCCGCATCTCGGCCATCGAGTGGCGCGGCAAGATCAACACCGATAGCTGGCGCAACCTGTGGGACAACCTCCACTTTGGGGTTGCCTGGGTGGTCACCCTGATCTGGGGCGTGGCGTTCGCCAACCTCATTCAGGGCACCAAGATCCAGGTGGGCCACTACTCTGAGCTCGGCGGGCAGTTCATCCCAGCCGACCCCGCGAATATCGACGCTGCGCTCGCCGCTGGCGACCGGCACTTCCTCACGGGCGGTTTCGTCTCCCTGTTCACCCCCTACACGATCGTGGGCGGCGTGGTCTTCCTTCTGCTCTTCCTCACGCACGGCGCGCTGTGGCTGGCGATCAAGACCAAGGGCGACTTTTCCGAGCGTGCCATCGCACTGGCCAAGAAGCTCTCGCTTGCCTCCACGGGCCTGACGGCCATCTGGGCGGTGTGGGGCCAGTTCGCCTACCGCGGCCAGGCCTGGGGCTTCATCCCGCTGGCGCTCGCCGCGGTTGCCCTTATCGCCTCCACGCTCGTGATCCAGAAGGGCAAGGACGTCCAGTCCTTCATCTTCTCCTTCGCGGGCCTGGCCTTCGCAGTGGTGTGGGTCTTCTCGACCTTCGGCGCCAACGCGCTGAAGTCCTCGGTTGACCCGGCCTACGACCTGACGCTGATCCAGGCGTCGGCGACCTCGCCGACGCAGTCGGTGATGCTCATCGCGGCGATCGTCTTCGTCCCGATCGTGCTGGCCTACACTGCCTGGTCCTACAAGGCCTTCGCCGGCCGCCTCACGGTGGAGAACATCTCCGACGAACCGGCGGGTCTTGACCCGAAGAAGGTGCGGGCTTTCGCCAACGCCTAACGATTCGGTGCCGGTGAGGGGGCGTGCGATGATCGCACGCCCCCTCACTTTATATCCCAGCCACCCGCCCCGCTTTCGCGCGCGTTTCATGCCGCGCCCCGCCCGCTTCGGCATTCCCGCTTTCGCATTCCTCCAGATCAGAATCTAGACTTAATCTGAAATATGGAGGTGCCGTGAAACCACTCGACCCACGCCTGCTCACCCACGCCGGCCATACGAAGAAATATGTCGCGTTCCTCGTGGCCCTCGGCGTCCTCGACGCAGCCCTCATCGCGGCTCAAATCGTCCTCATCGCCTACGCCGTCTCCCCTATCTTCTACGGGCAGGCCGCCCCCGCCGATGTTCTGCCACGGGTGGCCTGGCTCGGCATCGTCATCGCGGCACGCTTCGCGCTGGCCTACGTGCGCGATGCGTACGGCCACCGCTCGGCCGTCAAGGTCATTGCGGACCTGCGCGGCAAGGTGCTACGAAAGGCGGCCGCGCTCGGCGATCGCTGGCTGAGCCGGAACACGACGGACACGGTCACCCTCGTCACCCGCGGGCTGGACGACCTGGAGGCCTACTTCGTCCAGTTCCTCCCCCAGCTCTTCCTCTCGGTCACGGCAATGCCGGCACTCATTGTGCTCCTGTTCTATTTCGATTGGATCTCCGCCCTCTTCGTCATCTTCTGCATCCCGCTGGTGCCCATCTTCATGATCCTCATCGGCAAGATGACCTCCCGCTACTCCAACGAACGCCTGGCCGCGATGCAGGACCTCTCCGCCCAACTGCTTGACCTCCTCGCCGGCCTGGCCACCATCAAGGGTCTGGGCCGCGAACACGGCCCAGAAAAGCGCGTGCAGTCCCTGGGCAACCGCTTCGCCGAGAAAACGATGCAGACACTCTACGTGGCCTTCCTCTCCGGCGCCGCCCTCGAGTTCCTCACCACGCTCACCACCGCGCTGGTGGCCGTCAACATCGGTCTGCGCATGGTCAACGGCTCAGTGCCGCTCCAAATCGGTCTCATCGCCATCATGCTCACCCCGGAGATCCTCAAACCGCTGCGCGAGGTCGGCACCCAGTTCCACGCCTCCGTCAACGGGGTCACGGCCGCCGAAGGCGCCTTCGCGATCCTCGACCTGCCCCTTGCCGAGCACCCGGGCACCGCGCCCGTCCCCGACCTCAACACCGCCGAGATCCGCTTCGAGGACGTCTCCGTCTTCGCGCCCGGACGCTCCACCGTCGCACCCGCGAACCTAAGCTGCACCATCGCACCCGGCCACATCACCGTGCTCCGAGGGCCCTCTGGCTCGGGCAAGACGACGACGGTGAACGTCCTCCTCGGCCTGCTCGATCCCGACTCCGGCAGCGTCACCGTGGGCGGTACCCCACTTGCTCAGATCGACCGCGAGGCCTGGTGGGAGCACATCTCCTGGGTTCCCCAACGCCCCGTCATCGTCCCCGGCACGGTTGCCGAGAACGTCGGCGGGATCGCACCGGAGGCGGCGGCGCTCACCGGCTTCGACGACGTTCTCGCGTCACTTCCCGACGGCTGGCAGACCGTACTCGGGCACGGCGGCACCGGCCTGTCGGTCGGCCAGCGTCAGCGCCTCGCTCTCACCCGCGCCCTGACCTCCTCCCGAAAGATTGTCATCCTAGACGAGCCCTCCGCCCACCTCGACGCCATCAGCGAGGAGTACGTCGCCAACGTCGTCACCTCGCTCAAGGCCGCCGGGCACACCGTCATCGTCATCGCCCACCGCCACGCCATCACTGAGCTGGCCGATCACGTCATCGACGTCGCCGCCTCCACCCGAGACATCAGCGCCGAGCAGCTCGAGTCACTCGCCCTGCGTGAATCGACCGAATACGCCGCCTACATCCAGGCCCAGCGCGCCGACTACGCCCTGCCTCGCCAGTGGCGAGACGAGGCGGTCTCCGACCACGTTACGGATGTAGAGGCAGCCGGCGGGGAGGCAGCCGGCGTGGAGGAGGCAGCAGCGGGCGGCGAAACCGCTACCGCCCCACGCTCACAAGCCACCGAAGGAGGCCAGCGATGATCGCGAAGGACGAACGCCGGGCGCTACGCCGCGCAATCGGCATGCTCGACTACAACAAGAAGACTTTCGCTTGGTCCGTCGCGGCGGGCTCGGGCGCCATCGGCTCGGGCGTTTCCCTCGGAGCCACCTCGGCCTGGCTCATCGCCCGCGCCGCGGAGCTTCCCCCGGTGCTCGACCTGTCGGTAGCGTCGACGGCGGTGCGCATGTTCGGCGTCGGCAAGGCGATCTTCCGCTATCTTGAACGCATCGCCTCCCACTGGGTGGCCCTCTACGGCATGGCAAACCTTCGCTCGCGCGTCTACTCGACGATGGCGAGCTCAACCACCGACGTCGTGACCTCAGTCAAGCGTGGCGACCTGCTGGCCCGCACGGGAGCGGACGTGGACGAGATCGGCAACGTCGTCGTCAAGTCGATGCTACCGGCTGCCGTCGCGATCGTCGTCTCCGTGCTCTCCCTTGCCATCGTCGGCTTCCTCTCCCCGCTCATTGCGCTCACGCTCGCAGCCTGCCTATTGATCTCCGGCGTCCTCGCGCCCGCCATCGCTGCCCGCGGCGTCCGCGCGGACCAGGAGGCCCAAATCCTCCACCGGGCCGAGCTCAACGCTCAGGCCCTCACCATGCTCGAATCGGCCTCCGACCTGCGAGTCTCAGGCCGCATGGGCAGCATGGAGGACCAGCTTGCGCGAACCGAGGAGCGCATCGCCTCCCGCCGGGACAGCTCGGCGCGCCCGGCGGCGCTATCGCACGCGCTCGACACGCTCGCGATGGGCATGGCTGTCGTCGCCGCGCTCCTCATCGGCACCCGCCAAATGGCGGCCGGGGACCTGACCGGCATCGAGCTTGTGGTCTGCACGCTTGTGCCGCTTTCCGCCTTCGAGGCCACCACACGCCTCGGAGACGCCGCTACCCAGCTGGTGCGATCGGCGTCGGCGGCGAAGAGGATCGTCGACCTATTGGAGGCGGCCGAGTCCCACACCAAACCAGAATCCGACGAGCGCCCGGACGACGGTTCGGGGCTCGTCGCCCGCGGCCTGCGCATCGGCTGGCCCGGCGGCCCCACCATCGGAGGGCCCATCGACCTCGACCTCAGCCCGGGCAAGACGATCGCGATCGTCGGCCCCTCCGGCATCGGCAAATCCACGCTCATGTACACGCTCGCCGGCATGCTCGCCCCGCGCGAGGGCGAGGTCCGCCTCGGAGGACGCGATGCCTGGCGCATCGACCGCAAGACGATCTCCGCACAGCTCTCCCTCACCGCCGAGGATGCCCACATCTTCGAAACCTCGGTGCTCGAAAACCTGCGCGTCGCCCGCGCGAGCGTCACCCCCGCGCAAGCCGAGGATCTGCTCGCCCAGGCGGGCCTGGCTAACTGGCTTGCCCAGCTCCCAGACGGCGTGGACACCGTGCTCGGCTCGAACGCCACCTCGATCTCCGGCGGCGAGCGCCGCCGCCTCCTACTCGCCCGCGCACTGGCCGGCTCAGCCACATACATGCTCCTCGACGAGCCCGGCGAACACCTCGACCCGGTCACCGCCGACGAGCTCATTCGTGACCTGCTCTCCGTGGGCAACGACGACCGCGGCGTCATCCTCGTCACCCACCGCCTCACCCCGCTCGACGCCGTGGACGAGGTGATCATGCTCGGGCACGTCGCCGGCGGGGTCGGCGTGCTCGCGCGCGGCACGCACGCCGAGCTCGCTGCGCAGATGCCCACCTACTCCTGGTCACTTGCCCAAGAATAGGCCGGTAGAGTAGCTGGTAGAAGCGTATGAACCGGAAAGGACGCCGATGAAGGCACTGGAGCAAATCTCCGAGTTTTCGCGCCACATCCTCACGATCGCGAGGTCGCTGGACCGCACCGAGGTATCGCAAGCCCTCGTCCAAACAGCGTGCGAGCTCACGGGCGCCGAGTTCGGGGCCGTCAGCGTGCTCGACTCCCACGGCGATACGCTCCAGTTCATCCAGCAGGGCCAGCCGCGCGGACCGGAGGTGGTCATCGACCACCCGCCAATCGACCACGGGGTCTTCAACGAGATTCCGCTCGACTCCTACCTCATTATCAACGACATCTCCGCCTACGCCGACGGAACCGTCCTGCCGCCCAATCACCCGGCGATGAAGAACTTCCTCGGCGTGGCGATCACAGTCAACGAACAAGTGTGGGGGCGCCTCTTCCTCTCCGACAAGCCCACACCCTTCACAGCCGACGACGGCGAGCTCGTCCACCTGCTGGTCAAGGCCACCGAGATTTCCGTGGTCAACTCGTTGCTGTACGCCGAATCGCAGAACCGCGCCCGGTGGCTGACCGCCTCCCAGCACATCGTCTCCTCGCTCCTCGAAGGCACCGACGAGGATGAGGCGCTCGAAGTCATCGCCCACGAGATGCGGATCGCCGCCCGCGCCGACGTGGCCATGATCATCCTGCCCTCCATCCAGGATTCGTGGATCTCCGAGATTGTCGACGCTGACGACCCGGCCCGCGTCCACGAACTCGTCGGCCTGTCCTTCCCCAAGGAAGGCCGGGCCCGCACGGTGATCCGGGAGCAGTCCGGCGTCGTCGTCGATTCCATGCAACGCCTGCGCACCATCCGCGTGCCCGAGCTGCGCAAGTTCGGCTCCGCGCTCTACAGCCCGCTCATCTCCCAGGGCGTGGGCCTAGGCGTCATCCTGTTGCTGCGCTACCCCTCCACCGCCGAATTCAACTTGCACGACCTGACGATGGCCGAGTCCGTGGCCAAGCAGGCCACCATCGCGATCCGGCTCGCCGAGGCCCGCCAGGCCCAGGCCCTCGCCGCCGAACTCGACGAGCGCGCCCGCATCTCACGCGACTTGCACGATCTCGCCATCCAGCAGCTCTTCGCCTCCGGCATGCACATCACCGCAATCCGCGAGGAAATGAGTTCGCGCGGACTCGGCGAGGACGTCACCGGGGCGCTCGACGCCGCGATCAGCGCCATCGACGACTCGGTCAAGCAGATCCGCCATATCGTCCACTCGCTACGCGACGACGGCTCCTCGGCCGCGATCGTCTCTCGCCTCCAGCACGAGACCTCGGTGGCGCGCCAAGCGCTCGGATTCGCTCCCTCGCTCCTGCTGACCTGGAACGGTTCGGATGTGGCCGAGTCCGACTACCACCTCATCGACGACGCCGTCGGATCCGACATCGCCGACGACGTGGTGGCGGTGGTACGCGAGGGGCTGGCCAACGCCGCACGGCACGCGAAGGCGTCCTCCGTGTCGGTTAAGGTGGACGCCACCCCCGACGAGATCGTGGTCCGGGTTTTGGACGACGGCGCCGGCATCGCCCAGGCCCTCGCCCGCCGCTCCGGCCTATCCAACCTCGCGGCTCGCGCCCGGCGCCATCACGGCACGTTCGCGATCGAGCCGCGCGGGGACGGACACAGCGGCACGCTACTGACCTGGTGCGCCAACCTGCGCTAGCCACTAGCCGCCAGCGCGAGCCCGACCCGCGTTTAGCGCCTAGCCGTTTTGGTTGCGCCAGCCCGCCGCACGCTGGCCCGCAACCCACGCCGCGACCTGGGTGCGGCGTTGCATCCCCATCTTCGACAGCAGCGAGGTGATGTGGTTCTTCACGGTCTTCTCAGCCACACCGAGCTTGTCTCCAATCTCCCGGTTCGACAGGCCATCCCCGATCAGGTCGAGCACCTTGCGCTCGGAGGGGGTCAGATGGGCGGTCGGGTCGGCATGATCGGCACGACGCCGGGTAACCGTCCGCTCGTCCAACAGCACGCGGCCAGCCGCCACCGCCTTGATAACCTCGGTGATCTCCGCCCCACGCACCGACTTGAGCAGGTATGCCTTCGCGCCGGCGTCAAGGGCCTCGGCGAGGGCGTCGTCGTCGTCGAATGAGGTCAACACGATCGCCTTCGTCTCGGGCACAACCTCGCGGAACTCGCGAATGATGTCGATGCCGGTGCCGTCTGGCAGGCGCAGATCCACGAGCGCCACTTGGGGCGCCATGAGCGTGGCCCGGCGCACGGCCTCCGCCACCGACCCGGCCTCGGCCACGACGGCCAGCCCGTCGGCGCGGTCAACAACCTCGGCGATGCCGCGGCGAACAACCTCGTGGTCGTCAATAATCATCACGGAAATATCTGTAGTGCTCACACCGTCATCTTATCCAGATATCTCACTAATTTCCGCTACTACGCCTCCGCGCCAGGGGGCGTACGTGCCGCGCACGCTGGCACACTGGGCAAAAGTGCGAGGAGCGGCCCATGAACGGCTCACGCTTGAGCGCGGTCCCGCACACCCGGCACGACTCGCCGGCCCGCCCGTAAACGTTGAGCACCCGGTCGAAGTAGCCCGAGGCACCATCCACGTTGACGTAGAGGGAGTCGAAGGAGGTCCCGCCGACCTCGACCGCCCGGGCCATGACGTCGGCCGCCGCGAGGTAGACCGCGCGGATCTTACCCAACGACATGCGGCTGGCCAGCCGACGCGGATGGACGCGGGCGGCAAAGAGCGCCTCGTCGGCGTAGATGTTGCCCACCCCCGATCCCACCGACTGGTCAAGGAGGATCCGCTTAATCTCGGAGTCTTTGGCATGGACGCGGCGAACGACGCCATCAAGGTCAAAGGCCGGGTCGAGCAGGTCACGAGCAATATGGGCAACCGAACGCGGGACACGCGGCAGCACGCTCCCCTGGCCGCCTGGCTCGCCGTCGTCGGTGGGGACAAACGTATCGGGCATGAGGTGGCCGAAGGTGCGTTGGTCGACGAAGTCGAGCCGGACGCCGTCGTCGAAGAAAAAAGAAGCGCGCCGGTGCGGGTTGTCCGCCCCGCCCACCCGAAACTGGCCGGACATGCCCAAATGGGCGACGAGTGCCAGGCCACCGGCGTCGAACCACAGGTACTTCCCCCGCCTGGCCACCGCCTCGATACGGCGACCGACGAGCGGATCGAGACCCGCCGGCGCGCGGCGCACCGCCCGCGCACTGAGCACCTCCACACCCACCACCGTGGCGCCCACGGCGATCGGCTCGAGGCCACGGCGGATCGTCTCTACTTCGGGCAACTCGGGCATGGCGAGGCGCTAGCCCAGGGCGTCGTAGGCGTCCCTGCAGGCCTCCAGCTTCGCCTGCTTCTGGGAGGTGGCCGTGCCCTGGCCGTAGGCGACCCCGTCCACCAGCACCGTGGCCGTGTAGACGCGGGCGTGATCTGGCCCCTCGCCCGTGATCACGTAGCTCAGATCGCCAACAATGCCCCGATCACGGGCCTTCTCCTCGAAGGCGGTACGCCAGTCGAGCGCGGGACCCATCTTCTCCGCCGCCGCGACTTGCGCGATGAGGTGGCGAAGAACGACGTCGTTGGTCAGCTTCACGCCGTGCGTGAGGAAGGTAGCGCCGATCAGGGCCTCCATAGTGTCGGCAAGGATCGAGTCCTTATCCCGCCCGCCCGACATCTCCTCGCCGTGGCCGAGGCGGATGAACGCGCCCAGGCCGAGCCGGCGTGCGATCTGGGCGAGCGAGCGCTCAGAAACCGCGGCCGCCTTGATTTTCGACATGAAGCCCTCGTCCATCTCCGGATACTTCTCGAAGATGTAGCTGGTCACCACAGCGCCCAGGATCGAATCGCCCAGGAATTCAAGGCGCTCCGAATGCTCCCCGCCGTTTTCGTAGGCCCAGGATCGGTGCGTGAGCGCCGGCTCAAGGTAGCGGGCGTCGATCGTGGCGCCCCAGGCCTCCACCTCGCGTTGCGTTATCGGCTTATGCACGGCGCTCCTCGGCATTGTCGGATGTGACCTCGGCCTCCTGAGAAAGTTGAGCCGCGAGCGCGTCGAGTGCGGAGAAGCGCGGGTCGAGGAACTCGTGCTTGTGATCTGGTGGCAGGTCCTCCCAGCGTTCACCGCACTCGGGGCACAGCCCCTCGCAGTCCGGGCGGCACAGCGGGACGAGCGGAATCGAGAGCACAAGCGCGTCTCGGACGATCGGCTCCATGTCGATCGCGTCGTCGACGACGACGGGCATGTCCTCCGCCTCCTCGTCCCCCTCATCGAGCAGAGCCTTTCGGCTCTCCGGGTAGAGGACGAGTTCGGCCACCGGCTCGTTCAGGTCGAGCGAGATGTCCTTCAGGCAGCGGGCACACTGGCCGCGAGCGGCAGCGCTGACCATCCCCTGGACGAGCACGCCCTCGGAGACTGACTGCAACACAAGGTCGAGGTCAATCGGGTCCCCCTCCGGCACGCCCATGAGCGGTATGCCGCACTCGGCCGGCGCCGGCAGCTGCGTATTCAGCTCCCGCTGGGCGCCCTCCACGCGCGGCAGGTCGACGATGGAGACGATGTAAGGGCTGGTCATGATTCGTCCTCCAAGCGGTGGGCCAGGTGTGCGCGGCCGGCCGCGATCTGCTCAAGCAGACCGCCGAGTTCCTCCGAGAGCTGGTCGAGGGTAGTGGCGGCGTAGTCGTCCGCCCCGCGCACCATGTGGTCGGCCTTTGTCTGCGCCTCGTCGAGGATACGCGTGGCCTGCGACTTCGCGGCGATCGTGATCTGATCCTGCGCCACCATGCGCGAAGCCTGCTCGCGCGCCTCCGCCACGATCGTCGCCGCGTCCTGTTCGGCACGCTCCCGGATCGACTCCGCGTCTTGGCGGGCCGACTCGGAGACGGCCGAGGCCTCCTGGAGCACCTCGTCCGCCGCGACGATCTGATCGGGCACGATCTCACGTGCCGTCTCAAGCAGGTCAAGTAGCTCAGAGCGGTTGACCATCACCGAGGCCGACATCGGCAAGGACTTGGCGTGAGAGACGATCTCCACCAGCTCGTCCAGGATCTCGAGCAGCGATTCGCCTTGTTCATTCATGAATTGACCTTCCTCAGTGCGCGCGCGACGTTCGGCGTCACCAGATCGTCGATTGTACCCCCGTATGAGGCTATTTCTTTCACGAAGGAGGATGCTATGTGACTCAGCGCGGGATCGCCCATGATGAACACCGTCTCGATGCGGGACAGGTGCCGGTTCAGGAGCGCCATCGCCTGCTCGGCGTCGTAGTCCGCTGCCCCGCGCAGCCCCTTGACGATCGCCGCCGCGCCGGCCTCCCGCGCAAAGTCGGCGATGAGTCCGGGGGCCACCTCCACCCGCACTCCGTCGACGTCGGCAAGCGCCTCGCGCGCCAACTCCACCCGCTCCTCGAGGCTGAATAGGTATGCCTTCTTCGCGTTGTGACTGACGGCCACCACGACATCGTCAAACATCCCCCGCGCCCTCTTGATGACGTCAATGTGGCCAAGAGTGAGCGGATCGAAGGATCCCGGGCAAACCGCTAGTGTCATGCCTCCAGTCTACCCTCACCGGCCACAACCGCGCTCCAGACGCGGGTATCGCCCCATGTGCGGTCGTCGTCGAGCACGAGCCGTGCGGGCCACGCCGGCTCCGGCGAGCGCTTGTTCCGCTCGACCACCACCATCGCGTCGGGTGCCAGGTGCGCCACGAGCAACTCGAGAACGAGGCCGAGGTCGCCCTCCGAAACATCGTAGGGAGGGTCAAGGAATACCAGATCGAAGCGCTCGCTGGGCTCGGTGGCGAGGTAGGTTTCCGCCTTCATGGGCACGACGTCGATCTCCAGCCCGGTGGCCTTGGCGTTCGCGCGTGCCACGGAAGCCGCCTGGCGGCTGGACTCAACAGCGACAACACTGCGCGCGCCGCGGGATTTGGCCTCGAGCCCGAGCGCCGCCGAGCCTGCGTAGAGGTCAAGCACGGCGCAATCCTCGATGTAGCCGTAGTGCTCGAGGCGCGAGAACATCGCCTCCCGCACGCGTTCGGAGGTGGGGCGGGTTCCGGACTTGGGCACCTGCAGGTTTCGCCCGCCGGCGGTGCCGGCAACGATTCTGGTCATGTCTTCTCCAGGTAGTCGGTGGATTCGGAGCTTGCCGCCTCGATCGCGGCGCGCAGAGCCGGGTGGGAGGCAAGCGTGGGGTCGCCCGCCACGAGCTTCCTGGCCGCCGCCCTCGCCACCCCGATGAGGTTTTCGTCCGTGCGCACGCGCACGAACTTCAACGACGACGACCGCCCGCTCTGCGCCGCGCCCAGCACGTTGCCCTCGCTGCGCAGCTCCAGGTCCCTCTCCGCCAGGGCGAAGCCGTCGGTGGTGGAGGCGAAGGCAGCCAGGCGCTCGAAGGCCACCGTGCCGTCCAGTGCGTGGTGGACCGCCAGGCAGATCGACTCCCTCTGGCCGCGCCCCACGCGCCCGCGCAACTGGTGGAGCTGGGACAGGCCGAAGCGTTCGGCGTCGAGAATCACCATCATCGTGGCCTGCGGCACGTCCACGCCCACCTCAATCACCGTGGTGGACACGAGCAGGGGCGCGCGGCCGGAGGCGAAGTCGTCCATCGCGCGGGCCTTGTCCTCGGCATCCATGCGGCCGTGAACCGCACCAATCTCAATCCCCGCGAGCACCGGCTTGGCGCGCACCTGGGCGAGGACCGATTCGACCGAGGCGGGCTCGAAGTCGTCGATGGCGAGCTGCTCGCCCAAGTTGGCGAGGGCATCGGGGCCGGCGTCGCCCGGCGCCTCCTCCTCGGCCGTGGCGGAGATTCGCGGGCAGACGACGTAGACCCGGCCGCCGGCGTCGATCTCCTCACGGGCCCGCTCCCAGACCCGTTCCACCCAGCGTTCGTTCATGGCCGGGACCAGGTTCGTGGCGATCGCTCGGCGCCCCTCGGGCTGCTCGCGCAGGGTCGAGACCTGCAGCTCCCCGAAGGAAGTCATCGCGATCGTTCGCGGTATC
>JALEWQ010000077.1 GCA_022783305.1 Trueperella sp. | reverse complement strand
CGGCGACGCTATCCGCGTCGTCGTCGGACGTGAACGTGAAGGAGTACGTGCGCTTGCCGTCGGCGTCGGAGGTGGTCATCGTGCCCGTCGACGGCGTCAGGGACTTCTCGATGTCGTCAAGAAAGTCCGCGTAGTCGTTCGTGTCGATCACCAGGTCCATGTCAAGGGTCCAGCTCCGGCTCATCGAGATGTCGGCGGTGAAGTCGAGGGAGTCGAAGACGATGCCGCGCTCGAAGCTGAGGTTGAAGTTGCCGCCCGAGGAGTAGGCCACGTTCTCCCCGGACTCAGTGGTAAACCCGCTGGGTGCGTAGATTTGCACCGTCGTCGAGCAGTAATCGGCGCAGATCTGGGTCGAGTCGACCGAGCCGCGATACGTGCGCTTGACCTTCGGCTTGCCCTTGGCCTCCTCGGTGGAGACCTGGAAGGAGGCCGCTCCCTTGCCGAACACCGCCTCCAACTTGGTGGCGACCTCGTCGGCGGATGCCGCCTGGAAAGACGCCGTACGCTGGTAGTTGCCCGCGGCCGGGTCGACGTCGGCATCGACCTTCACGTCCTTCAGGGCTCCGAGGAACTTGTCGTCGAGGGCCTTGACGTCACTGCTCGGCGTCGACATGCGGCTCATGCGGACGACGACGCCATAGCTCTCGTCGCCGCCGTCGGTCACGTCGACGGTAACGCCGTCAAAGCCGTGGCTCTCGGTCTCGTTGATGGCGATTTGCCCACCCCACTCGTTGGTGTAGGTCTGCCCGCCATAGGTGACGGTGGCGCCGTCCTCCCCCTCGATAACGTTCGAAGCGTCGCCCTGCGCGATGACGCCCTCAGCGACGAGCGCGTCACTGACCCAGGACAGCAGGTGCATGGAGGAGAAGTTCTCGGTGAACTCGAAGCCCTTTTTCAAGGCGTTGTCCGCGGCGAACATCGTGACCTCCGGCTCGAGGTCCCCGCCGGAGGCCTTGACAATAGCGGCGACCTTCGCCTTGTAATCGTCCAGGTCGGTGAAGGACAGGGTGAAGTTACCCGTGACCTCTTGCTCGCTCACGGTCAGCCCCGAGAACTGCAGACCCTCGGGCAGGTGCTTCTTGATCGCGGCTTCGACGGCCTCGTAGCCGCCGGTGATGCGATCCTGGGTGTCGGCGTCGTTGGCCATGGTGAAGGAGATCGTGCGCGTGCCGGCGCCGTTCTCCTCGAGCGCGACCTGCGTGCTCAGGCGCGCGCCACACGCGCTGAGCGCCAGAAGGAGCGCAACTAAGAGCGCAAATAGGCTAAAGCGGTTCTTCGTCATGACTACGACACCAGCTGCACGACGACGAAGAAGATCAGCACGGTCACCACCGCGGCAAGCCCATTAAACAGCGTGAACGGGACAAGCATCGACTTTTCCACCTGCGCGATCCGATTCACGCCCACGTAGTTGGCGATGTTCGCCGCGTAAGCCGTCAGCGCCACGCCCACCAGGAAGACGAGCACTCCCAGGAATACCGTGACCACCGTGGGGATGATGAACAGGATCGCGCTCAGTGCGAGCATGAAGGTAGTCGGCGTCGAGGAG
Organism: Trueperella sp.; assembly: GCA_022783305.1. Classification (GTDB taxonomy): domain Bacteria; phylum Actinomycetota; class Actinomycetes; order Actinomycetales; family Actinomycetaceae; genus Trueperella; species Trueperella abortisuis. The sequence goes on along the minus strand of JALEWQ010000077.1, from coordinate 1,301 downwards.
ACCGTCCACACCGAGGCCACCCGGCCGAACGGCACGGTGACGCCGCGGATCTTCAACGTGAAGTACATAGCGGCTATGTGGCAGAACACCGCCGCCGCGAACACCACGACGCCGAAGAAGAAGATCTCCACCGCGACGCCGAACACGTCGCCCGAATCGAAGACCCTGAAACCGTAGCTGTCAAAGAAGCTAGCAATGCCATTGAGTGAGGCACCTGCCGCGCCGGCGGGGATGAGCGCCCCAAAGAACACGAAGAGGGCGAGGGCCACGTGCCAGTAGTGCTTGTACACCTCACCGACCTTGAACGCCTCCACCAGTCGGCCCGACAGGATCAGCTTGCAGACGGCCCACATGGCCGGGAAAGCCCCGCCGACAGACTCTGTCGAGTTCGCGGGCGCCGCGGGGTCGGCCGGCTGCGCGGGGTTCGCGGCGTACGCCGCGTTCGGGTCGTAGGGGGCGATCGGCTGCTGAGCCGCGTTCGGGTCGTAGGGCGCGACCGGGTCGTAGGGCGCGGCCGGCTGCGCCGCGCTGGGGTCGTAGGGCGCGGTCGGCTGAGCCGCGCCGGGAGCGTAAGGGGGAATCGGCGTCGTGGGCGCCTGCGCGATCGGCTCGGTGGGCGCCTGCGCGATCGGCTCGGTCGGCGTCTGTGCGATCGGCTCGGTCGGCGTCGCGTCGCCAGTCACTAGCGGACGGGTCGCGTCGTCGAGCGGCGCATCCTCGTCACCATTTTTGCCAGGCATGGGATCATTCTGATTATCCACGATATCCCTTTCATTTGTGCGTATGAGGGGCACGTTTTGTGCAGATTTATTCTAGCGCGCGGCCTCCCTGCTGCGGCGGCCCTTCCACATCCTGCCGCCGCCGACAGTTCTCTTGAATATTCCGACTGCCGATCGCTATACGGGCCTGGACAGCCTCACATTCATGAGTTATGACGGACCGGGCGCGACGCCCGGGCGCAAAAGGCAGCGCACAATGACGTGCTCCCCGGAAGAAAGAACTGAATGAACAGTCCAACTTCCGGGGAGCACTTTACTCTTCCGGGCCCTTCTCAGCCGGGCCCATCCGACTGCCCGTGAGCCTCTGGGCTCACCTACGCTTTACAGGTCGTTGAAGTGACGCACGTAGGTGCTCTCGTTGTCGATAGCCGCACGGCCAGCCTCGAGGCGGGCCACCGGCACGCGGAACGGCGAGCAGGAGACGTAGTTCAAGCCAACCTTCTCGAAGAAGTGGATCGAGTTCGGGTCGCCGCCGTGCTCACCACACACGCCCATCTTCATGTTGGGCTTGGAGTGGCGACC
>JALEWQ010000137.1 GCA_022783305.1 Trueperella sp. | reverse complement strand
CGCTCCCGTTTCGTGCGGCCAGCGCTGACCTACACGGCGATCGCGGCTCCGCTCGGCGTTGCACTGCTCGTGGTGGCCCCATTCCTGGTGCGCTGGGCGTTCGCCTTCGCCCCGCTCGTCGTGGTCTCGGCCTGGTGCTACGCCCGCCGCAAGGAACGCTCCTTCCTCAACGACGCGGCCACCGTCAGCGCCGCCACCCTTACCCTGCCCGTCGCCTATGACCTCGCCACCCATGACCTCGCCGCCCTCCCCGGTTCCTCCCCGGACGGCTCAGTGACGGGATGGGCCTGGATTTGGATCGTCACGGCCGTGGTGGGCTGGTACTTCCTGGGCACGATCTTCTACGTCAAGACCAACATCCGCGAGCGCGGCGACTGGGCCTGGTTCCTCGCCTCCCTCCTCTTCCACGGGGCGGGGCTGATCGGGGTGCTGGTCCTCAACGCGCACCTGCGGTTGCCGCTGGCACTGCCGTGGCTGTGTGGGCTCATCACGGTCCGCGCGGTGGCCGTGCCCGCGTGGGGTTACCACCGCGGCTGGTTGCCTCCGATCGCCATCGGGCTGGGCGAGGTCGCCATCTCGGTAGCGCTGTTCCTGGTGTTCCTGTGACCGCTCGGCACGGGCCTGCCCCGACACTTCACTTGAGGATTTGACCCACCTGCCGACACTTCACTTGAATATACCGACTACCGATCGCTATACGCGCCTGGTAGGCCCCAGATTCCTGAGTTATGTCGGGCTCGAGCAGGCTGAGGGCACCGGGCCCTGCCCGGTGTGAGGGCCCCGCCGGGCAGGCACCGGCAGGGCCTGTTCTCAGCCTTCTCAGCCGTTCACGCCCCAGGGAAGCGCGATTAGGCGGCGCGGAACGCCCGATATGCCCGGACCAGGCGCAGGGAAGCCTCCGGCGTCGCAACCGTGACCCGCACGCCGTCGTCGGGGAATGTCCGCACCACGATCTTCTCCCTGCCGCACGCGGCGGCGAAGCGCTCCGCGTCCTCGCCGAGGTCGAACCAGAGGAAGTTGCCCTGCGGCGCGCCGCCCTCCCAGTCCAGAGCCCGTAGCGCAGAGACAAGCTTTGCCCGCTCAGCCTTAATGACACCCACCCGGCGCTCCACCTCGCCTCGCTGCTGGAGCGCGGCCACAGCCGCCACCTGGGCGAGCGCGTTCACGCCGAAGGGGGTGGCCACCTTGTCGAGGCCGGCCACGACGTCGGTCGCGCCAAGTGCGTAGCCCACCCGCAGCCCGGCCAGCCCGTACGCCTTGGAGAAGGTACGAAGCGTCACGACGTTCGGGAACTCACGAACCAGTTCCACCCCGCGTACGGGATCCTCCATCTCGACGAAGTCGACGTAGGCCTCGTCGATGAGAACGGGGATGCTGGCGGGAACGGAGCGGAGGAAGCGGTGCAGCTCGTCGTGGGTGAGGGCCGAGCTGGTGGGGTTGTTCGGCGTGCAGATCATGATGGCGCGGGTGCGCGCGGTGACGGCGTCGAGCATGGCGGGAAGGTTGATCGCGCCGCCACGCAACGGGACCTTGATGGCTACGCCGCCCGCCGCCTGGATTGCGATCGGGTAGGCCTCGAAGCTACGCCAAGGTAGCACTACCTCGGCGCCGGCCCCGCACACCGCCTGGAGGAACTTCTCGATGAGCGCCACCGAGCCGTTGCCCACCGCCACGTTGTCCACCGACGTCTCGTGGAAGGCGGCGACCGCCTGTTTGAGGGCGGCGGCACCCATGTCCGGGTAGCGGCCCAGGTCCCCTATCCGTAGCCCGAGGGCCGCCTCCACCCCGGGCAGGGTGGGGAAGGGCATCTCGTTGGACGCCACCTTGATGACGTCCGGGTCGGTCGGGTTACGGCCGGCCACGTAGGCGGGGAGCTGATCGATCTCGGGGCGGAAATAACTCATACCTCCATCTTGCACCCATTTCGCGGGCCGCGCACTCCCCGTTTTCCTACCCGTCCCGGCCGTAGGATGGGGGCATGAGTTTCTTAGGCAGGACAGTGACCAATGGCCTCGCGCTGTGGATTACCACGATCATTCTCCCCGGCATCCGGCTGGTGGGCCCCGAGGATGGGCCGCTTGCCGGTCTTGGCCCGGTCGGCCGGATGGTCGTCTACTTCCTCCTCGCCGGCGCGGTGTTAGCGCTGGTGAACACGTTTGTGCGCCCCTTCGTCATGCTGATTTCGTTGCCGTTCTATGTGGTCACGCTTGGCCTGTTCTTCGTGGTGGTCAACGCGCTCATGCTCATGCTCACCGCGTGGATCACGGGCTACTTCGAGCTATCGCTCGTGGTGGATGGTTTCGGCTGGGCGCTCGCGGGCGGCGTCGTGGTGGGCGTGGTCAACTGGATTTCGGCTCTCGTCACCGCCTCCGAGTGAACCGTGGCGCTCCACACTAAGCGCGGGGATAGGCGGGCCGTCGCCCACGAGCTGTCCGGCCTCGCCGCGCTGGCTAAGGCCGCCCACGACGGCGGAGCTCCCGTCGCGCGGGTCGCCTCCGGTGGCGCTGGCACCCTGTCGACGTATGTGCTGCGTCCTGCCCCGCCGACGCCGGGCGCCGCACGGGAGTTCGGCGCCCGGCTTGCCCGCACCCATGCCTACGCCGAGGGGGCGCGCGTGTTCGGCCAGGCCCCCGACGGCTTTGAGGGGGAGGTGGGCGCGATGGGGATGGCGCCGTTGCCGCTGGTCGCACCCGGTTCGCCGGCTCGGCGTTTCGGCGAGTTTTACGCCGCCGACCGTCTTCTGCCCTACGTGGGCGCGGCTCTCGCCAACGGCTCGTTCACTGCGCAGGACGCGGCCGTGATCGAGAGGCTGGCCGGCCGCCTCTGCGACGGCGTCTTCGATTCTCCCCAGCCTGGGCTGGTGCGCACGGACGCGGCGCTCCTTCACGGTGACCTGTGGTCGGGCAACCTGCTGTGGTCGCGGCCCGATTCTCCGATGGAGGGCGGTGTCGATCCGGCCGCCCCGGCAGATTCGGCGCCCGGAGGGGCCGGCGTCGTTGGCGTGCTCATCGACCCGGCGTGCCAGGGCGGTCACGCCGAGTCCGACCTGGCGCAGCTGACCGTGTTCGGCGCGCCGTTCGCGGAGGAAATTTACGCCGGCTACGACGAGGCCTCGCCGCTTGCTCCGGGGTGGCGGGAGAGGATCGGGTTGCATCGGCTGCACATGCTCATCGTCCACGCCGCCCTCTTCGGTGGCGGTTACGGGCGGGAGACGGTGGCGACGGCCCGCC
>JALEWQ010000070.1 GCA_022783305.1 Trueperella sp. | reverse complement strand
GACGCCCAGTCCCCGCTCATGCTGATCCTGCCGGCCTACCAGGTGCCGCGCGCCCTTGTGCTACTGCGCCAGGCGCTTTCGCGTTCGTGGATCTTCGTCAAGGGCGCGGGCAAGATCATCGTGGTGATGACGATGGTGGTCTGGCTCCTTGGCGCGATCCCGATGGGTTCGGGCGCCTCCGGTAAGTCCTTCGCCGACCCCGAACTGCCCATGGAGGATTCGGCCTACGGCCAGGTGGCTAAGGTGCTTGAGCCCGCTTTCGAGCCGGCCGGTTTCGGTGACTGGCACATGGCCGGCGCCCTCATGACCGGCTTTGTTGCGAAGGAAACCGTGGTCTCCTCGATCGTGGCCTCCTACAACATGGACCCGGAGGCCGCCGGCGACGCCGAAGACAACGGCGACGACCTCGGCGAGCTGCCCGACCTCCTCACGGCCACCTTCACGCAGACAGCGGGTGAGGGTTACCAGGCTCTGGCGGCGATCGCGTTCCTCGTCTTCGTCCTGGCCTACACCCCGTGCTTGGCCACGGTGGCGGAGCAGGCGCGCCTCATTGGTGGCAAGCGTACGACGGCCGCCGTGATCGCCCAGCTCGTCATCGCCTGGGCGTTGGCCGTGGGCATCTTCCAGATCGGGAAGCTGTTCCTGTGAACGCCGTGACCGCCCGCGCGCCACGCGGCGCGACCCGGTCCCCGGCCTACTCGGTGGCCGACCGTGTCCTGGCCGAAATCCGGGCGGGTGGCACGATCCCCGCCGTCGCGAAAAAGACGGGCACCAGCGTTGTCTTTGTCCAGGTGCTTGTCGATCACCTCGCGCGGGCGGGGCTGGGCGCCTCGGCGGCGTCGTTGTGTTCGTCCGGTCAGGGGGCGTGCGGGCCGAACGGCGCGCAGACGGAGGAGGCTCTCATTAGCTGTGCAGGGTGCGCGTTCGCGCGCTGAAAAGGGGACAATGGCCTCTAGGGAGGCATCATGAAACCTACTTTGGCCAAGACGATCGCGGCGTGCATCGCCGGCGACGTCGACTCCTCGGATCGCGCCCGTGCCGAATACGCGACGGACGCGTCGAACTACCGGGTCCCGCCACAGCTGGTGGTCTGCCCCAAGAACGACGACGACGTCGCGGCCGTCCTGCGCATCTGCCGGGAGCACTCGGTGCCGCTGACGGCGCGCGGCGGGGGAACGTCGGTGGCGGGTAACGCGGTGGGCGAGGGAGTGATCCTCGACTTTTCCAGGTACATGAACGCCATCGAGATTGACCCGGTGGCGCGCACAGCGCGGGTTCAGCCGGGCGTCGTCATGAGCGATCTGCAGGCGGCCGCCGCCCCGCACGGCCTGCGCTTCGGCCCGGACCCCTCCACCCAAAACCGGGCCACGCTGGGCGGGATGATCGGCAACAACGCCTGCGGCCCGCACGCGGTGGCCTGGGGGCGCACGGCAGACAACGTCGTGTCCCTCGAGTGCCTGGACGGGACGGGCCGGCGCTTTACGGCGGGTGCGGGTCAGATCGACGTGCCTGGGCTGGCCCGGCTCGTGGATTCGCACCTGGCCGACATCCGCCGTAACTTTGGCCGGTTCTCCCGCCAGGTTTCGGGCTACTCGCTTGAGCATCTGCTCCCGGAGGCTGGGCGCGACGTGGCGAAGATGCTGGTCGGATCGGAGGGCACGCTCGTCGTTATCACGCGGGCCGTGGTGCGCTTGGTGCCGCTGGCGCAGGCACCCACGCTCGTGGTGCTCGGCTACCCCGACATGCCCGCGGCCGCCGACGCCGTGCCCGCACTGCTCGCGCACTCGCCACTGGCGGTGGAGGGCATCGACGCCCAGCTCGTGGACGTGGTGCGGCGCAAGAAGGGCTCGGTGCCGGAGCTACCGGAGGGCGGGGGCTGGCTGTTTATCGAGGTCGGAGCCCAGGAGGGGGAGGACGTGTCGGTGGTAGGGCAGCGCGTGGATGCGATCCTTCGCGACGCCGGCACGAACGCTACCCGGGTCTGCCCGCCCGGCCCGGAGGCGAGCGAGCTGTGGCGGATCCGGGCAGACGGCGCGGGGCTCGGTGGGCGAACCCCGAAGGGCAACGCGGCGTGGCCAGGGTGGGAGGATTCGGCCGTTCCGCCAGAAAAGCTTGGACCCTACCTGCGAGATCTTCGCGCGCTGATGGATACCAAGGGCCTAGACGGGCTCATGTACGGCCACTTCGGCGACGGGTGCGTGCACGTGCGCATCGACTTCCCCATCGAAACCCCGGACGGGGTGGCGATCATGCGAGCCTTCATGGAGGAGGCCGCGGATGTGGCGGTGCGCTACGGCGGGTCGCTGTCCGGCGAGCACGGTGACGGGCGCGCCCGCTCCGAGTTGCTCACCCGCATGTACCCGCCCGAGGTTATCGAGCTGTTCGGCGCGGTCAAGGCCCTCTTCGACCCCGAGGATGTGCTCAACCCGGGCGTGCTCGTGCGCCCGCGGCCCCTCGACGCCGACCTGCGCCGCCCTCATGCCGCCCCCAGTACGTATGCTGGCGGCTTCCATTTCCGTGAGGACGACGGCGACCTCACCCGCGCCGTCCACCGCTGCACCGGGGTGGGCAACTGCCGGGCAAATCGCACCGCCGCGGGATTCTTCATGTGCCCCTCCTATCAGGCCACGAAGGAGGAGAAGGACGCCACCCGTGGGCGGGCCCGGGTGCTGCAGGAGGTCACGAGCGGGAAACTGATCAAGGGTTTCGCCGACGCCGCCCTGCGCGAGTCGCTCGACCTGTGCCTGGCGTGCAAGGCGTGCTCGGCCGACTGCCCGACGGGCGTGAACCTGGCCAAGTTCAAGTCCGAGGCGCTCTACCGCGGGTATGCGGGCAAGCTCCGCCCGCGCACCCACTACCTGCTCGGTAACCTGCCGCTGCTGGCACGCTGGGTCACGGCGGTGCCGGGGTTGGCGGCGCTCGCGAACGCCGCGCTGAAGGTCACGCCGCTGCGCAAGGTGGTCTTCGCCGTCGCCGGGCTGGACCCGCGCCGACAGATGCCAGGATTTGCGACCACGCGATTCTCGGCGCTGACGAAGAGCCAGCAGGAAGCGATGCGCCGCGTCGGGGGAGAACTCGCCGAGGGCGTTGGGGTGCCCGGGGGCGCCGAGCGTGGGGCGAGGCCCGGCGTCGTCGGTGAGGCCGCGAGTGGCCAGTGCGCTAAGAAGTACGTGATGCTGTGGGCCGACTCGTTCTCCGAGACGCTGGACACCGCGGGGGCGCAGGCGACGGTGGGCGTGCTGCAGCGGGCCGGCTACACCGTGCTCATCCCGCCCTCGGACACGTGTTGCGGGCTGACCTGGATCACCACCGGGCAGCTCGACCACGCGAAGAAGGAACTGGACCACCTGCTCGGTGTGCTGGCTCCGTTCGCAGCGTCGGGCATCCCGATCGTGGGCGTGGAGCCCTCGTGCACAGCGGTGCTGCGCGAGGACATGCCTGACCTTCTGGACGACCCGCGCGCCAGCCTGGTGTCCCACATGACGTACACGCTCGCCGAGCTACTGACCGCGCCCGCGCCTATCGGGCCCGAGGGGTGGACGCCACCGGACCTCAGCGGTCTGACGATCGTGGCTCAACCGCACTGCCATCATTATTCGGTGATGGGCTGGCGCGCCGACGCGGAGCTATTGCGCCGCGCCGGCGCCGAGCTCACCACGGTCTCCGGGTGTTGCGGACTGGCCGGGAACTTCGGCATGGAGAAGGGGCATTACGAGGTGTCGGTCAAGGTTGCGGGCAACGATCTGCTGCCCAAGCTCGCCGCCGCCCCCGACGACGCCGTCTACCTCGCCGACGGGTTCTCCTGCCGCACCCAGGCCGCCCAACTCGCCGGCGATCAGGGCGTTCACCTCGCCGAGCTGCTGCGTGACGGGATCCACGTCAGGCGCAAGGGCGCAGGCCGGTAAGGCGGAGGCAGCGCCGGCGAGCGGGCCTGTCGGCAAGTCCACTTCGCGGATGACGCGGCGCTCTTGTGCGGCCGGTAAGCTGAGATCAACATGGGTGGGGGAAGGAGAACGCGTGGGGGTTTTCGCATTGCATCAGGGGCGCTTGGTGGCGGCCGCGCAGACCGTGCCCAGCGAGGTCAGCGCCGGACTTCTTGACGCCGTGCGCTCCCAAGTCCTCGAGTTTATCGGCCAGCCGCTGTTCGGCGTCGGGTGGGCGGACCAGACCTTCCTCGCACTCGACACCACCGGGCAGGTGGTGAGCATCGACGTCGTTGAGACGCTCTCCGTGCAGGATTTCAGCGCCGCGCTCGCCCGCGCCGGCAGCCACGCCCAGATGAGCCGCGGCGCGCTCGGCCAGATGTACCCCGGCGGGCCCGACTCGTTCGACGCCGCCTACCGCGCCTTCATCGATTCCGCCCCGCCGCGCACGTCGCCCGGCTCGCGCTTGCACATCTTTTCCCTTTCCTACGACGCCGACGTGCTGCGCCCCATCCACGCCCTGCGTGGGGGCGGGGTGGAGGCCCACCGGGTGGTGGGCTACCAGAGCGCGCAGGGTCTGCTGGTGGAGATCGCCGAGCTGGCGGACCTGCCGGTGGAACTGCCGTGGTCGGGCGAGACTCCGGTGGTCGAGGTCGAGGCGTCTGAGGGCAAGGCGTCTGA
>JALEWQ010000055.1 GCA_022783305.1 Trueperella sp. | reverse complement strand
TGGGTAGGAGAAGGCGCGTAGGACGTTCTTGCCCGCCGGCAGGTAGCCGTTCCCGGCCGCGTTCTCGGCGCGTAGGAAGTCGCCCATCGCGTGGATGTCACCTTCTACGGGCGCCATCGCCTCGGCCCACTCTGGATCCATCACGTCACTCAATGCCATGCCTCAACGCTACACCGCCGACGACGCCGCGAGGCGGCTCCCGCCCGCGCACCGCCGACGACGCCGTGAGGCGGCTCCCGCCCGCGCATCGCCGCGATTTAGCCGCGATATCCGCCCTACGGTGGACGCCGCAAGTGTGGACGGTCACTTAAGATCTCGTTAAGGATGCCGGCAAGAAAGCTAGATTCGTGGAAGAAGAAATCGCAGTACGCACGAGCGACCTGTCGAAGCTGTACAAGGTGGGGCGCTCGCACGTCGTCGCCTTGAACCGGGTCAACTTGGAGATCCCGAAGGGGACGTTCGTCGCCGTCGTCGGAACCTCCGGCTCGGGCAAGTCCACGCTGTTGAATATGCTTGCGGGTTTGGAGCCACCGTCGGCGGGAACCGTGGAGGTAGCCGGGTACCGGGTGGACAAAATGGGCCAGGCGGATCTGGCTAGCTTCCGGCGAGATCACGTCGGCTTCGTCTTCCAGTCCTTTAACCTCATGCAGGAGATGACGGCGCTCGATAACGTCGCCTTGCCGCTCACGTTCCGTGGGATGGGTAAAGCCGAGCGGCACAAGCGCGCTGCCCGGGCGCTCACCATTTTGGGGCTCGGCACGCATCTTCATCACAGGCCGAGCCAGATGTCGGGCGGCGAGCAGCAGCGCGTCGGCATCGCGCGGGCGCTGGTGACCAATCCCGAGATCGTCTTCGCGGATGAGCCCACCGGCAACCTCGACTCCCACACCGCTGCCGCGACTCTCGACCTCTTCCGGCGCCTGATCGCGCACTACCACCAGACCTGGATCATGGTCACCCACGACCGGCACTTGGCGAGCTACGCGGACGTCATCGTATCGATTGGCGACGGCCGCATCACAGACATCACGCACACAAACCACACGCACTGAGGAGACACCCGTGAAACGCTTCAGCACACTTATGGCCATCCTGACCTTGCTCTTCGCAGGCCTCATGATCCCCGCCACTGCCAGTGCGGCGCCGGACGCGGGCCAGACGGAAGCGCGCGAGACGGCTGACGCGCCCGCCCCCAGCGCGGAGGCGCCGATTCAGACGGGCAAGTCCACCCCGCGCATCATGGTGGAGGGCTTCACCACCACGCCCAAGCCGGTGGTGGCCGGCGACGACTTCGACATTGTCTTTACCGCTCGCAACATGTCCGCCACCGCCACGGTGCAAAACATCAAGTTCTCCCTCTCCGGTGAGGGCGGGCTGTTGCCGCGCTCCGGTTCGGCGTCGGTGTACCTGGCCAAGCTCGGCCCGCGTGAGTCGGTGGACGTGACCATGTACTACACGTCGCTACCCACGCTCGAGGACAAGCCCTACCCGCTCACCCTCACCATCGACTATGAGGACGCCGACTTCACGGCGTTGTCGTCGACAGAGACGGTCGCCGTCGTGGTCAGCCAGCCGGCCCGCGTGGAGACGTCGGTGCCGCAGGTGACCCCGGAGGTGATGACGCTCGGTGGCGAGGGCTCGCTGGTCTTCACCGTCAACAACTTGGGCAAGTCGGCGATTTCGAACGTCAAAGCCTCCATCAAGGGGGGCCAGGCGGTCACGGGGTCCGAGGCCTACGTGGGTAACGTGGCGGCCGGCGCTACGGCGAACGTCGACATGATCGTGCAGGCGGTGGACGTGACGGCTAGTCCGATTACGCTGGTCCTGAGCTACGAGAACTCCGAGGGTGTGGAGGCGAGCCTCGAGCGCGAGGTGCCAATCATGGTCACGGAGATGACCCAGCATGAGGGCATGCTCGGCCCGGAGGATATTTACGAGGAGGAGTCGACGATTCCGTGGGGCCTCATCGGTATCGGAGCGGCGGTGCTGGCCGCGATCGTGATCGTGGCGGTGGTGGCCGTGCGTCGTCACCGTAAGAAGAAGGATGTGGAGGACGAGGCCGACGCGCTCAGCCTCCTCGACCAAGACGGCCTGATCTAGATGCGCTTTACTGACATCCTCGCCTCGGCGGTCGCGTCCCTACGACGCCGCCCGCTGCGTACCGTGCTGACCTCGACGGGCGTGGTGATTGGCACGATGGCCGTGGTGGTGATGATCTCGCTCGGCGTGGG
>JALEWQ010000053.1 GCA_022783305.1 Trueperella sp. | reverse complement strand
GCGGTCCGGCGTGTTGCGACGGTTCTTCTTCGTAATGTAGTTGCGCTCCTTGCAAACCTCGCATGCGAGGGTGATCTTGGGGCGAACGTCTGCAGACTTACTAGCCACTATTTTTCCTCACGTTCGGCTTGTGAAGCGGGTGCTTCGTCGTTCTACGATACGGCGGACGCCGCACCGGTCGTAGCGAGGGCGGGGTTTGAACCCGCGACCTCACGATTATGAGTCGTGCGCTCTGACCAACTGAGCTACCTCGCCTCGTCCATCCCCGCGAACGAGAATGAATGGAGCCCCGAAAGGGAATCGAACCCTTGACCTTCTCCTTACCATGGAGACGCTCTGCCGACTGAGCTATCGGGGCAACCTTGGATAGCGTACCAACCTGATGGGACGCCATCCAACTTCGCGGACGTGGCCCTCGCCATAACCGCTGTTCTTTCGAACTGTGGCGGGTGAGGGATTCGAACCCCCGTAGCTTTCGCGTCTGATTTACAGTCAGATACCATTGGCCGCTCGGTCAACCCGCCGTTGCGCTGAAGATGCGCACGGCAAAGAGACTAGCAGTTCTCCCCCGCGCACTGTCAAACCAGAACGGCACTCCCAACTGCAGTCATGGTCACACTTAGCGCAAGAGGCTACAGTGATGGTAGTCAGTGACCACCCAGCTACTAGGAGGAACCGTGGCCAACTCTTCGTTCGACGTCGTCAGCCGCTACGACGCCCAAGAGGTCGACAACGCCGTCAACCAGACCGCCAAAGAGGTCAGCCAGCGTTACGACTTCCGCAACGTCGACGCCGACATCAAGCTTAAGGGCGATGTCATCACGCTCACAGCCAACACCGCCGAGCGTGTGCTCGCCATCCTCGACGTGCTCCAGACCAAGCTTATCCGCCGCGGACTATCCCTGAAGCAGGTGGACTTCGGCGACGGCGAACCCAAGCTATCCGGCAAGCTCTTCCACCTGTCCGGCTCACTCAAAGAGGGCATCAGCCAGGAGAACGCGAAGAAGATCACCAAGCTGATCCGCGACGAGGGCCCTAAGTCCGTCAAAGCCCAGATCCAGGGCGACGAGGTGCGGGTGACCTCCAAGTCGCGCGACGACCTGCAGGCGACCATTGCCCTGCTCAAGGCCGGCTCCTTCGACGTCGCCCTCCAGTTCGTCAACTTCCGCTAAGGACGCGGGCGTGAACCAGCTGGTTCACGCCCGCCGCGGGTCGCCGCTTTGCCCAGTAGGCCCAGCCGCCTAGTACGGGTTGCCGCCTAGTAGAGCTTGCCGTCGTGCTCCTCGCCACGGGAGACGGCCGTCATAGTCTCGCGCTCGACCACCTTGATACGTGCACGCCCCTGCTCGGCGCCAAGCGACATCTCGTATTCGTTGAGCAGCTCCCAGCCGCGCCACGTGGTGTAGCGCACGCCCCGCTCCTCGAGAACCTTCGCCGTCTCCTCCCAGCCGAGAGCGTCGGTGGTGGCGTGCAGCTTGCCTTCCTGGTAGTCCTCCACGAGGTGACCCACGGTCTCCTGCGCGTCGGACTTCGTGGAGCCGATCAGGCCCACCGGCCCGCGTTTGATCCAACCGGTGGCGTACATGCCGGGGATGACCGCACCGTCCTCGCCCGTGACGCGTCCCTCTGTGTTGGGGACGATCCCGCGGACGGCGTCGTAGGGAGCACCGGGGATCTCCGAGGAGAAGTATCCCACCGCACGGTAGACGGCCTGGACGGGGTAGTCGATGAACTCGCCGGTGCCCTTGACCGTGCCGTCACCCTGGAGGGCGGTGCGTTCCATCCGGATGCCTTCCACGTGCTCCTCGCCAAGGATCTCAGCGGGCTGCTGGAGCATGTGGATGTGGATGCGGCGCGAAGCGGTGAGATCCTCGGGCTCTTGGAAGACCCACTCGGTGAGTTGCTCGACGACCTGCCGGGTCATCTTCGACTCCTCCATCGCCTTCTCCGAGCCGGCGTCGTAGTCGAAGTCCTCGGGGTAGACGATCACGTCGACGTCGGGGACCTGGCCCAGCTCACGCAGCTCCATCGGGGTGAACTTCACCTGGGCGGGACCGCGACGACCGAAGATATGGACGTCGGTGACGGGCGACGTGCGCAGGCCCTCTTCCACGTTGCCCGGAATCTCGGTGACCATGAGGTCGTCCGGGTGCTTGGCGAGGATGCGGGCGACGTCGAGCGCGACGTTGCCCACGCCGAGCACCGCGATCTCCTTAGCCTCGAGCGGCCAGGTGCGCGGGTAGTCGGGGTGGCCGTCGTACCAGTAGACGAAGTCGGCTGCACCGTAGACCTCCGGCAGGTTAGAACCGGGAATGTTGAACGGGCGATCCTGGTCGGCACCCGTGGCGATGATGACGGCGTCGTAATGCTCGTGCAGCTCGTCGAACGTGAGGTCGCGCCCGATCTCCACGTTGCCCACCAAACGGATGTCGCCGCGTTGGAGCACGTTGTACAGGGCGTTGATGATCGCCTTGATGCGCGGGTGGTCAGGGGCGACGCCGTAGCGCACCAGCCCGTACGGCGCCGGGAGCTTCTCGTACAGGTCGATCTTGACCTCGACTCCCGACTTGGACAGGATGTCCGAGGCGTAGATTCCGGCCGGGCCGGCTCCAATGACTGCTACGTGAAGTGGACGATCGGCCACACTTTCCCCTTCTCGATTCCGACGCCGGATGTTCCGGCCTAAACGCCCTCCATCCTAATTGTTCGACGCTACGTTCCTAGAGTAAGAGAGGGGCGGGTGACGTAATCGTCACCCGCCCCTCAGTATTCGCACTCTAGGCGTCGGCTGCCGGACCGTATTCGCCGGTGGTGGCATTGAGCCTGATCACGCCGTAGGTCCAGCCACGACGGCGGTAAGCCGCGCAAGGCTGCTTCGTCTCTTCGTCAATGAAGAGGTAGAAGGGGTGACCCACGAGCTCCATCTCATCAATGGCCTGCTCCACCGACATGGGCTTAGCCTCATACAGCTTCTGGCGCACGACAGCGGGCGAATCACCGAGCTGGCTTTCGACTGCCTCGCCCACCGAGCTGGGGTGGGTGGGCTCAGCAGGCTCCTCCTTCGCTGGCTTGGCCAGCAGTTCGTCCACCGGCAGGTCGCGGACGACTTCGTCGCGACGCTCGCCCTTGCGGCGGTTCTTCTTCTTTTCGTGCCGGCGGCGCAACCGCTCGAAGAGTTTCTGTGCCGCCAAGTCAAGAGCTCCGAAACGGTCGGATGCCGAGGCTTCAGCGCGGACCACCGGTCCTTTATCCCGAACGGTGATCTCAATCCGCTCGGATGTCTCCACCTGGGACGGGTTCGATTCGTGCGTGACCTCCACCTCGACGCGCTGCGCGTAGGGAGCGTACTGCTCGATCTTCGCGAGCTTTTCCTCCACATGCGCGCGGAACCTACTCTGCACCTCGGTGTTTCTACCGGTGACGACGATTTCCATGATGACCTCCTTGGCCGTTTTCGAAAGTGGGAATGACCCAGAAACCATGCCTGCCTCTGCAGGCGACTGCCTCGCCTCCTTTCCTGATATTTCGCCTGTTCACGTAAAGAAACTGGATGTACTTATTATACGGCCCGGAAGGGCTCGGTGTGACCTCTTGCACGTAAATCGCGGGGATCTTTTGCCGCCGCAAGCACGAAAGCGCCGCGTACCGTGCCTGAACGCGATTTCACTGCGCGCGAAGCCCCCGCCAGCGTGGCGCCGGTGGTCACGACGTCGTCGACCAGGATCACGTCCGCACCCTCCAGGTTCGCCGTCACAGCCGTGATCGCGCGGGATTTGGCCCCGCGGGTGCGCAGCGAGGCACGCCCACGAACGCCAGGCCAAAGGTCCCTCAGCCCGCGCGGCTCCCGGCGACGCCGCAGCACGTTTGCCACCTCGACGCCGTACATCTGCGCCACCGCCCGCGCAATCACTCCTGCCACGAATCGGCCCTGGCGGGCGCGGTGCCGCACAGAGGGCGCGGGCACGACCAGCGTGGCGGCCAGCTCGGGCGGTGGATGGGCTCGAACCACCTCGCTAAAGGCACGGTCCATTCGGCGATCGGCCATGTTCTTCCACGCCACGATCGCACCCGCCGCCGCGCCCGTGTAGCTCGCGAGCGCAAAGACCGGGAATTCGGCGTGCTCCTCGCCTGCGCGGCTGAGGTAGGGCAGGTGCTCCGTCACGTCTTCCCACCCGGAAAACTCCGCGCGGCAGCGCGGGCACAGGTCTTCATCCCACTGCCCACAGCCGGCACACCAGCGCGGGTAGAGCAGGTCGAGGAATTCGTTCCACTGTTCTTCTAGCCGTTGCATGGCCCCATTCTGCCCCGGCACCGCCTGCCATTGTCCCCGGCGCGACGCAAAAGCGGGGTCGCGACCCCGCAAGGCGGACTGTGGAAAACTGGCTCTTCCTAGTTGAGTGTGTGGGTTGTTATTGAGTCCGCCGGTCTCGCGTGGTGCGCCGGTGACCGTGGGCGCGCGGTGTGCCGGTGACCGTCCGGCCCCTACAGCCGCCTACAGCCCGGCGCCACCGAGGGTCAGCCCGGGAGCGCGGGCGAGGCGACCCCCTCGGCGATGAGCCGCCAGCCCGCGCCGTCGTAGGAGAACAGCCGATTCGTGTCGTCCTGTATGACGATCGTGTCAGTGCCGCGCCCGGCCGTCAGGTTCACCACGTTGTCGACGGCCGCGAGCGACGTCGTCGGGGTGCCAATGCCGACCACGTGGATGGAGCTGGTTGACGACGTCGACTGCCGCCCCACTGCTGCGAGGCGCACCTCGCTGACCCACGCCACGTCCGTGATATCCACGAGCGACTGTCCGAAGCGCACCGGCGCGCCGATCTCGATGGGGGTGCCGCTTGCGTCGCGCAGGATGGAAACTGCGTTCAGCTGAACCTCACCCTTTTGGTCGGTGACGATCGCCATCCGTGAACCCTCGCGCGAGACTGCCAGGCTGCGAACATTGAGCCCCTGCAGGTAGGGCACGGAGAGACGTTTCGACTCCCCCGAGGCAAGGTCGACCGCGATCAGCTCACCCTTCGAGGCCGCCTCGCCGGACCATACCCAGCCGCGCGAATCGATCGAGGGCCCCACCAGCTTGTCCCCGCTGGCGATCTGCACCGGCGCCGAACCGTCGAAGAAGACGGAGTACAGGCCCTTCCCACCGTTGCCGAGCGCGGCGCCCCTGGTGACGGGCTCGTTGTAGGAGGTGGCGAGCATCGTGAGCCCGAGGCTTCCGCCGGAGCCCTCCACGCTCACCTCGCCGCCACTGACGGTGGCGGGTGAACCGTTTGCTAGGCCGGCGAGTGTGTAGGTGGCGTACGGGTAGGGGCTGAGGTCGATCTTGGAGGGGAACTCAAGCTCGGCGCCTCCCGAGGTCAGCTTGACGTCCTGGATACCGGGAAGGTTGAGGAGCGTCCCGGAGATCTGCGCCTCCATGGCCATCATGTCCGACGCCGCCATGGAGGCGACCTCGGAGCTCAGGTCGACCTGTGCCACGCCGTCGGTGACGCGAACGCCGCGCTGGGTGAGGCTCGCCTCGGAGGGGATGGCCGAGTGTGCGGCCGGCGAGAGCCACGACGACGGTCCCTGCAGGAGCGCCTGGACCGCGCTCGTGGCCTGGGTGGCGGTCAGGTACCAGCGGGCCTCGGGGACGAGGGCGCCGCGGTCCGGGGTAAGGAAGTAGATGGTCGTCTCGCTGTACAGGGACGCGAAGACCGAACTGGGCACCACCACGCCCTGGTCGAGGACGGCGATGCGCCACTCTCCCTTCGCGTCACGCGTGAGGGAGAACTCGGAGTTGAGGATGGCGTCCGGCGCAGCCTCGGTATAACGCCCGTTTTCGTCCAAAGTGGCGAGTGCTGAGGCGCTGACCCGGATCGCTCCCGTGCGGGTGGAGGAAATCGACGGATTCTGGGCGTCCTGGTAGATGCGGACCTCGGTGCTCGGATTCCAGCGCGCTGCGGCCTCGGGGGTGAGGAACTGGCGGGCCACCGAGAAGTCGCCGGACAGGCCCGCGGCCGCGGCCCGCAAGAAGTCCGACACGAGTGCCTCCGGCGTCGATCCCGGCGTGGGCCCCTGCGGGTCGAGCACCACGGCGCCGCTGGCGTTGGAGGGTCGCTCAACTTGCTGCGGCGCGCCCGAGGTTGGCAGGCTGGCACAGCCCGCCAAGACGAGCATCACGAGGACGATCGCCAGCTTCTTCACAACTCCTCCTGACTCTTGACATCCAGGCGAAGCTCAGCCGCGGCGTCGGGATCGTCTTCGACGACGACGTCGAACGGGCCATTCGCCGTCTGCTCCGGGACCTCCGGGGCGTCTTCCTCCGGCAACGGCTGGGGCGCCTCGAGCGCGAGCGGCGCGACGAAACTGTCGTGGGGCACCTTGGGCAGGGTGAAGAGGAAGGTGGACCCCACCCCTAGTTCGCCGGCCACCTCGATGGTGCCGCCATGGATCTGGGCGTCCTCGCGGGCAATCGTGAGCCCCAGGCCGGTGCCGCCGGACTTGCGCACGCGGGAGGAGTCGGCCCGCCAGAACCGGTCGAAGACGTGGCTGATCTGCTCGGGAGACATCCCCACCCCGTGGTCCTGGACCCGCACAGCCACCGCCGTGTCGTTCGCTGCCACGACGACGTTGACCGGGTTGCCCTCCGCATGTTCAAGCGCGTTGACCAGCAGGTTACGGGCGACTCGCCGAACGCGTCGTGGCTCGATCTCGGCCATCGTGTCGCCCGTAGCCTCGTAGGTAACCTTCACCCCGTTGGAGACGGCGAGCGGATCGGCCGCCTCGATGACGTCCGCAACGAGCGAGCCGACGTCGGCGGGCTCGGTGGCGAGGGTCATGCCGCCGGCGTCGTAGCGGGAGATTTCGAGCAGGTCGGCAAGCGTGGCGTCGAGGTTGAGTAGCTGGTTGTACTGCAACTCGGCCGCGCGCTTGAGCCCGCTCGGCAGTTCCTCGCGGTGGTCGTAGATAAGCTGGCCGGCCATGCGGACAGTGGTCACCGGGGAGCGAAGCTCGTGGGACACGGCCGAGACGAACTCGGTTTGCACCTTGGAAATGCGCTCCATCTGAGTAAACTGCGTCTCGAGCGACTCGGCCATCTGGTTAAAGGACTCCGCCAGCTGCGCGATCTCGTCCGAGCCGCGCACCTCCATCCGGGTGTCGAACTCACCGTCCGCCAGCTGGCGGGCGCCCTGCGATGCCGCCCGCACCGGGGTCAGCACCCAGCGGGTCACCCCCCAGCTCACCGCGCCGAGGATCGTGATCAGGATGGCGATCGAAATCCACATCACTTTCACGGTGGTGTCGATGAGGGACTGCTGGCTGTCTAGGGAGTATGCGGCGTACAGCTCGTAGCTACCGGAGCCGCGGATGTCGATCGTCGTGCCCACCACGATGCCGGGAATCGACCGCTTATCGGAGGGGACGCTCACCGACTGCCAGCCGATCTGCCCACCCGCCGTCACCATCTGACGAAGCTCATCCGAGACCAGCGATCGCACCTGGGTGGCCGACGCCGTGGCCGGTTCAAAGATCTGGGTGGGCAACGCCTCCTGATTCGGCGTCCGGATCAGCACCGCGCCCAGCAGGCCGCGGGAGGGATCATACATCGAGGACACCAACTGGTTGGCGACCTCTTGGGAACGACCCGCCGTCGGCGCAGAAGCCGTAAAGCGATCCTGGGCAAGCTGGACGTCTGTAGAAAACTGCTCCACGTTCGTCGTGACCGCGTTATCGAAGACCGAGGAACGCACCTGGCTCGAGATCGCCACGCCCATGATGACAATGCCACCGATTCCTGCCAAGACGATAAGCGAGACCACGCGAAGGCTGAGCGAGGAATACCAGCGCTCGCGGATGTAGTCGAGGCGCCGGAGGGATGCGGAGATGCGCTCGCTAACTTGCGCGCTCACCGGCTCGTGGTCCCGGCGCGGTAACCCACGCCACGAACGGTGAGGACAACCTCAGGGTTCTCCGGGTCCTTTTCGACCTTCGAGCGCAGGCGCTGGATATGGACGTTGACCAGGCGCGTATCCGAGGGGTGACGGTAGCCCCACACCTGTTCGAGGAGCTCCTCACGGGTGAAGACCTGGAAGGGCTTGCGGGCGAGCACAGAAAGCAAATCGAACTCGAGTGGGGTCAAGTGAAGCGGCTTGCCGTCACGGCGTACCTCGTGCGCTTTAAGGTCGATCGACAGGTCGGCAATCTTCAGCGTCTCCGACTCGGGCTCTTGGCGGCGCAGGCATGCCTTGACGCGCGCGAGCAGCACGGAGTTTTCGAAGGGCTTGGTCACGTAGTCGTCCGCGCCGGCCTCGAGGCCCGCGATGACGTCCACCGAGTCCGTCTTGGCGCTCATCATGATAATCGGTACGTCCGACTCGTCGCGCAGCGCGCGAGCCACCGACACGCCGTCCATGCCCGGAAGCATGACGTCAAGGAGGATGAGGTCCGGGTGCTCTGCCCGGAATAGGGGTAGGACGGAATCGCCGTGGGCGCATGCTGACACGACGTAGCCCTCGGTTTCCAGCAGGATCGCCACCATCTCCGAGATCGCGGGATCGTCATCAACCACTAGAATGCGCGTTGCCATAGCCTCTACCCTCTGTCGGCGTGTTTGTAGACATGATATCAGCTGAGGTATGAACTACCGCGACGGTGGGCACCCTAAAAATATGTCGGAGCGATCGGGTAGATTTGTTACGTAAGCACATGAAAGGTGAAGCGATGTCGACATCCGATTTCCCAGGTCCTCTCTACGGCCAGTATGGCGACGATCAGCCTTTGATCCACCAGCGTACCGATCCATGGCGCACCGTCATTCCGATGCACCCGCTTTCGGTAGGCGAAACGCTCGACGCGGCCATGCGCCTTCTCCGTTTCAACCCCGGGCCTTTCATCGTGTTCCCGATCGTTGTCAACCTCGTCGTCTCCGCAATCGACGTGCTGCTGGCACTGGCGCTCGGGCAGTCGCTGTCCTTCGATCCGGGGGACGTGAACAACGTCTACATTTTCCTCAGCCTCTTCATTACCTTCGTCGCCAATCTCCTGGTGATTGTGGCGGGCACGCGGGTGACGTTGGCTTCCGTACGCGGGCAGAAGCTCAGCCTCTCCCAGACCTTCGCGCTCGCCAAGGATGGCCTGGGGCGGATCGGGTTGCGTATGCTCGGCTTTGCCCTGATCGCTGTCGTGGCGATCACGGTGGCAATCTTCATTTTCGCCATCGGGTTTAGCACGGTGATCTTCGCGGCCTTCGGTTCGGATTCGGGGGCGGGATTCCTCATCGCCAACTTGATCGTGCTGGTGGTCGCCTACATCGCCTTCCTGTTCTTCGCCTTCTACCGTTTCACCGTGGCCCCGCCCGCCATGGTAGCCGAGGATCTCGGCCCGTTCGAGGGCCTGGCACGCTCCTGGAGGCTGACCAAGGGGTCGCTGGGCTACTTCCTGGGCATGTTCGTCTCGCTCGCCATCATCTCCATCGTCCTGACCACAATCCTCGGCATCGTCTTCACGCTGACTGCCAGCACCGCTTTTGATCCAGTCACGGGCAGCGTCAGCGCCACGATGGGCACGCTGGGTTCCATTATTTTCTCCCTGCTGATGTCGGCCCTTCTGGTGCCCATTTCCATGGCGATCATCAACCTTATCTACGTCAACATGCGCATGAAGCGGGAGAACTTCCACCAGGAATTCCTCTATGGGGCTGGGGCAGCCACTCAGATGGGCGCGGGCCAGGTGGGCGGCAACGCTTTCGACCAGGGCGGGTATGGCCAGCAAGGCGGATACCCGCAGCCGGGCTACGGGCAAAATGCCTTCGACCAGAGCTACGGCCAGTACGGCCAGTACGGCCAGACGGGCGGTAACGGATACGATCAAAACGGCCAGTACGGGCAGTACGGGCAGTACGGCCAGACGGGCGGCTACAACCAGACGGGCGACGCCAACGGCACACAGCAGTCGAACCCCGAGGGCTGGGACGGCCGCCCGCAGTGGTACGGAGACACCGAGAAGTGACCTTCGTTCCGTTCACCCCGGATGCGGACACCGCCCAGCAGCTGGCCCAGACCGAGCTGTCGAAGGCGATGTACGATCACTCTCCGAATCTGCTCGAACGATTCATCCAGTGGATCTTCGAGCGGCTCACCACCGTCACCAGTCAACTTTCCCCCGGCGAAGGCGGGGCGGGAAACCTCACCGTCATTGTCGTGCTTGTCCTCCTCGTCATCGCCGTCATCTTCTTCGCCGTCCATCATTCACGGGCAACCAGCGCGCCCGCTGCCCGGCAGCGCAAGCAGCTCTTCGATGACGACCGCACGGCGGCCGTTCTCTTCATGGCTGCCGACCGCGCCGAGCAGGTCGGCGATCTTGACCTCGCCGTCGTCGAACGTTTCCGCGCCATCATGCGCCTGCTCGATGAACGCGACCTCATCCATGCGCTTCCGGGCATGACAGCCCAAGAGGCCGCTCAGGAGGGCTCGCTTAAGCTCGGGCACGTGGAGGCGTTCTCTGCCTGCGCGCAACTGTTTGACGACGTCTACTACTGGCACCGTCACGCCACCGCCGCGGATCTCGAATCCACCCGCGAACTCCAGTACGTGGTCTCCTCCAGCGAGGCGGTCGCATGAGCGTGAGCCCGCGCAAGACGTCTCGTAGTAGCCTCGTTCTGGCGATCATCGCCCTCCTCGCCGTCGCCGTCATCGCCTTCGTGGACATTCCCCAGGAGGGAGAACCGTACTCGCCCACTTCCACGGCCGGCGACGGCACGCGCGCGCTCGCGCAGATCCTAGGCGATCATGGCGTCAAGGTCACGCAGGCGGGCGTCGCCGAGGCCGAGGATCTCGCGGAGGCCGACACCACGATCGTCATCGACCCCAATTTCTCCGCCCCCACCGAGGTGACCCAAGCCTTGATCGAAACCCGGGCGACCATCGTCGTCCTCGGGAACTCCTTCCACGCGGAGGACTTCGGCTTCGACGGTTACACGAACTCCTTCCCGCCAATCCCGCTCGCCGCGGCGTGCAACGATCCAGATGCCGACGAGGCGCGCGGGATCAGCCCGCTCTCGGCCACCTTCACGCCAACCCGGACCCAGGACGTGCTCGGCTGCTTCCCTCAGCTCGGCGGCTACGGCTGGGTGCAACTCACCTCCAACCCGAGAATCTCCTACATCCCGGACCCGGCCTTTCTCACCAACGATTACCTCGCTGACCACGGTAACGCCGCCTTCGCCCTGCGCAAGCTCGGCACCCAGCCCCGACTGCTGTGGGTTGGGGGAGACTACTGGGAGAGCCAAGACCAGGACACGCCGCAGTGGGCCGGCCTGCCATCGTGGTTCTTCCCGCTCCTCGCCGGCCTCGCGCTGAGTGCCGGCTGGTGGGCCTTCTACCGCGGGCGCCGCTTCGGCAAGCTCGTGGCCGAGCCCATGCCCGTCATCGTTCCCGCCTCCGAGGCCGACGCCGGGCGCGGCCAGCTCTACCACCGTGGGCGTGCCACCGCGCACGCCGCCAACTCGTTGCGCGCCGGCACCATCTCCCGGGTAGCGCGCGGGCGCCTGAGTCCGACTTCGCCGCGCGACGTCGTCGTGGACGTACTCGCCCAGGCAAGCGGGCGCGGCCCGGCCGAGGTTGATGACCTCCTCTACTCCCGCCCCATCACATCCGACGCCGACCTGTCCAGGCTGGCAGACCAGCTCAATGAATTCGAAAGGGAAATCAATGACCGCTGACTTCACGCGCCCGGGTCAGAACCCGGCCCAGCCCCAGGGCGGCTACCCGCAGCACGGTGGCTACCACCCCCAGGGCGGCTACCAGCCCCACCCCCAGGGCGGCAACCAGGTGCCGGGGCACAGTGCGGAGAGCTTCCGCCCGCCCATCACCCAGCCGGCCGAGGAAGCACCGGCACAGTCGGACGCGGCAGAGAAGTTCCGCAGGATCCGCGTCGAGATCGCCAAGGCGATCGTGGGCCAGGACCACGCGGTCACCTCGGTGCTCATCGGGCTCCTGTGCGATGGCCACGTGCTCCTCGAGGGCGTGCCCGGCACCGCGAAGACGCTGCTGGTTCGCTCGCTGGCCGCGTCCCTCGACCTGGACGCCAAGCGCGTCCAGTTCACCCCGGACCTCATGCCGGGCGACCTCACGGGTTCACTGATCTACAGCTCCTCCACCGGAGAATTCTCCTTCCGGCCTGGGCCGGTCTTCACGAACCTCCTCATCGCTGACGAAATCAACCGCACCCCGCCCAAGACCCAGGCGGCTCTCCTTGAGGCGATGGCCGAACGCCAGGTGTCGGTGGACGGCGAACCGCGCACGCTTGCCGATCCTTTCATGGTGGTCGCCACGCAAAACCCGGTCGAATATGAGGGCACCTATCCGCTCCCGGAGGCCCAGCTGGACCGTTTCATGCTCAAAACGACCCTGCCGCTGCCCCCGCGCGAGGTCGAGGTGGAGATCCTGCGCCGCCACGCCGGCGACTTCGACCCAGCCGACCTGCGCACCGCCAATATCGAGGCGGTCGCCGGCGCGGAGGACGTGCGCCGGGCGCGCGAGGAGGTGGCAGACGTTGAGGTGAGCACCCGGGTGCTGGACTACATCGTTGACCTCGTGCGCGCTACCCGCGTCTCGCCCGCCGTCTCCCTCGGCGTCTCGCCGCGCGGTGCCACCGCGCTCCTTCACGGATCGCGGGCGTGGGCGTGGCTGACTGGGCGTAGCTACGTCACGCCCGACGACGTCAAGGCTCTCGCCGTGCCCACCCTCACCCACCGCATCCAGTTGCATGCCGAGGCCGAACTCGACGGGGTCGGTCCCCGCTCGGTCATTGAGTCGATCCTCGCCTCGGTGCCGGTGCCGCGCTGATGTTTATCCGCCTTCCCGCCGTCGTCTGTTCCGCCCTGGGCATCGTGCTTGCGGTGGTGACCCGCGACGCCGGCGTCGCGCTGCTGGTGAGCATCATCCTCGCTCTGGTCGTGCTCGCCGACGCCGCGCTCGCGCCCAATCCTGCGCTCCTCGTGGCCGATCACGACGGGGAGGATTCGGTGCGCGTGGGCGACGAGGCCCACGCGACCATCACACTCTCCAACCCTTCCGGGCGCCGGATCTCGGGTGTGCTACGGGACGCGTGGCCGCCATCGGCGAATGTTTCCCCCACCCGCCACGCCTTCGCCCTGCCTGCGCGCAGTGAGACCAGCTTCGATGCCACGCTTCGCCCTGACCGGCGCGGCACCATCCATTCTTCGGCGCTGACGATCCGCACGTTCGGCCCGCTCGGTTTGGCCGGCCGGCAAAAGTCGGCTCCCACCTCCTGGCAGATCCACGTTCTGCCACCCTTCGTCTCCCGCCGCCATATCCCGTCCCGGGTGCGCCAGCTACGCGAGCTCGACGGGCGCGCCCTCCTGCTCACCCGCGGTGAGGGCACCGAGTTCGATTCCCTGCGCGAATACGTGGCCGGTGACGACGTCCGGGCCATCGACTGGCGCTCGACCGCTCGCCTAGGCGAGACCCTGGTGCGAACGTGGCGACCCGAGCGGGACAGGCACGTCGTCGTCGTCCTCGACGCCGGCCGCGGCGGCGCCCTGCGCGTGGCGGACGTACCCGCCTTCGACGCGTTCATCGAGGTGGCGCTCCTGCAGTCGGCGATCGCTCAGCGGGCCGGTGATCGCGTGTCCGTCATCGCGGTCGACAACACGCTGCGGGCGCGTCTCGCGGCCGAACGCACGAAAACGATAACGCATAAGGTAGCCCAAACCCTGGCCGACATCGAACCGACTCTTAACGCCACCGACTGGGCCTCCTTGCCGCTCTACATCTCCCAGATTTCGAAGCGCCCGGCCTTCGTGGTCATCGCGACGACGATGGGCGGGGGCACTCTGTCCTCCGGCCTGGTCGACGTCCTGCCCACCCTCAAGCGCACCCATAGCGTACTCATCGCTGCCGTCCACCCCGACGAGCCGGCGCCGGCGAACGACATCGACGCCATCTATGAACGCGCTGCCCACGAACGCTCCGAGCTTGAGGCGACCAACCTCGCCCGCTCGCTCGAAAGCGCCGGCGCGAAGGTGGTGCGCGGGGACGCGGAGCGCCTGCCGGTGGCGGTGGTCGACACCTACATGAACCTCAAGGCCCGCGGCCTGCTCTAGCCCGCCGGCCGCCCGCACACGTGTGCCTTTCCGGAAGCCGGCCCGCCGGCCGCCCGGACCAGCGTTGCGGCGCTAGGCGGCGTACCGAATCGGTGTCTCGTCCCTGGTCTCGCCGCGCCCGAAGACGTAGACCCAGGTCCAGAAGGCGAGCAGGACCCCGGCGCCGATGGCGATCTTGACGCCCCAGTGGAGGTAGGAGGGCGTCACGAAGCCTTCCACGAGGGCCGACACGAACAACACGCCCACGAGGCCGAGGGCGACGAACATCGCCTGCTTGCCTTCCGCGGCGAGCGCCTGCAGGCGCGGCCTATCGCCGGGGACGAGCAGCGTCCAGAACAGCTTGAGGCCGGCGGCCCCGGCCACGAAGATGGCCGTCAACTCGAGCAAGCCGTGGGGTCCGATGAGCTGGAAGAACACCGGTAGCGCGCCGAAGTAGTCGAGGATCGCGCCGGCCTGCCCCACGCCCACGGCGTTTTGACCGATCACGTAGACGGGGAAAATGCCCGTGATGCCGCCCCCGACAGCCTGAAGCGCGATCCAGGCGTTGTTCGTCCACACCATTGCGCCGAACTGGGCGCCGGAGAATTCGCGGTAGTAGGCGGCGAAGGCCTCATCCGCGTACTGCCGCAGGTACTCGTAGGAACCGAGCTGAAAGATCTCGTTGGGGTTGAGCCGGAAGTAAATCATCACCATCGCACAGATCAGGACGAAGGCGAGCCCTACGGCGTGCGCCCACCAGCGGATCCTGTAGAAGGCGTGCGGAAGGGTGGAGGTCAGGGCGCGGCCAAGCGAGCGCAGGTTCGCCCCGCGGATCTCGGTCAGCCGGGCTCTGGCGGCGCCGACGCTGGCAGAGAGGGTGAGGATGAGGTCGGGGTCGGGGGCCTGGGTGCGCACGGTGGCCAGGTGTGCGGCGGAGGCCTGGTAAAGGCGCACGAATTCGTCGGCCTCGGAGCCGGACAGGCGCGGCTTGGCCGTCAATTCGTCGAGGCGCTCCCACTGGGCTTGGTGCGCTTTGGCAAAAGCTAGACTCTCCACACTCCAAGGGTGCCACAAATGCGGCCGGCGATGAAGGTAGGCTTAAGGCGTGGCAGAACACAGCATCATCACAGGCGAGGGAGTCGAACTCGAGCTTCCGGCGGCGACAGTGCTTTCTCGCATCGTCAGCGGCCTCATCGACTACGGGCTGCTCACCATCGCCTACACGGCCCTCATTTTTAGCCTCGCCTCCACCTTCCCCGACCTCAACGGAGCCCAGGTGGGCACGCTGATCGTGAGCGCGACAGCGATCTTCTTCTGGTTGGTGCCCGCGCTGGTTACTGCCTCCTCCAACGGGCGTTCGTTGGGCAAGCTCGCCACCCGCACACGCGTAGTTCGCCTCGACGGCGGCACGATCACCGCGAACCAGGCTTTCATCCGGGCCACGGCCGGGATCCTCGAGGTCATCGGCACCTTGGGCCTCATTGCTACGGTGGCCTCGTTCGTCACGAAAAACAGCCAACGGCTCGGCGACATGCTGGCCGGCACGTACGTCGTACGATGGCCCTCCCGCAGCACCTGGGAGCCCCGGGCGTCGATGCCGCGCGAGCTGGCCGGGTGGGCCCAGATCGCCCAGACGCGCGCCCTGCCCACCGGCCTGTCGCTCAACGTGGCGGACTTCCTCAAGGGTCGCGATCGCCTGACCGCGCAGGCCCGCCAGGCCCAGGCGCGGGCGCTCGCCGCCGCGTGCGAGAAGTACGTCGCTCCCCCGCCTCCGTGGGGCACCCCCGCCGAGGCCTTTATCGAGGCTTTGACTGTCATCCGCTACGACGTCGAGCGGCGCCGCTTCGCGGAGGCCGCCGAGCGGCGCCAGCGGCTAGGCACGCGGGTGGCGGAGATTCCCTACGGCCTCGACGAGGCCGCCTGGGCGCAACGCTGAGCCCAGCGCGCGGCTAATAGTAGTCGATGTCCTCCGGGTAGCAGTCGAGGGCGCTGGCGAGCTGGCTGGTCACGATGTCGTGGATGAAGATGCGGGCGTCGGGCTCGCGGCGCATCTGTTCGAGGATCGGCATGCGGTAGAAGATGAGCCGGCCGTGGATCTTCGCGGGCCGCTCGAAGGGCAGGAAGCGCGCGAGCGGCACCCCATCCTCCCAGGGGGCCGGGTCCTGGCCGGGCACGTCTATGACCGCGAAATCAAAACGGTCCATCCTCTCCCCCAGCACTCGCCGGTAGCTGCCGAGCTCCCAGGCGAGGAGGTCGTCGAACTCGTCGGCGCGGGTGCGCCAGGCGGGGACGGACGCGGGCAGGATTGGGCCGCGCGGGCCGCGCCCATGGCGGTCACGGCGTCGGGCAGATCGGGGGAAGGACATGACCCTACCCTAACTCTTCTGCCGCATCCGGCGGGGATGAGACTAAGGTAGAGGCGTGAGTCTTCGAAAGTGTTCCCGCGTCGGTTGCAAGCAGCCAGCCGTCGCCACCATGACGTACGGCTACCGCGAAGCCACGGCCGTCATCGGCCCGCTCTCGCCCGTCCCGTTGCAGGGCGCTTTCGACCTGTGTAAGGAGCACGCCAACCACGTCACTGCGCCGGTTGGCTGGCAGATGGTTCGCCTCCAAACGGAGTTCGAGGAGGCGCCGCCCTCCACTGACGACCTGCTCGCCCTTGCCGACGCCATCCGGGAGGCATCCCGCCGCGATGTGCCGCCACCGACGCCGGCCCAGCGCGAGATCCGCAGACCCGCGGCCGACGTCTCCACCCGGCCCCACCCGCGCCCGCGCCTGACCGTCATCGACGGTGGGGAGGACGAGGGTGAAGATGCCCGGTAGCCACGCCCGCCTCGCCTCGGTCTCTCACTGTCTAGTTGCCTAGTTGGCGACGGTGAGCCGGACAGACTGGCTGGAGGTTGAATCCTGGGTCAGCGCGAGCCAGGCGACGCCCGTCTCCGTGTGAAGCAGCGCGGCGCCATACATCGGCTCGCGCGCCTCGACCCTGACGTAGTAAGCCTCGGCCGGGATCTCAACGCTGGCGACCTTGTCGACCGTCAGGGTCTGGTTATCCAGCTCCCGGCCCTCTGAATCGTAGCTCCTCCAGTTCACCTGCCCGCTTCCGCTGAGCACCAGGGTGCCCTCGTGTGGACCCGCGGAGATGCCGCCACGGGTGACGGGTTCGCGGGCGGCCAGCCAGGCGACGTCGGCGCCGTCGTCGTCGGTGCGGGTGAGCGACACGCCCGCCGCGACGTCGTCGTTCGCACTGACGCGGAAGGCGTAGGAACCGGGAGCAAGGCCGGCGAGCGAGAGGTCGAGGACGGACTGCGGCGCCACCTCCACGCCCTGGGCGCCCTCGAGAGGGCTTTCCTCCTTGCCCAAGGTGGTCACGGAGACGGTGGTGGGTTCGTCGTGGGGGTTGACGACGCGGAGGGAGGCGGCGCCTGAGTCGCTGATGACGACGCCGGGGATGACCACGTCGGTGCCGGCGGACGAGTCGGTGACCA
The DNA here is from genome assembly GCA_022783305.1 of Trueperella sp. Classification (GTDB taxonomy): domain Bacteria; phylum Actinomycetota; class Actinomycetes; order Actinomycetales; family Actinomycetaceae; genus Trueperella; species Trueperella abortisuis. Next base: position 5,295 of record JALEWQ010000053.1, on the reverse strand, counting down.
TGTCGATGCCGGCTGGCGTGACGCCGTCGAGCTGGAGAACCTGCATGGCGGCAACGAAGGAGCCCGTCTCGGAGGACAGCCGGATGGCGATGCGAGGGTCGTCGGGGATAAGGCCGGTCAGGTCGCGGGTGGCCTCGCCGCCAGCCTCAAGGGAGAGGGAGGTCAGGCCCTGGATCTCGAGTCGGCCGGTTGAAGAGTAGACGTCGATGTTGATCGTGGTAGCGGTGGCCGAGGCGTTGCGGACCATGAGCGTGGACCAGTTGCCAACCCCGCTCGCCCCGCCGACCAGCCAAACCGTGTTGGTCGGCCACTCGCATGGTGCCGCGATCAGGCCGCGCGAATCGCCGGCCTCGGCGGTCTGGATGGAGGCGCCCGCAATCACGCCCTCCCCGCTCGCCACTCCCACTGCCGCCCCGCTCACCAGTAGCTGCTGCGGAAGCGCGCCGGTGAAGGCCGTGCCGTCGAAGGTGGCGGCGGCATCGGAGAAGACGCCGGCCCAGCTGCTCTTGCGCTCGTCGACGTCGACCGCGTTGATGCCGCCCGTGTCGGCGCTGCGGGCGCTGGCGTAGCACAGGAGGCTGGCCGGTCGTGGGCCGGTCTGCCCCTGCGGCGCCGCAACGGTGCGGGGTTGGGCGGGCTGGGCCCACGGCGTCGCCGTCGCTATCCCCGTGCCGGCTGCGAGGGCCAGCACACCAATTCCGGTCACGAGCGCCCCGAGTGTCTTCTTCATTCGATACCTCCCACCCGCCGGCGCAACGGCAGCGACGTAATCAGGCTTGCCAGGAGCGCGGCGAACTGGGCGAGGACCAGCCCGCGGCCAAGGGGATCCACGTAGTCGATAGTCACCTTCCCCGAGCCCGTGAGCTGCCAGGCCTGAGCCCAGCCGGCTTGGACGGGGGCGAGCTCCTCGCCGTCCAGCGTGGCGACCCAGTGGGGGTCGGCGCGTTCCGCGAGGGTAAGGGTGGCCGGACCGCTCGCCTCGCCACGCGCACCCACGACGCCGGAGGCAAGCACCTGACCCGCCCGCGCGCGCCCTGCCGGCCCGGTCACGCGCCAGAAGGTCCCGGCTTCGCCGGAGGTCACGTATTGCAGGCCCGTCGCCGTGTGGAGGCGGCCGATCAGTTGGCCCCGGAACTCGGGGGACTCACCCTGCCCCGCGGGCGGGACGAGCACGATGGCGATGGCGTGGTCGGAAAGCTGTGCGGCGTCGCCGGATCCTCGGGCAAGGCCCGCCACGACGTCTGCGAGCGCGGCGTCGGCCTCGTCTGGCTCGATATCCTGCCCGCGCGCCATGGTGTATTCATGCAGCTCTATGCCCTGCCCACGCCACACCTGCGCGCTGACGCCGGTGGAGGTCGGGGTCAGGGCGAGGACGCGCTCGCCCGCCGCCTCCGCCTCCACGGCGAGGGCCGGGAGGGCGGGGGCATTCGCGCCGAGCACGGGTTCCTCCTCCCACACTGTTTGCAATCCTCGCCCGCCCGCGGCGAGAACGGCGATCGGCAGGGCGACCATGACGAGCCCGCCCGCCACCTGGGTCAGCCCAAAGCTGCGGCGGCGCATCGCGGTGCGTAGGCCGTGCGAGCCGCACAGGATCGCGATCCACGCGCCGAGCCAGGCAATCGAGTAGCCCACCATGGGCGAGCCCTCCACGGTCTCGTATCCGCCGGCCGCAAGCCGATAGCCCACGGCGAGGGTCGGGGCCAGTGTGGCCAGCCCAAGCCCGGCGGCGAGGATAAGCCAGCCCAGGCGGATCCACCAGCGCCGGTGTAAACGCAACAGTGCCAGAGCGCCAGCCCCGACCACGGCCGCGACGGCGATGAGCAGAACGGGGTCCGCGCGAAGGTGGCCGACCAAGGACAGGGCGGGGGCTGCGCCCGTCGGCACGCCCGGCTGGGCGAATAGCAGCCCGGGGGTGAAGCTCGCCAGGGAGGGCGCCAGTAAGAGGAGCGCCGGGACGGGCACCCACAGCCAGCGCTTGCGCTGGCCCTTGCGCCCCGCGAAGCCGATCGCGCCGAGGCCAACAGCGGCAATCGCGAAGAAGGGGGTGGCCGCGGCGAGCACGCCGAAGGCCAGGGAGAGCAGGCCGAGGCTACGCGCCGAGCCGCGCCACGCCCCCACCACGCCGAAAAGCGCTATCGGCAGGGTCACGTGGACGACGACGGCGCCGATCTGCCCGCCGGCGAGCGAGGCGAGGAACGGGGGCGCCACCACCCAGGCGAGCGCCGCCACGGTCCGCACCACCCACGAGGCGCTGATCCGCCCGGCGGCGAGGTAGCCGAAGGCGGCGCCGATCGGGATGGCGAGGTAGACCATGCCGGTGGCGAGCGCACCCAGGGTCAACCCGAACGGGTATCCGAGGGCGAGGAAGGGCAACATGACCACCCATAGGGGGTCGATGGCGTAGGCGTGACCGGAGCCGGAGTCGAGCCAGCCCGACCATATGAGACGAGTCAGGGTGGGGGCGTCGGTGGTGTCGGCGGCGAGCCCGCCGCCCGACAGGACGCCCGCGGAAAAGAGGGGCAAAAAGAAGACGAGGGCGAACAGCGTGGTCAGCGCGAGCGTGAGGATCGCGCCACGCCGAGAGTGGCGGGCGAGGTCCGCGCGGGCCTTGATCGTCAGCGGGTCGGGCTGCTCGGCAAGGATCTTGGCCTCCCTAGCCGACCTGCGCGATTCGCGGCGGGCAGAGCGAATGTCAGCTGCTTTGGCCTCGAGCGGGGCGAGGGCGTCCGCCCCCACGGTCGCCACCTTCGCGATCCGCCGCCGCCCGCGCACGACGTCGTCGAGCATCGTCACGACGCGGGCCCCGGCGCCGAGCTCGGCCCAGGCGAGGGCCGTGTCCTTCGTGACCAGCCGGGCGAGCGCGCGCGGGAGGGCGAGCAGGAGGTATCCGAACACGTAGAGCGCTACGAGAGCCGCCGGCGCCGCAAGCAGGGAGTTGTAGATCTGGGCGGAACGGCGCCGGGCGTAGGTGCGCTCGGGGGTGGTGCCGAGCCCGGAACGGGCGTGGCGGACCACGGCGGCCGGGGCGACCACCACGCGATAGCCGGCGCGCCGGACACGGCGGGAAAACTCGAGGCCATCGCCGAAGGGGCCGAGGAACGGGTCGAGACCGCCCAGGGCGTCCCACACGGAGCGACGGACGAGGGCCCCGGCAGTCCCTACCGCGAGCACGTCGGTGCGCGAGTCGTACTGGCCTTGGTCGCGCTCGCCTTCCTCCACCTCGGGCACGCGGCGTGCGCTGCGTGTAGCGCGGATGCCCACCTCGAGCAGGACCGGGGCGTCGGCGTCCTCCCACGCGATCTGCTTGGGACCGACGACGCCGATGCGGTTCGAGCCCTCGCCCGTGCGTAGAAGCGTGTCGAGCGCGGCGGGCTCGGGGCGGGAGTCGGCGTGGAGGATCCACAGCCAGTGGGCGTCGAAAAACTCCAGGCCGGAGAGGATCTGGGCGAGGTTCTTGCCCCTCGCGTGGACGAGGTGAATGCGTTCGCCGTCCGGGTCAAGCTCGGCGTGAACCGGCTGGACGTAGGGGGAATCGAGGCTCGGCACCACGATCACGATGTGATCCGGCTGGTGAACCTGCTCCCTCAGCCCCGCCAGGGTCTGGGAGAAAAAAGAAAGGTCACGGCCGTGGCACACCACGATCGCCGTGACTTTCTCACGCGTGACGCTATCCACTAGCGCCCTCCGCGCGCTGCCTTACGCTCGCGAGCCATCCGCTTGCGGTCGTTATCCGAGGTGCCGCCCCAGATCCCGTGGCGGATGTCGTTCGTCACGGCGTACTCGAGGCACTCGGCCCGCACGGAGCAGTTCTTGCAGATCGATGTGGCCGGCGCGGTGGACCCACCCTTTTCCGGATAGAAGATGTCGGGATCCGTCTGCGCGCACAGCGCCTCTTCCATCCACGACAGGTCCGCGTCCTGAGCAAAGCCGTAGCCAAGGTCAAAGATTCCCTGCATCAGCCGTTGCGCCAGTTGAGGATCGTCCGCAACATGGGCGGTGTGGAGCGGCGCCGCTTTCGACTGCCTCATGTGGTCCTCCGTTCAATACTTATCTGGTTAAATTACATCGGTGTAACCACCCAAAGTCAAGGCGCTTTTCTCACTTTGAAACGGCCATCGGCGTGTTGAGCGCGTTTTCTTCGGGCAAATGTGAGATATTGCGGTTCCTCCTCGCGGCCCTCGCCAGCACTCGCGCCCGGATTCGTGCGACGATGGTGCCATGACACCTCGCCCCTGTGATCTTGCCCAACTTAGCCAGCGCGCCGCCCGCGCGGTCGCCCCCGACCTGCTCGAGGCCTTCAAGAACCCCGGCCCGGTCGAATACAAGCGCAACTTCCACGACCCGGTCACGGTTCACGACCGCCGCGCCGAGGCCGCGATCCGCGCGATCCTCTTCGAGGGCCTGCCCGGCTCGCTACTGCTGGGCGAGGAGGAGGGCCGCGTCATCGACGCCGCCGGCTCCCCCGCCACCCCCGGGCCCGACGACGTCGTGTGGCTGGTCGACCCCATCGACGGCACGTCGAACTTCACTTCCGGCCTCCTGTACTGGTGCATCTCCATCGCTGCGGTCCGCGGCGGAGAGGTGGTGGCCGGCGTCATCTACCAGCCCACCCTCGACCTGCTCTACCTCGCCGACGACACGGGCGCCTACCGCAACGGCGAGCCGATGCGCGTGAACGATCAGCCCCCGCACCGCTGCCTGTTCGCCGCCGACTTCCCCTCCGAACGCATCGCCGACCAAGAGGGCGCCGCCCGCGGCTACCGGCTCCTGCTGGAGGGAACGAAGTCGATGCGCCGGCTCGGCTCGACGGCCTTGCACCTGGCCGGGGTCGCCGAGGGCACGTTCGGCGCGTGCCTCGGGATGGGCACCCAGCCGTGGGACATCGGCGCCGGCATCGCCCTCGTCAAGGCCGCCGGCGGGCAGATCGTGGGCGTGCGCGACGACCGCTCCACCAACACCTCCGTCTACGACAGCCCCAGCTACGCCGCCGTCGGGAGCGCCGCCTCCCTGCAGCTTTGCCTTGACGCCATCGGCTGCGTTAAACCCCAAGACCTTCAGACCCACTACTTCGGGGGCACGGCATGAGCCTGCTCGCCTCCCTCCTCGCCCACGGCACCGCCCCCGCGCTCACCTGGTACGACGCCGACGGGCGGGTCGAGCTGTCCGGCAAGGTACTCGCCAATCACGTCGCCAAGGTTGCCAACTACCTCTCCGATGAGGTCGGCCTCGAGTCCGGGGCCCCCGTCCTGCTCGATCTGCCACTGCACTGGAAGACGCTTACCTGGGCGCTAGGCG
>JALEWQ010000047.1 GCA_022783305.1 Trueperella sp. | reverse complement strand
GTGGCTCCGACCGGCGTCGATCCGGTGACCTTTCGATTTTCAGTCGAACGCTCTACCAACTGAGCTACAGAGCCTTAAGAAAAAGCCCGGGGTGCCGGGCAGTTCCTTGCGACCCTGACGGGACTTGAACCCGCGACCTCCGCCGTGACAGGGCGGCGCGCTAACCAACTGCGCTACAGGGCCAGATTGGAATTTCTTCCTGCTTCTGGTGAAGCCGTACCCCCAACGGGATTCGAACCCGTGCTACCGGCGTGAAAGGCCAGCGTCCTAGGCCACTAGACGATAGGGGCTCGTTCCGTGTTACCGGGAACGTCGATAAGCTTATGCGGATTTCGCAATCTTGCCAACTTGGGCAGACGTGTTATGTGCCACTTTACCACGAAAGCCCATAACGACGCCGTTCTGCCCGCCACAGCCGGATCCTGCGCGGGCCGGTGTGGGCCGGTCGGCGTCGTGCGCACGGGGGCGTGGCGGGCCCGGGTGAGTTGTCAGCGAAACGGGCTAAGGATTTGTTCCGGGCGTGGCTTAGCCTTGGATCATGAACGTAATTGCCGCGCTGCCGATCGTGATGGCTACCAGCCAGGGAGATGACACCGTGGAGGCCGCCGTTGAGGTGACCTTCGACGTTGTAAAGATGATCCTGACCATCGGCGCGGGCATGCTCGTTGGCATCCTGGCGGGCCTGCTCCTCATCGCCGGCCTGCGGATACTGACCCGGCGCAGCGTCCACATGGACGGGGTCTATCACGCGGTGAGCAGGCGGATGGAGGTCCTGCTGGCGGTGGTCGGCGGGTGGCTCGGCTTCCACTACAGGCTGACGGTGATGCCGGCAACCCCGCCCGACTGGCTGGACTGGGTGGCGCACGGATTCGTCCTGGCGATTATCGGCGCGGTGACGTGGGTGCTGTCCGGCCTGGTGGACGGCGTCACGCGGGCAATTAACGATTCCATGGCGCAGCGTTCGCAGGAGCGCGCGGCCAGGGTGAAGACGCAGACGCAGATCTTGCGGCGAGTGATCAAGGTCAGCCTGTGGATCCTTGGCGTGGCGGTGGCACTGCTGACATTCCCAGGAGCGCGGGCGGCGGGCGCGTCGATCTTCGCGTCGGCGGGAATCATCTCGGTGGTTGCCGGCCTCGCGGCGCAAACCACCCTGGGCAACGTGTTCGCCGGCCTACAGCTGGCCTTCACAGACTCGATCCGGGTAGACGACGTCGTCGTGTACCAGGGCAACTACACCACGGTGGAGGAAATCACGCTCACATACGTGGTGTTGGCGGTGTGGGATGGGCGCCGAATCATCGTCCCGTCCACGATCATGACCACAGAGTCCTTTGAGAACTGGACGCGCCGGGCGCCGGAGATGATGGGCGACGTGCTGATCACGGTGGATTGGGCCGTGCCGATCGACGCGGCGCGCATGCGTTTCGAGCAGATCCTGCGCAACACGGCCCTGTGGGATGGTCGCACCGGTGTGCTCATGGTGTCGGATGCCTCCCAAGACCGGATCACCCTGCGCTGCCTGGTCTCGGCAAAGAACTCGCCCACGCTGACCGACCTGCGCAACTACGTGCGCGAGGAAATGGTGCGCTGGATCCAGGACGAGGCTCCGCAGTCGGTCCCGCACGAACGCCACTACATGGGCGAGCCGGGAGACTTGGCGGCCCGCAACGAGGCGACGTTCGAGCTGGTGCATGAACGCGGGGAGGGCCAGCCTCCGACTTTCGAGCCGGATGGCGCCGCCCAGCCGGACACGCAAGAGACGGAGATCCTGTCGGCCACGGACGTGGCGAAGCTCATGCGCGTGCCGCTCGCCCAGCGCGAAGCCGAGCTGGACGCCGAGCTCGATGATGCCACCCCCACGGACGAAACGCCGACGACGGGCACGAGGTCTGCCATCTTCACCGGATCGCCCGAGGCGGAGGAACGGGCTAAGGCATTTTCGGGCCCCGGCGAGAAGGCCTACGAAGAGCGTAAGCTAAACACCCAAACTCAAAAACTACCTGTCACGGAGACGCAAACAAAGGACGATCAATGACTTTCCGCGTGAACAAGACTGACGACGAATGGCGTGACATCCTCACCCCCATGGAGTTCAACGTGCTCCGGCTTGCGGGCACCGAGCGTTCCGGCACGGGCGAGCTACTCAACGAGGACCGTCCCGGCATGTATCACTGCCGCGCGTGCGACGCCACGCTATTCCGCTCGACCACCAAGTTCGACTCCCACTGTGGTTGGCCCTCCTTCTACGACCCGGATGAGAAGGACGCTGTCATCTACGTGGAGGACCGCTCTCACGGGATGGTCCGCACCGAGGTTCAGTGCGCCAACTGCGGCTCGCACCTCGGCCACGTCTTCCTCGATGCGCCGCAGACCCCCACTGGGCGGCGCTACTGCATGAACTCCGTGGCGCTTCGTTTTGAACCCGACGCCTAGGGTGGAAGTCCTCACCTTCAACATTCAATACGCGACTCCGGTGCCGGCCGGCCAGCCCACGGCATCCCCGGGCGCGGGGAAACGGGCCGGGCTCGGCTCGGCACGGTTCGTAGCCGCGCAGATCGCGCGCCTGGACGCCGACGTGGCCGGCCTGCAGGAGGTCGACCGTGGGAAGTGGCGTTCGGGCCGGGTTGACCAGCTTCGACTGATCGCGCAGGCCAGCGGCGCGAATGCGCTGTTCGCACCCACCCGCCGCCGCTACGGCATGGGGCTAGTCAGCCGATGGCCTGTGCTTCGCGCCCGCATACTGCGTCTGCCCGGCCGGGCGACCTCGCTCATTCGCGACGGGAGGCCGGCGCGGTGGCGCGAGCTGGTCGACGTCCTGCCGGCCGCCCGCGCCTCCCGGCGCGGGCGGGAAAGCACGTGGCGCATCAAATGGCCAGATCAGCGGGCATGCCTGTATGCGCTTCTCGACACCCCGGATGGCCCGATCGCAGTGGGCGTGACACACCTGTCAACGGTGAGGCAAACCGCCCGCGAACAGCTCGCGGTGGCGTTGGGCGGATTCGACCACTTCGCGCCCGGCGTTCCCGCCCTCCTCATCGGCGACCTCAACCTGCGGATCAACCACGTGGAAGAAGAGCTCATTGGCCACGCGGCGGCCACGCCCGGCTCGCCCGCCTTCGAGATCCTCCACCGCGGCAACGGCACGCCCAGCTGGGACCCCCGCATCCAGATCGACCACGTGCTCGGCCGCGGCCTCTGCGTGCTCCAGGACCGCACCGTGCCGATGCCGGTCTCGGATCACGCGGCCGTCGTCGTCGGCGTGACCGGCTGTACACGGACCGATACGCAACCGGACATTCGCCCGTAACACTCGCCAAACACGCAAGACCACCCCACAGCTCAGAGGAGGAGCCGCCCGGGCGCGGCGCGGCCGCCACGAGTAGGCTGAGGCGAGTGAATGACGTGTTATTGAGCATCTGGACCCTCCTGGTCTACACGGCGATCGGCGTCGCGCTCGCGAAGTGCCGCGTGGTCCGGCCGGACGCGGACCGGGGGCTATCCAGGATCGTGTTCTTCGTGACCATGCCGGCGCTGCTCATGCGCACGGTCGACACCGCCCACCTCGCCGACGTCTTCTCGCGCGGCCTGATCGCCAACATCCTGACCGCACTGATCCTGCTCGGCCTCTACTACGCGATAGGCGGGAAGTTTGGGCTGTCGGGGCCGGAACGGACGGTCGGGGCGATGGCCGGCGCCTACACCAACGCGGGCAACGTGGGCATCGCCTACCTGCTGGCAACGGTGGGCCAGGCGACCGCGGCGGCGGGGGTGATCATGTTCCAGGTGCTCGTGCTGGTACCCTTCGCGTTCTTCATGCTCGACAAACAGACCGGCTCGGCCGGGGCGGGCTTCATGGTGCGTGCCGGGCACGCGCTCATGCAGCCGCCGCTACTGTCCGTGCTGACCGGGCTGGCCATCAACCTGTCGGGCTGGCACCTGCCACGCGCGGTCACCGTCCCGATCGACGCCCTGGCCGATGCCACGGTGCCCGTCATGATGATCGCGATGGGCGTCTCGCTTGCCTCGGCGAAACTGCGCCGGGGTAAGGAAACGGTGCCGGTGGTGGCGTCGGTCGGGTTCCGCGTCTTGCTGTCGCCGATCATCACGTTTGTGATCGCCATGGCGCTGGGCCTGCAGGGCACACAGCTGCTGGCCGCGATGGTCGTGTCCGTCTTCCCCACCGCCAACAACCTCTTCGCGATCGCACACCGCTACGAGGCGGGGGTGGCCTTGGTCCGCGACGCCGGCGTTGCCAGCGCGCTCGCATCTATGCCTATGCTTGTTATCGTGGCGGCGATTTTCTATGGCTAAGTCAGAGGGGCGGTGGGGCGACCGGGACGCGAGGCGGCTGACCGGGAGCCTGAACTTCACCGACACTTCCATGCGCTCGGCCGCCCCCGGCATCCTCATCGCGGCGGGCCTCATCCAATACCTCGGCGCCTCGATTGCGGTGACACTCTTTGCGGTGGCGGCGGTGGGTGCCGTGGCGTGGGGACGCGTGGCGGTGGCCGCCGTCGTGATGCTGATGTGGCGACGCCCGAGGCTCGACCTCCGTAGTGAGCTCGGGCGGCGTCGGCTTGGGCTGGCGGCCGTTTACGGGCTGGCGCTGGTGACGATGAACGTGGTGTTCTACGAGGCGATCGCGCGGATCCCCCTCGGCACGGCCGTGGCGCTCGAGTACCTCGGTCCGGTGATCCTCGCGGCGGTGACCGGCCGCGGCTGGCGGATCTGGACCGGGATTGTGCTCGCGCTTTGCGGGGTGTTCGCGATCTCGTGGGTCGGGGTGGATGTCTCGGCGCCGGGTGTGCTCGCCGGCGTGATCCTGGCGATCGCGGCGGGCGGAGCCTGGGCCGTCTACATGTGGATCGGGTCGAAGGTGGCGCGCGCCGGGCGGGGCACCGACTCCCTCGCGGTGGGCATGAGCATCGGGGCGCTCGCGTTCGTGTGGTTGGCGATCCCCGATTTCGCGGTCATTGCCACGAACCCGAAGCTGCTCGCCCTCATGGTCGCCGTGGGTGTGTTTTCCTCGGTAGTGCCCTATGCGCTGGAGCTGTTCGTCCTGACGAAGATCCCCGCTGGCACGTTCGCCCTGCTCGGGGCGCTCTACCCGGCGACCTCCCTGATCGTCGGCATGATCGTGTTGCGCCAGATCCCTACGCTGGGTGAACTCGGGGGACTCGTGCTGATTACCGTGGCCGTCATGCTGGTGACCTGGACCCCGCGCCGGCGCCGCGGCGCAGCCGCGGGGCGGGCCGGCCGTTAACGCCGATGCGGATGCGGTGGCTTTGACTGCCCCGGCGCGCGTCTGCCGTCTGCCCCTGGCGCGCCGTGACGATTTTTCCGCGGGCGCTGAGCGGGGTAGACTTTGCGCGTTGGGTGGCGGCGCCGTAGGCGCTCAACCAACAGCGCGCCAGCGCGGGCCTCTAGCTCAATTGGTCAGAGCAGCGGACTTTTAATCCGTAGGTTGTGGGTTCGAGTCCCACGGGGCCTACCACACTCCCCTCTTATTTGGGGTACTCACCCTGACAGACTCGACGCTCGGGGATGAGTTCCGCAATCGTCTTGCCTTCCGGCGGGAGGAAATACCACCGGGCAGGGTCAAATCCTACATGCACGTATAGTGCGGCGATCGTGTCCCCGTTAATGTGGCTCTTCCCAGTTGTCTTCCCAGTCATCTTCCCGGCATCTTCCTAGTTGTCTTTCCAGTTAAAGGCGCATCGGGGGTGTGAGGGTGTGGGGTTAGTGAAAAGGGTCGGAATCTTTCCATGATGGATGCGTACTACCGCAGCATCGGGAAGGCCCCGACACTTCACTTGAGGATTTGGCCTACCGCCCGACACTTCTCTTGAATATACCGACTGCCGGTGCCTATATGGGCCTGGTTGGCTCCAGATTCCTGAGTTGTGTCGGTGCCCGACACTTCTCTTGAATATACCGACTGCCGGTGGCTATACGGGCCTGGTTGGCCCCAGATTCCTGAGTTGTGCCGGTCGCTCCCGCACTACTCAAGGTCAGCGAATTCCACCTAAACTGCACCTTAATTGGGAAAGCCGTTAATGCACGTCGCCCACAGCGCCCGCAGGCACGTCGCCCACACCGCCCGCAGAATAGTCCCGAACGCGATCACGCCTGCTTGCCACCGGCATGACTTTCCTCTTTCTTCCCACATCAGCCCTGATCTGGGGGACAATAGAAGGACAACG
>JALEWQ010000041.1 GCA_022783305.1 Trueperella sp. | reverse complement strand
ACGCGCGCGCGGGTCGCCGCGGACGCATGGTTGGCCGGCCTGCCCTCTGACGGGCGGATGCGTGGCAGTGGAGGTTGGGCTGTCCGGGAAGCTCGTGAATGTCCGCACTCGGGGGCATTCGTGGTGGAGCTGATTTCAGCTGGCGAGGACGTGGCGGACGGGATCGAGGCTGCGGCGGAGGACGCATATGCGAACCTCATCGCGGGCACCGACCTGGGGGTCAGGTGGGAACAGCTGCCGCGCGAGGAGTCCCACAAATGAGGGACCATTAAACGATAGAATGAAGTTGATGCGCGAAAACGCGCAACCTCTTCGAAAGAGAAGGAACAATATGGTGTACAAGTTGGTGCTCGTTCGCCACGGCGAGAGCGAATGGAACGCAAAGAACCTCTTCACCGGATGGGTGGATGTGCCGCTGTCGGAGAAGGGCGTGAAGGAAGCGAGCCACGCCGGCAAGCTCCTCACCGATGCGGGTGTGCTGCCCGACATTCTCCACACGTCGCTGCTACGCCGCGCGATCATGACTGCGAATCTTGCGCTCGACACCGCCGACCGCCACTGGATCCCGGTTCACCGGAACTGGCGCCTCAACGAGCGTCACTACGGCGCCCTGCAAGGCAAGAACAAGAAGGAGATCCGCGACGAGTACGGCGAGGAGAAGTTCATGCAGTGGCGTCGTTCCTTCGACGTCGCCCCGCCGGAGATCGAGGTCGGCTCCGAGTACTCACAGGATTCTGACCCGCGCTACGCCGGAGAGCCAATTCCGCTGTCGGAGTGCCTCAAGGACGTCATCGCCCGCCTGCTCCCGTACTGGGAGGAGGCCATCGTCCCGGATCTGAAGACGGGTAAGACCGTGATGATCGCGGCCCACGGCAACTCGCTGCGTGCCATCGTCAAGATGCTGGACGAGATCTCGGACGAAGACATCTCCGGCCTCAATATCCCCACCGGCATCCCGCTCTACTACGAGCTTGACGAGGAAACCCTCAAGCCGGTCAAGAAGGGTGGCACCTACCTCGACCCCGAGGCGGCAAAGGCCGCCATCGAGGCCGTGGCCAACCAGGGCAAGTAGCAGGAGACTGCACAGGGCGGGCGGCTCCGAACGTGGCGAATGCCGGTTCGGAGCCGCCCGCCTTGCCGTGCGAGTGCCCAATCCGCCTAGCCCGGCCCGGCCGACGAGCGCCAGCCCAGCCGGCGAGAGCCAGCCCAGCCAGAGCCTTAGAACTCCTCGATCTGGCCCATCTCCTCCGCGTCCAGCGCCATGCCGGTGACGAGAAAGCGCATGCGGTGAGCCACCGAGACGCCGTGATCGCCAAAGCGCTCAAGGTAGCGGCCGAGCAGGATGATGTCGACGATCTCCTGGCGGGTCAGCTCCAGAGACTCATCGAGGACGTAGTCGAAGGTGCGGGTGTGGAGGTCGTCGAGGACGTCGTCGTCGGCGATGATACGGTCGGCGATGGACAGGTCTTGGGTCTCGACGAGGCGCGCCACGAGCACGCCGACCTCGGCAGCCTTGGTGGCCATCTCCTCGAACAGATCCTTGACTTCGCCCTGGACGACGGCGTGGGGGAAGCGTCCGCGGGCGACGTAGGCGACGTGGCGGGCGAGGTCGCCCATGCGTTCGAGGGTGGCGGACAGGCGTAGTGCGGAGACAACGGTGCGAAGGTCGCCGGCGACTGGTGCCTGGCGGGCGAGGAGGGAGATACCCATGTCGTCGATGTTTCGCTCGAGCATGTCGATGGAGTGGTCGGCGTCGATGACCCGTTCGGCGAGTGCGAGGTTCGCGTCCTTGAGGGAGGCGGCGGCGCCGCTCATCGCTTTCGCGGCGGCCTTGGCTTGCAAGACGAGGGTGTCAGACAGCTCTTGCATCTGCTGACGGAATTGTTCGCGCAACGGTACTCCTTGTTCGTGTGCCGCGGATGGATGTGAGTGACCCGGTTGACGGGCTACGAGGGGCGCGGCTTCGCTCCCTCGTGAGATTTCATCACGTTCAGGTGAACACAATTCACCGGGTAGGTTAACGGCAATTGACGGTTTGGCAGACGTGTGGGAGTTGGCCCGGGAGTGTCGGTGGGATGGTTTACGCTTGAATTATGGCAGACGGTTTCAGCTTCGGGGTGGGTTTCCTCCTCGGCATTCTTGTGGTTGTGGTGGCGATTGCGGCCTACGAGATTTCGCAGCGGCTTCTGGGCAGGGCGGATGCGCCGGCGCCGGCGGTGGATGATTCGGACGTGATCGCGCTGCTTGCTGCCTTGCCGCAGTCGCACATCGTGTTGGGTGCTGACGACGCCGTGTTGCGGGCGTCGTCGATCACCTCGGCCTACGGGCTGGTGCCGCACGGTGAGTTGCGCCAGGAACTTCGGGACTTGGCGGCGGAGGCGCGTTCAGCGGGTGCAGTCTCGGTGCTGGACCTGCGACTGCCGCGCTTGGATGCGGACGTGCCGGAGCTGCGCCTGTCGGTACGGGCCACCCCGATCTCGGGGGATAAGGTGCTGATCCTTTTCGAGGACAACACGGAAAAGCGCCGCTTGGAGGAAACGCGGCGGGATTTCGTGGCGAATGTGTCGCACGAGCTGAAGACGCCGGTGGGCGCGATCGGGTTGTTGTCGGAGACGCTGGCGCAGGTGGCCGATGAGCCGGAGAACGTGCGGCGGTTTTCGGCGCGGCTGACGACGGAGGCGGAGCGGCTTTCCCAGCTGGTGCAGGAGATCATCCAGCTCTCCCGGCTGCAGGATTCGAATGCGCTGGCCGATTCGGAGTTTGTGGAGGTGGACGACGTCGTGACAGAGGCTCTGGACCGGGTGCGAGTGGAGGCTGAGGCGCGCGACGTGCGCCTAGTTTCGGGTGGCGCGTCTGGGTTGCAGGTGTACGGCGATCGGGCCCTGCTCACGACGGCGGTGCGTAACCTTCTCGACAACGCGGTGCGCTACTCTCGCCATTTTGGGCAGGTGTCGGTGGCTGTGGCTGCGGAGTCGGGGGAGGTCCATATTTCTGTGATTGATCAGGGCGAAGGCATCCCGAAGGAGAGCCGCGAGCGGATCTTTGAGCGCTTCTACCGCGGTGACCGGGCCCGCTCGCGTGAAACTGGGGGAACGGGGCTAGGGTTGTCGATAGTCAAGCACGTGGCGGCCGAGCACGGTGGTCGAGTCAAGGTGTGGAGCAAGAGGGGGCAGGGTTCGACGTTCACCATGATCCTGCCCGAGGCATACGTGCCGGAGGGTGCCGGGGCACACGTGCCGGAGGGCGTCAAGAGCCGGGAAGTTGTGGATATGGAGGGCGCACGATGACGCGGATACTTGTGGTGGAGGACGAACCCACCTATCGAGACATGCTTGAGTTTAACCTGTCGCGGGACGGCTTCGAGGTGGAAACGGCGTCGGATGGCCTGGCGGCGGTGGAGAAGTTCGGGGAGGGCATCGATGTGGTGCTGCTCGACCTCATGCTGCCGGGGATCTCGGGCAACGAGGTGTGCCGGCGGATCCGCGCCCAGTCCCAGGTTCCGATTATCATGCTCACCGCGAAGGACGCGGAGATCGACAAGGTGGTGGGACTGGAGATCGGCGCGGACGACTACGTGACTAAGCCGTATTCCTACCGTGAGCTGGTGGCCCGCATCCGGGCCATCCTGCGCCGGGTGGCCGATGCCCCGCTGCGCGAGGAGTCCGCGGAGCTGCTGCGCGTGGGACGAATCGAGATGGACCTGGATGCACACGTGGTCCGCGTCGCGGGTGAGCCGATACGGATGCCGTTGCGCGAGTTCGAGCTGCTGGAGCTGTTCATGGAGAACCCGGACCGGGTGCTCACGCGCGGGCAGATCCTCGACCGTATCTGGGGCATGGCCTACATTGGTGATTCGAAGACGCTGGACGTTCACGTCAAGCGGATCCGTTCGAAGATCGAGGTGGAGCCGGCGAATCCGCGGGCGTTGGTGACGGTGCGCGGATTGGGCTACAAGCTCGTGTCGAATCCGGAAGGCTAGGTTTTCTTTTCGGCGAAACTTTTGGGACGAGAGCGGGCAAAGCTCAATGGTAGAATGGAGGGGAAATCGATTCAGAAAAGAGTGATCCCCCAGTGAGCTTCAAAGTTGGCGAGACCGTCGTATATCCGCACCACGGTGCGGCTTACATTGAGGAAATCTCAGAGAAGACGATGCGTGGAGAGACCCGCACGTACCTGACGCTCCGAATCCTGCAGGGCGATCTCATTATTCAGGTGCCACAGGAGGCGCTTGAACAAGTGGGTGTTCGCGACGTCTCGAATGAGGAGCAGCTCGAGCGTGTGTTCGACGTGCTACGCGAGACGGACGTGGAAGAACCGGCGAACTGGTCGCGTCGTTACAAGGCCAACGGTGAGAAGCTGACGTCGGGCGACGTGAACAAGGTGGCTGAGGTGGTCCGTGACCTCTCTCGCCGCAACGTTGACCGTGGCCTGTCGGCTGGTGAGAAGCGCATGCTTGGCCAGGCCCGCGCGATCCTGGGTTCTGAGGTGGCGCTGGCCCGCGACATCACGGACGAAGAGGCCGATGTCCTGCTCGATGAAGTGATGGGGATTGACGCGGAGTCGGCGGCAACGGCCGCCACCCCGGAGTCGGCCGAATCCGCAGACTAATGTCAATCGCCGCCGTCATCGCCGGCGCCGGCTCGGGTACCCGGCTTGGCGCCAACATGCCCAAGGCACTCGTACCGCTCGCCGGCGTCCCCCTGCTGGTCCACGCGATCCGAGGGATGAACGCCGCGGGGGTGGACGACGTCGTCGTGACCATTCCCGCCGGGCAGCGGACCCGGGAAGATTTTGAGAGGGCGCTCGCGGACGGAGGTGTGAGCGCGCGACTCGTCGTGGGTGGGAAGACGCGGCAGGGCTCCGTGGCCAACGGCCTGGAGGCCGTCACCAGCGATCTCGTTCTCATTCACGACGCCGCTCGGGCGCTGACGCCGGTGGCCGTCATTGATCGCGTGCGGGCCGCTCTGGAGGCGGGTTACGACGCCGTGGTGCCGGCGCTGCCGGTGACGGACACGATCAAGGAGGTCGGCGAGCGGCGGGTAGCTGTGAGCGCGGCTGGGGCGTCCGGCGTCGTCGGAAAAGTGGAGGTGGAGCCCGTGGTTGCGACCCTCGAGCGGGGCCGGTTGCGGGCGATGCAGACGCCGCAGGGGTTTCGCACGCAGCTGGTACGTGAGGCGCATCGGGTCGGGCGCGAGCGCGGGGCGGATGAGCTGAGCGCGGCGCCAGATGACGCGGCGCTGGTGGAGGCGATGGGCAGCGAGGTCGTGCTCGTGGAGGGATCGCCGGAGGCGATGAAGGTGACCACCGCCTGGGATTTGGCGGTGGCGCAGATGCTGTTGGAGAAAAGAGGGCGTTGATGCGTGTGGCCACGGCTTTTGATGCCCACCGGTTCGCTGATGACGACACCCCGCTCTACCTTGCGTGCCTGCGCTGGGACGGTGAGCGAGGGCTGGAGGGACACTCGGACGGAGACGTGGCCGCTCACGCGGCGTGCGATGCGATCCTCATGGCCAGTGGCGTGGGCGAGCTGGGCACGGTGTTCGGCACGGACCGCCCGGAGTGGGCGGGCGCGTCGGGGGAGGCGTTGCTGGCGGAATCGGTGCGGCTGGTGCGCGAGGCTGGCTGGCGGATAGAGAACGTGTCGGTGCAGGTGATTGGGCAGAGGCCGCGTTTCGCGCCGCGCAAGGCTGAGGCGGAGGCCGCGATGAGCGCGGCGCTGGGGGCGCCGGCGACAGTGTCGGCCACCACCTCGGATCGGATGGGCTTCACCGGGCGGGGCGAGGGGCTGGCGGCGATTGCGACCGCTCTTGTTGTTCGCGTGCAGTGATGCGCCGAGTGGGGCTGCGCACAGGAGTATGGCGGCTCTAGAGTGAGCGCACCGAGGATCGCTGAATGAGTTTTGGCTGTATGCAGTCGATACTTGAATCTACGTCTACGCCGAGCTGGCTGAGTAGCTGATTCATGCCGACTTTGCCGAGCGTGGTGAAGTCTTGGGAGATCGTCGTCAGCGGCGGAATGTAGTGTGCGGCGTCGGGTTGATCGTCGAAGCCGACAACGCTGATGTCATCAGGAACTCTGTAGCCCCGTTCGGTGAGACCGCGGATTAGACCGAGGGCCATCTGATCGTTTGCAGCAAAGACGGCGGTAAGGTTGTCGATTTCGAGGAGTTGTGCGCAGGCATTGTAACCGGAGCTGGCGGACCAGTCGCCCTCGATCGTGTCTGGAACCGGGAGATGGTGCCCATTGAGGGTGGCGCGCCACGCCTCATGCCGTGCGACCGAATCGGCCCAGTCGCGCGGGCCGGCGAGATGGGCGATCACGCGATGTCCCCGGTTGATGAGGTGCTCGGTGGCGAGGCGGGCGCCCGCTTCTTGGTCGATGAAGACGCGGCGAGTTCCGGGCAGGTCGGGCGCGCCTCGATACTGTCCACCGATGATGACGGCGGCCTCCGGGAGAACAATGTTGGAGAGTAATTCTTGGCCGGGAATAAGCGGCGTGATAATAGCGACACCGTCGACACGACTCGAGGGGAAGGTCGCTAGCTTGGAAATGAACTCGGCTTGCGTCTGGGCGTCGATGATCGCGATTCCGGCTGTGTATCCAGCCTTGGAGGCGGCAGAGTACATTCCTTCGAGCATGCGCATAGGCCCGTATTGGGAATAGGAGTGGATGACGATACCGATGTGGTGGGTGTGTCCGACGGCCAGTGCGCGGGCGATCGTATCGGGTTGGTAGCCGAGCTCGTCGATTGCCTGTTGGACCTTGATGCGGGTGCGGTCGCTGACCTGCGATGCGTCGTTTAAAAGGCGCGAGACCGTCATGGTGGAGACGCCTGCGTGACGGGCGACGTCGCGCATGCCGACGCGTCGTGTTGATCGTTTTGCCATGTATACTCCCGAAACCGAACTGAAAACGGACGTACGTGCTAGTTTCCCGTCTGAGTGCGTGCGCCGCGAATATGAGTATATCCGCGACGCCAGATGATAACGGTAACACTCAGGTTCAAGTTCTCACGGACAGTGCGACACAAATTCGCACCGGATTCGTGGTGGAGGTCACAAAAAGCGGAGAAAAGCGGCCAAATTTGTGATATGTGTTGCGCAATGCTGATTGGTACCGGTAACATAACCCGCAAGGGAGGAGCTCTTCCCGTAGAACTCAATGAAGAGGACTCACAATGAAACACACACATCGGTTCCGTTCAGTCTTAGCGACGATAGCAGTGACCGCCCTCGCGTTGGCCGGCTGTGCAGGCACAGGTGCCGGAGGGGGAACGGAGAGTGCGCCGACCGGCGCAAACGGAGATTCGGACATCCGCGTTGGCGTGTCAATGCCGACACAGGTTTCGGAGCGCTGGATTGCCGACGGTAATGCGATCAAGGCTCAGCTCGAGGAAAAGGGCTACACAGTAGATCTCCAGTTTGCTAACGACGACATCCCGACCCAGACTCAGCAGATTGATCAGATGCTCACGAACGGCGCAGACGTGCTTGTCCTGGCGCCCATCGACGGCACCGCACTATCCAGCCAGCTGGACGCCGCTGGTGCTGCCAACGTGCCGGTGATCTCCTACGATCGCCTTATTCGGGACAATGGAAATGTCGATTTCTACGTCTCTTTCGATAACTACGAGGTGGGCGTCAATCAAGGAATCGCTCTGCTCAACGGCCTCGGGCTCATGGATAGGGAGGGTAATAAGGTTGCCGATGCTCCCGCAGGCCCGTTCAACGTCGAACTCTTCGCCGGCTCGCCGGATGACAATAACGCAACACACTTCTTCGAGGGGATGCTCTCGGTCGTCCAGCCCTACATTGACAATGGCACAATTGTCGTCAAGTCGGGCCAAACAGATTTTGGCCAGGTGTCTATCCTGCGTTGGTCGCAGGAGACAGCGCAGAAGCGCATGGAAGACCTTCTTACCTCGACCTACTCGGGTGGGGAGAAGATCCAGGCGACGGTTGGCGGCCATGATCCCGTGGCCCGTGGCATCATTACCGCGTTACAGAACGCTGGATATGGTCCCACGATTGCTAATGGCTTCCCCATCGTTGGGGGAATGGATGCCGACATCGCCTCCGTCAAGCTAATCCAAGATGGCGTGCAGTACTCGACGATTTTCAAGGATACCCGCCTACTTGCGAAGCAAGCCGCCAAGGCTGTCGAGGCGTTCGTGAATGGAGCCGAACCTGAAGCGAACGATACGGAAACCTACGACAACGGGGTAAAGGTCGTTCCGTCCTACCTCCTGAAGTCAATTGTGATTTACCAGGACAACATCCAGAAGGAACTCGTCGACTCTGGGTACTTCACCCAAGAAGAAATTGATCGTGGCGTGAAGTAGTGGTGTGGGCGGCGCCGCGAAATAGGTGCCGCCCACACATCGCTAGAAGGAGGAGAAAATGTCGACGATTCTATCGATGCGTGACATAAACAAGGATTTCTCGGGGGTTAAGGTTCTCAAGCACGTCAACTTCGACGTCGAAGAAGGCGAGATCCACGCGATTTGTGGTGAGAACGGAGCTGGAAAATCGACGCTCATGAAGGTTCTCTCCGGTGTCTACCCGCATGGAGAATATCAAGGGAAGATTATCTTTGATGGCGAGGAAAAGAAGTTTTCTTCCATCAAGGATTCGGAGAATGCGGGCATCGCGATTATCCATCAGGAACTCGCACTTGTGCCCGATCTATCTATTGCCGAGAACGTCTATCTCGGACAGGAAAAGCCCGCGAGATTCGGAATGATCGATTGGGAGCAAGTCCGCCGAAACGCCGTGGCAGCGACTGAAAGCGTTGGGTTACATGAGAACGTCAGCAACGCTGTGAGTTCCCTTGGCGTTGGAAAGCAACAGCTTGTGGAGATTGCCAAGGCATTGCAGAAGAAGGCGAAGCTGCTCATTTTGGATGAGCCAACCGCGGCCCTCAACGACGAGGAATCAGACACGCTTCTGCGCCTCGTCGAGGGGTTGAAGGACTCCGGCGTGACGATTGTGATCATTTCGCACAAGCTTGGCGAGATTCAGCAAATCGCGGATCGGACGACGATCATCCGTGACGGCGAGACAGTCGAGACCATTGACATGTCAGATCCGTCGTCGACGACGGACAAGATCATCTCGTTGATGGTGGGCCGGGAGCTCAGCCAGCAGTATCCCGATCGCGCTTGCACGATCGGTGAGGAACTACTACGCGTTGAGAACTGGACTGTGGCTCACCCGGTTCAAAGTGATCGGCTAATTCTCGACGACATTTCCTTCACCGTGCGGCGTGGAGAGGTAGTAGGAATTGCGGGCCTTATGGGTGCGGGGCGAACGGAACTTGCCCGGTCAATCTTTGGCCGTTCCTATGGCCAGTTCAAGAGTGGAAAACTCTATATCAGCGGTAAGGAAGTTGAGCTGAGATCTCCAAAGAGCGCGATCGACGCCGGCCTTGCCTACGCTTCCGAAGATCGCAAGCATAACGGTTTGAATCTCATTGATTCGATCAGTCACAACATCACTCTCGCAGCGTTGCGGAAGGTGATACGTGGCAAGCTGATCGACACGGATCGCGAGACCTCCATTGCGGATGAATACCGTGTCACCATGAATATGCGCACGGACTCGGTTCGACGCCCGGTGTCCTCCCTATCTGGAGGCAACCAGCAGAAAGTGGTCTTGGCGAAGTGGCTGTTTTCTGATCCGCAGATTCTCATCCTCGACGAGCCGACTCGTGGAATTGACGTCGGTGCCAAGTACGAGATCTACACGCTGATCAATGAGATGGTCGCCAGTGGCAAGGCTGTCATTGTGATCTCCTCGGAACTCGAAGAGGTTATGGGTATATCGGATCGCATTTATACATTGGCCTACGGCCGCATGACAGGGGAGTTGAGCAAGGAAGCCAGCACCCAGGAATCCCTCATGGAATTGATGACTCAAGAAGTGGAAGAGAATAGACATGTCGCTTAAAGAACGAATTAGAACACCGTTTCGTAACAGCCTCCAGCAAAGTGGCATCCTCGTGGCGCTTATCGTCATCGTGATCTTCTTCGCGCTGCTAAACCCGAACTTTCTCAGTGCTGGAAATCTGACGAATATTGTTCTCCAGTACTCCTACATCCTTATCCTCGCCATTGGCATGCTCCTCGTGATCGTTCTCGGACAGATTGATCTGTCCGTGGGTTCGGTCGTGGCGTTGACAGGAGCGGTTGCAGGAGTGTTGGCTATCAAGAACGGTGTGCCGTGGTGGCTCGCCATCCTGGCCGCATTGGCGGTCGGTCTTGCGGTGGGTGCGTTCCAGGGCTTTTGGGTGGCCTTCGTTGGGATCCCAGGCTTCATTGTCACGCTTGCTGGCATGCTTCTCTTCCGGGGGATGACATACCAAGTGCTTGACAATGTTTCACTCTCCCCGTTCCCGAACGAGTACTACACCATAGCTAACGGCTTCCTCAATGGTCTGCTCGGTGGCGATGGGTACGATGTCTTCACGATCATCATCTTCGCGATCGCGGTGGTCGGATACGCCGTGAGCCAGTTCCGTGCCCGGTTGCGCCGCATCGAGTATAAGCAACATGTCGAATCGGTGGGCCTCTTCGTCGCGAAGATCGTTGTCATTGGTGCGGTCGTCATGTGGTTCGGTTACAAGCTGTCGACTTCGCGTGGTTTGCCCTTCATCCTTATCCTGCTGGGCGTACTCATCCTCATCTATCAGGTAGTGACGCAGAAGACGGCGTTTGGCCGGTCGATCTACGCCATCGGCGGTAACAAGGAAGCTGCCCGCCTGTCCGGTATTAACGTTCGTTCTGTCACGTTCCTGACCTACGTCAACATGGGACTCTTGTGCGCCATCGCAGGCGTTGCGTTCTCAGCGCGGATGAATGGTGCTCAGCCGGGAGCTGGAAACATGTTTGAGCTTGATGCGATCGCGGCTTGTTTCATCGGCGGAGCGTCAACGACCGGAGGTACTGGCCGTATCGCGGGAGCTTTAATCGGCGGACTGATCATGGCGATTCTTTCGAACGGCATGCAGTTGATGGGAGCGGACACCTCCACCCAGCAGATCGTTAAGGGCCTCGTCCTTCTCCTGGCAGTCGCTTTTGACGTCTTCAATCGCCGTCGTGCGGGCCTGCGCTAAACAGTAAGGAGGAAGAACACATGAATCTCAATGATCTTTCGTCCGATGTTCGCCAGGCGGTTTCCGACGTCCGTCACAAGCTGGTGGACTTGCACGCCGAGCTACCGAAGAACGAGCTGGTGGTGTGGACGGCCGGTAACGTCTCAGAGCGCGTCCACGGAGCAGATCTCTTCGTCATTAAGCCCTCGGGGGTCAGATATGACGAGCTCACGCCGGAGAAGATGGTGGTCTGCGATTTTAATGGTAAGAAGATCGACGACGACCTGAGCGCTGGCCTGCAACCGTCCTCCGACACCGCGGCGCATGCTTACGTGTATCGGCACATGCCAGCAGTCGGCGGCGTGGTTCATACCCATTCCACCTATGCAACGGCGTGGGCGGCGACGGGCCGCCCCATCCCACCCGTGCTGACCATGATGGGAGATGAATTCGGGGGCGAAATCCCCGTGGGCCCATTTGCCATCATCGGTGACGACTCGATTGGTCGAGGAATCGTCGAGACGTTGACTGGGCATCCCTCTCCAGCGGTCCTCATGCAGAATCATGGGCCATTCACTGTTGGAAAGGATGGTGAAGCGGCAGTCAAGGCAGCTGTGCTGTGCGAAGAAGTAGCGCGCACGGTGGCCATTGCCGAGCGGATTGGGAGTCTCATTCCCATTCCGAAGGAGGCGCTCGGGCGCTTGTACGAACGTTACCAAAATGTGTATGGCCAGTAGAACGTGCAACAACGCAGGCGCATAGCCTCATTCACAATACGAAAAGGAAAGAAAAACAGTGTTAAACAACCCATTTGACGGTCGTGAGATCTGGTTCTATACGGGAACCCAGGATCTCTACGGCGATGAGACCCTCGCAGAGGTTGAGCAGCAGTCGAAAGCAATCGTTCAACAGCTCAATGAATCGACGGACATTGCTTTGCCCATTGTGTGGAAGCCGCTACTCAAGGACAGGGACGGCATTCGCGCAGCGATGCTCGAAGCAAACTATGCTGACTCATGTGTCGGCGTGATCACCTGGATGCACACTTTCTCGCCAGCGAAAATGTGGATTTCAGGATTGAGTTCGCTCGATAAGCCCCTCCTCCATCTCCACACGCAAGCAAATGTGTCCCTACCGTGGGAGTCCATCGATATGGACTTTATGAACCTCAACCAGGCTGCCCACGGAGATCGCGAGTTCGGCTACATATGTACTCGCCTTGGTGTCAACCGTGCCGTCGTTGTCGGTCACGTAAGCTCGTTGGACGTTCGGACACAGATTGATTCGTGGGCACGAGTTGCCACGGGCCGCCAGGAGCTTCGTACGATGAAGCTGGCTCGTTTTGGTGACAACATGCGCAACGTCGCAGTGACCGAGGGCGACAAGACAGAGGCTGAGCTCCAATTTGGTCCGGCGGTCAACACCTGGTCCGTCAACGACCTCGCTGAGGCGGTTGAGAACGCCGACCCAGACGCGGTCGCCTCCATCCTCTGCTCCTATGACGAGGACTATGAAGTTGTGCCGGAACTCCGCAAAGGTGGGGCGCAGCGGGAATCGTTGGAGTATGCGGCCAAGCTAGAGGTGGGAATGAGGCACTTCCTTGAGGCGGGCGGATTCTCGGGATTCACCACAAACTTCGAAGATCTCGGTGAGCTACGCCAGCTACCTGGCTTGGCGGTGCAACGCTTGATGGCCGACGGTTACGGATTTGGTGCGGAAGGCGATTGGAAGACGGCGATCCTCGTGCGTCTGGCCAAGGTGATCGGCTTCGGTCGCCCGGGTGGAGCCTCCCTCATGGAGGACTACACCTATGAGTTCGGCGAAGGGAGAGAAAAGATCCTGGGCGCTCACATGCTGGAGGTCTGCCCGAGCCTGACGAAGAAGATGCCTTCCCTCGAGATCCATCCGCTCGGTATCGGGGATCGTGAGGATCCAGTGCGCCTGAAGTTCGATGCCGATCCAGGCGAGGCACTCGTCGTCGCACTGACGGATATGCGTGATCGCTTCCGCATCACGGCCAACCAGGTGACGATTGTCGGTCCAGATGCACCGATGCCGAATCTGCCGGTCGCCAGCGCGGTGTGGACGCCGAAGCCGGATTTGGCTACGTCGGCGGCATGCTGGATTTACGCGGGGGCGGCTCACCACACCTGCATGACGACGAACACGACGCCCGAGGAGTGGGCACTGTTTGCTCAGATGACAGGTAACGAACTGGTGATGATTGATGATACGACGACGAAGAACGACTTCTTGCATCAGCTGGAGTGGAATAACGCGTTCTTCCGTTTGGCAAGAGGAGTATGAAATGTTTGATAACTGCATAAGCCAAGGAGAAGTCTCCCTGGGTATCGAGCTCGGGTCGACCCGAATCAAGGCGGTGTTGATCAATGTTGAGTCGAAAATTCTCGCCGTAGGCTCCCACACATGGGAGAACTCGCTGATTGATGGGGTATGGACATACTCCCTCGAGGACGTCGAAGCGGGTGTACAGGCCGCGTTCGCCGATCTTCAACGAAACGCGGAAGAGCGTTACGGTGTTAGGGTCACGAACCTGAAGACCGTGGGTGTTTCGGCCATGATGCATGGCTATTTGGCCTTTGACGCGGACGATCAGCTCCTTGTGCCGTTCAGAACCTGGCGAAACACTATGACCGAGGCGGCAGCGGAGGAACTATCGGAGTTATTCGGAATGAATATCCCCCAGCGGTGGTCGGTAGCGCACTACTATCAAGCGGTGCTTAATCGTGAAAGCCATGTATCCCGGATCAGTTTCCTTACTACGCTCGCGGGTTACGTTCACTGGAAGCTCACCGGCACTCGCGCGCTGGGGGTGGGAGATGCTTCGGGTATGTTCCCTATCGGCGTGGACGGAAACTACGATCAGGGCATGGCGCGTCTGTTTGACGAGCGCCTCGCCCAGCGTGCCGGTAAGGCTTCCACTCCGTCGGTGCTTTCTCTTCTCCCTCCGGTGCTATCAGCAGGACAAGCGGCGGGAGAATTGTCCCCTGCTGGTGCGCGCTATCTCGATCCTTCGGGTGAATTGCTACCTGGCGCACTCGCGTGTCCGCCGGAGGGCGATGCTGGGACGGGTATGGTGGCAACCAACGCTGTCACGGCGCATACCGGCAACGTGTCAGTGGGAACGTCTGTCTTCGCGATGGTGGTGTTGGACCAACCCTTGACGAAGTCCCACCTCGAGATTGACGTCGTTGCTACGCCGGACGGTAAGCCTGTGGCCATGGTTCATTGCAACAACGGCACGACGGAACTGGACGAGTGGGTCGGCGTTTTCCGTGAGTTTGCATCTATGGTTGGCGTTGATGTCGCCACCTCCGACCTTTATGACATGCTCTACAACCGGGCTCTGAGCGGCGCGACGGATGCAGACGGAGTCGTGGCTTTCAACTACCTGTCAGGAGAACCCATCACCGGTACCTCGGCAGGTATGCCCATGTATGTGCGTGAACCGGATTCGAGACTGACTCTGTCGCATTTCATTCGCGCTCAGCTGATGGGCGTCTTTGCGACGTTGCGCCTCGGTATGGACATCCTGACTGTCAATGAGGGTGTCGTCGTGACGGAGCTGGTCGGTCACGGCGGAGTATTCAAGACACCGAAGGTGGCCCAGAGTATTCTTGCCGCTGCCCTGGACATTCCAATAACGGTTCGCGAAGGCGCGGGCGAGGGAGGGGCCTGGGGCATTGCAGTCCTAGCGAACTACCTCCGCGATGAATTCCGAGATCTGACCCTGAGCGACTACTTGGAAGGCGTATTTGCAGATAACGACGAGTCCGTGATGCGGCCCGTGAGCGCGGATGTAGAGGGATTCGACGGGTTCTTGGCGAACTATCGTCGCGCGTTGCCGGCACAGCGTATGCTTACACAACGGTAACGCCAGCAGCCCAGGATCGGTAAGCTCAGAGGGTAACGATCGATGTGAGGAGCTAAGAATGTTCATCGAGATCTCGCACGGTGACCAGCGGCTTCGGCTGTCGACCCGCGGAGCGATGATCCTGGGCTGGGATCCCGGTCTTGGCTCGTCGGTTCTGGACGGGTACCGGAGCGCCGCCGAGCAGGAGGAACTCGACGGGTTCCGCAACGCCGTGCTCGTGCCCTGGCCGAACCGGACCGCCGACGCTCTCTGGGACGACGACGGCGTGGCCCGCTCCACCCTCGGGGTCACGAACGAGGAGGGTCTGCACGGGCTGGTGTGGGGTCTGGAATTCACGCCGGTCGGGCTGGAGCTGGGTGACGGGGATGCGGCTCAGGCCGACCATGTCGAACTGGTCGCCACGATTCCCGACTCGTCGGCTTTCCGCGGCCCGATCGAGGTGCGGATTCGCTACGACATCTCGATTCTTGGCGAACTGGGCGTGACGGTCTTCGCTCGAAATGGTGCCGGCCGCCCGGTGCCGATCGGGTTGGGCTGGCACCCCTACTTCACGGTGGCCTCGCTGGCGGAGGCGCGGTTGTGGTTGCCGGCAACGGAACGGATTGTGGTGGATGGCAGGCTGTTGCCGCTCGAGGGGGAGGCGGCCTTCGTCCCGATCGACGAGGGGACTGGGACGCGTGCGGCCCCCGTGGCGGGTGCGGGCGTGCCCGTGCGGCCCGCACCCGCGTGGGTTCCGGCAGCCGACTTCCTCCGTGAGATCAACCTCCACGATGCTCTCGACTCCGCCTTCACCGGCCTTCACTTTGATGGAGGTGCGGCCACCGCCTACGTGGACACCGGCCTCGGCTACGGACTGTCGATCGCGATGGGCCGATCCCGAAGCCTGCCTGCCGGGTGCGCGGGCTCGCCGTCCGGCTCGGCTCAGGCCGACCGGGCCGCCAAACCCGCGCCCTGCCGCGCCAATTTCCACGTTTTCACGGGGGCGCCGCTCAAGCGCGACCCGATGAAGTCGATCGCGATTGAACCGTGCTCGACCATGGCCAACATGCTCAACCGGCCCGAGGAGAAAGCACGCATGATGGTTCCGGTGGGCGGCGAGTGCGAGCTCAACGTGCGGGTAGCTCTCATGCGCTAGCCGGTGGCCGCCAGCCGGGGTTCGCGGGTGGAGCGACATGCGTCGTTGGGGGCCACGTCGTCTTAATGGAGAGGCCTAGTCGATAGTGTTTCGCTCTCTGAATCAAAAACTGGGGCAGTATTGAGAAAGAATGTCACGAATCGCGGCTAGTTTGATATCCTGATGATATGTTTATTAGCTTCGCTGTCGAGAATTTCCGTGCTTTTGCGGATCGCGCGGAGCTCGATTTTGCGTGCCCTGGATTTGACACGGTTCTTCCACGCGAAGGCAAGTCGTGGACGGATGTGCTGTCCCCGGTGACGGCGATCTTCGGGGCGAATGCCTCCGGCAAGTCGACGCTGATTATGGCTATTGAGGTCCTCGGTCGTGCCGTGTGGCAGCAACGCGCGGGTCGGTTCCTTTATCAGCCTTCACTAGCCTGCGCTGAGCCATCTCCGACCACGAACTACGAAGCTGATTTTGTTGTCAATGGTATCCGCTATCGGTACACGGTTCGCGCCGCCGACTGGGGTGTAGCGTTCGAAGAGTTGCGTTCCTACGAGAATCGATGGCCGCGCAAGATTTTCTCTCGTTCTCAAGAGAGCCTGGATATGCCGATGAAGTTCTCGAAAGGTGCAGCGCTCCGTGGACCTTCGGATGAGGTACGGAAACTGACGAAGGCCTCAGCGCTCTATCTAGCTGTAGCGCTTGATTACGGGCACGCGGGGCTGGAATCTATTGCTGAGGCGCTCGCAGCGGGCCGCGGCATTCAATCCTTCCCCGCCAACTCGCGCTCGCGTTTCGCCATAACAGAACGGATAATTCAAGAGATGCTTGCGGGTGGCAGTGATGCGGAGGACTTGGCCGAAGCCCTCTTGCGTGTCGCCGATGTCGGCATCGAAAGTGTGAAGGTCAAACAAGAACGCATACCGCCAGCGTTACTTGAACGGATGCGGCGCTCGATGGGCGACCCTGCTGTCGAGGATGAGATGGCTCCCAACGTCCCGGAGATGCGATCGAAGGTGGTTTTTGTTCATCGCGGCGCGGGAGGTAAGACGTTTGAGTTAGCGCTTGACGCCCAAAGTGCTGGCACCCAGGTATGGCTCGTCATGTCTTGGCGGGCGCTGACTTTGATGAAGAACGGTGGCATCCTCCTCGTCGACGAGTTGGACGAGAGCCTTCATCCGAGCCTCGTGCGGTTCCTTGTCGAGCTTTTTCTCAATCCGGAATACAACCGGAAGCATGCGCAGATCATCTTCACGACCCAGGATTCTGGGCTCCTGGGTAACTCGCCAGTTCGCCTACTTGAACCGGCGAGTGTGTGGTTCACCGAGAAAAACGATGAGGGGCGTTCGGAGCTTTTCAGCCTGGCCGATTACCCCATTCATCCGAATAGCAACTTCGAAAAGCGCTACCTGGCCGGCGCGTACGGCGCAATTCCGAGTATCGACGACCGGTCGCTCGTACGCTGGCTGGAGAATTGAGCGCCGAGCGATGGGTAGGAGGCAGCCGGGCCGGCGTCGGCGTACAGAGAAGACGACAATCTTGCTGGCCACGAATGGGAAGATCACCGAACGAGAGTACCTAACGTTGGTTCAGAAGAGGGTTCACGAGGATCCAGCGAAGAAACTCTCCGTCAAAGTGCAGGCGGTCGATGGGGAACCAGAACGGGTGCTGCAAAAGCTGACCGCCCCGGCCGGTGATACCTCGAGTTACGACGAGGTGTGGATCGTCGTCGACGCCGATGGCAAGGACAGGAGGGGCTTCGTTGACCAGTGTCTTAGGAGCGGGGCAAAGGGCCAGAAGATCCGTGCGGTGGTCTCTGATCCGTGTTTTGAGGTCTGGCTATGCGCGCATTACCAGCGCATCGGCAACGTAGCTACTCAAAGTCAGGCTCAGAACCAGTACGCGCAGGTACATGGCGGTGACCCAAAGGACAAACGCTTGCCGGTGGATTTCCCGTTCGACAACTGGAAAGATGCCGTGGGATGGTGCGTCCTTTCCAACGGGCGAGTGCCGGAAAAAGATACGGATTATCCGCCCTGTCCGGGCACGATGATGCCCGTGCTCATGAAGCGACTGTTTTCGTAGACCAGCGCGGTAACCAGTTTGCCGTTGCACATCCTGCACGCCCGCCTTACAAGAAGCGCCCGCCCCAGCCCGGGGTACCGGGCCTGAATCTCGGGTCGCCGGCGGCGTTGCTGTAGGTAACTGGTGAGTTTTGGGTTGGAAAGGGCTGGTTTTGGTGATGAAAGCTCTCAGATTCACCAGTTAGCTACAGGTCGCGCGGGTAAGACCCCGGGAGGCCGGCGGCCGGCCTCGGAGCTGAGCCGGGTAGCAAGCCCGCGGCTACGCCTTGGCCTCCGGCTGCGCCTCAACCTTCGGCTGCGCCTTGACCGGCAGGAACGCGAGCAGGCCTAGGACCAGCACGAGCGTGATGCCGAGAATGCCGAAGTAGGCGGCCTCGTCCACGCCGATGCCGAGTAGCGCGGCGCCCACGGTGATCGCGGTGGAGTACATGAACGGCGCCAGCGCGGAAACGGCGCGGCCGGTGGTGGCGTACAGGCCGAAGATCTCGGCCTCCTCCCCCGGCGGGGCGATGCGGGCCAGGTAGGTGCGGGAGGCGGACTGGATGGGCCCGACGAAGATGCACAGGATGAGGCCGAAGACCCAGTAGACCTGCTTCGGCGACAGCGGCCCGACCCCGGCGTGGAAGAAGAACACGCACAGGCCCATGGCGACCATCGAGGTCAGGGAGATGATGATGACGGCGCGGGCGCCGAGCTTGTCGTCGAGCCAGCCGAAGCCGATGGTGGCGATGCCGGCCACCACGTTGGTGGCCACGCCGAACACGATGACCTCGTCCGGGCTGAAACCGTAGGCGGTGCCGGCGAGGACGGCGCCGAAGGAGAAGACGCCGGCGAGGCCGTCGCGGTAGACGGCGGAGGACAGGAGGAACCACACGACCTGGCGGTCGGAGCGCCACAGCGTGGCGATGGATTTAAGCAGCTGGCGATAGGACTCGATGATGCCGAGTCGGGGGGTATCCGTGCGCGCGGGCTTGTTCGACAGTGTGAAGAACAGCGGCAGGGAGAAGAGGAGGAGCCAGGCGGAGGCGAGCAGCATGGCGACTCGGATGTTGAGCCCGTCCTTGCTGGTCACGCCGAACCAGCCGACCTCGGGGCTGATAAATCCGACGAAGAGGATCAGCAGAAGCACGATCCCGCCGAGGTAGCCTAGTCCCCACCCGAACCCGGAGACGCGCCCGACGTTGTGTGGCTCGGCAAGGTCGGAGATGATGGCGTTGTAGATGACGGAGCCGGTCTCGAAGACGATGTTGCCGGCGGCGATGAGGAAGAGGCCGAGCCACAGCCCGGACTGGCCGGGGATGACGAAGTAGAGGCAGGCGATGATGATTGCGGTGGCGGTGGTGGTGATGCGCAGGACGGTGGCGCGCTTGCCGCTGCGGTCCACGGCTTGACCGAGGGCGGGAGCGACGACTGCCACGAGAATGCCGGCGACCGTGAGGGCGTAGCCGAGGAGCCGGTTGGCGTCGGGGCCGAAGAGGTTGGCGTTGGCGAGGTAGACGGCGAAGACGAAGGTGGTGACTACGGCGTTGAACGCTGCGGAGCCCCAGTCCCAGAGCCCCCAGGCCCATACGGTTTTCGTCAGAATCTTGCCGGATGTTGGGGCGGCCTCGACCGCGGTTGCGTGGTTCATGGTCTTAACATACGTCCTTTTTGTGACTGTTTGGTAAATCCGACGACGCCGTCCTGCGGCTCGCGTGCGTCCTGCGGCTTGCGTCCGCCCTACGGCTCGTGCCCGCCCCACGGCTCGTGTGCGCCGCGCCGGTCGACGACGCCGGAGGCCCGTTGTTGGCGAAGAAAATGGGCGCGCAACGGCTGGGGATGAAATGGGCGAGTGTCGGCGTGAACCGGTAGGCTGGAGGGGTGAAGATTTTTGATTCGAAGACCAAGTCACTGCGCGAATTCATCCCGATCGAACCGGGCAAGGTGGGCATCTACCTGTGCGGCGCGACGGTCCAGAGCGCGCCTCACATCGGCCACATACGCTCCGCGCTGGCATTTGATGTGCTGGTGCGGTGGTTGCGCCGTTGCGGGTATGACGTGACGATGGTGCGCAACGTGACCGATATTGATGACAAGATCTTGGCCAAGTCGGCGGAGGCGGGCCGGCCGTGGTGGGCGTGGGCGTACCGCTTCGAGAGGGAGTTTGCCAAGGCCTACCGCGACCTCGGGGTGCTCGACCCCACCTATGAGCCGCGCGCCACGGGCCACGTGCCCGAGATGATTGAGCTGATTTCTACCCTGATCGAGCGTGGGCACGCATACGTGGGCGAGCCGGGTAACGTCTACTTCGATGTGGCTTCCCTGCCGGATTACGGATCGCTGACGAACCAGTCGGTGGAGGATCTTCACGACGACGAGGAGGCGGCCTCCGACAAGCGCGGCCCGCACGATTTCGCGCTGTGGAAGGCGGCGAAGGCGAACGAGCCGGAGACGGCGTCGTGGGAGACGCCGTGGGGTCGCGGGCGTCCGGGTTGGCACCTGGAGTGCTCGGCGATGGCGGGGCGCTACCTGGGCGATGCTTTCGATATTCACGCCGGCGGCATCGACCTGCGTTTCCCGCACCATGAGAACGAGCAGGCGCAGTCGCACGGGGCGGGCCGGGAATTTGCCCGGTACTGGATGCACAACGCCTGGGTGACTATCGAGGGCGAGAAGATGAGCAAGTCGCTGGGGAACTCGCTCACGGTGGAGAACATCCTTCGGGAGCACCCGGCGGTGATCGTGCGCCTGGCGCTGGGTACGGTCCACTATCGGTCGATGGTGGCATACTCGGATTCGACGTTGACGGAGGCCGGCGCGATTTGGGAGCGCCTGGCCGGATTCGTGCAGCGCTCGGTGGATACGGTGGGCGAGGTCCCGCTTGAGGAGATCGCGGCGCTCGGCCACGACGACTTCCCGGAGGAGTTCGCGGAAGCCATGGATGATGACCTCAACGTGTCGGCCGCCCTGGCCCAGATTCACGAGCACGTGACGGTGGGCAACAATGCGCTCGCGGATAACGATCACGTGGAGGCCCGCGCGCAGCAGGTGCTTGTGCGCGCGATGCTGGATGTGCTGGGGCTGGATCCGATGGCGGAGCCGTGGCGGCGCGGGGTAGCGACGTCGACGATGCACGACGCGCTGGACTCGCTCGTCAACCGGGTGCTTGAGGAGCGCGCGCAGGCTCGGGCGAACAAGGATTGGGCGCGTGCGGACGCGCTACGCGACTCGCTGACGGCGGCCGGCATCACGGTCGAGGATTCGGCGGAGGGCGCGCGTTGGAAGGTGGGCGACCTTGGCTAAAACTCATCGCGGGCGGCCGGGGGCCGTGCGCAAGAACGCCCGCAAGGGCAGCGGCAAGGGAACGGGCGGGCACTCCCGCAAGCGGCTGGAGGGCAGGGGCCCGACCCCGAAGGCGGAGGACCGCACCTACCACCCTGCCTACAAGAAGAAGATCGAGCGTGAGGCGGCGGCGAAGCGCGCCGAAGGGCCGAAGCTGCGCGGTCACCTGCACCAGCCGGAGGGATACGAGTTGGTCGCGGGCCGCAACCCGGTCTACGAGGCCGTCCAGTCTGGGATTCCGTATGAGCGGGTGTTCCTTGTGGGGGCGATGTCTCACGACGAGCGGGTGGCCGAGGTCGCCCGCGCCGCGATGGACGCCGGTACGGCGATCGTGGAGGTCACGCGCACGGAGCTTGACATGATGACGGGCGGCGCGGTTCACCAGGGTATCGCGATCGAGGTGCCCCCGTATGAGTATGTGGACGTGGAGCGGCTGGTGGCGATCGGGCAGCGCGCGGGGAGGCCCGGCCTCATTGTTGCGCTGGATTCGGTGACGGACCCGCACAACCTGGGTGCGGTCATGCGCTCGGCGGCGGCCTTTAGCGCCGATGGCGTGCTCATCCCGGAGCGGCGGTCGGCGTCGGTGAATGCGACGGTGTGGAAGGTCTCGGCGGGGGCGGCGGCACGACTGCCGGTCGCGCGGGAGACGAACCTGGTTCGTTCGCTGAGCTGGCTCAAGGAGCAGGGATATTTCGTGTTGGGTCTCGCGGGGGACGGCGACGTCGACGTCGCCCACGCGGGTATGGCGGACGTGCCGGTGGTGCTGGTGACGGGGTCGGAGGGGGCCGGGTTGTCGCGGCTCGTGCGTGAGACGTGCGACCTCATCGTCTCCATCCCGATCGATTCGGCCACGGAGTCGTTGAACGCGGCGGTGGCCACCGGGATTGCGCTCTACCAGATTGATTCCGATCGAAAAGACGTGCAGGTCTAAAATTCTGTCGGAGGCCTGCGATAGGCTGAGAAACGAAAGCAGACCGGCGAAGGAGGCGACATGGCATCGTGGCGAACAGTTCACGGGCATATCCACAGGCTCGACCAGACGCTTGTGACGGACGCGGACATCGAGGCGTTTTTCGCTGAGGAACGTATTCTTGGCCGCGGGAAGCCGGACGGCGAGGGTGGCTACACGTTTGAGGTGGCCGTCGGGGGCCGGCGTCGTCGCATAGCCACGTTGGACGAGGCGGGCATGGTCTTCCGGGGGCGCTCGGTCAATGACCTGGTGGAGCAGCTCTCGGAGCGGTTGCGCAAGGTGGAGGTTGACCTGGATGGCACGGTCGCCCATGGCCCGATTGATCTTGGCTCGGTTGACATCTCGGATGAGGCGCTGGCGGAGGACGTTGACGATGAGGGTCCTACCAGCGACGCCGAGATCCACGACGC
The DNA here is from genome assembly GCA_022783305.1 of Trueperella sp. Lineage (GTDB taxonomy): Bacteria > Actinomycetota > Actinomycetes > Actinomycetales > Actinomycetaceae > Trueperella > Trueperella abortisuis. The sequence continues at coordinate 12,342 of JALEWQ010000041.1, read as the reverse complement.
CGCTTTCGACCGTGAGGGCGCGATGCTCGTGATCATCGACCTGCCGCTGTCGGAGGTGCCGGGTATCGTCAAGGCGGAGGACGAGCCGATGGCCGTGTCCAAGCTGGGCGAGGCGCTGGTGATGGTGGCTAAGTCGAGCCTCGATTCGGTGCGCCAGATTTTCCCGCGCCCGTCGTTTCAGATCATGGTGTCTGCGGGGAAGGTGGAGGAGAATCCGACCCTGTACGTGCGCCGGGATAACTCGTATCTGACGTGGGATTGGAGCGGGGAGCTACCCGTCTTCCCGTGGATCGATCCTGACTCGGAGGCCTATGAGTTCGTGGTGGATGAGACGGGCGCCGGCGCGGTTGCCCGCAAGATGGTGGCCGACGTGATCGCGGCCCGTTTCGGTGACATCCGCGCGGCCTTGTGTAGCGAGGAGGGGCCGCGGGCGCTCGTTGACGCCTTTGGCTTGCCCGGCGAGGTGGCCGACGTGCTGGAGGGCACCGGCGAACTGGCGCAGATCCCGAACTCGCGGCTCTTTGAGCCGAGCAGCGCGGGCGCGGCCTTCGAGGATCGGCTCGCTTTCGAGCTGGCGGGCGAGGGCTTCGTCGAACCGAACGTGGCCGGGGTGTACCGCAAGGTGTACCTGGAGCGCCCGTGGGCCGTGGCCTTCACTTCCGCCGCGCAGGCAGCGGTTGGCGGGGCGATGCTGGCCTCGGCATTCGGTAGGTCCGGGCGTGGAATGTCGTGGAGGATGCGGGCGCTGGTCGGCGGGGGCGTCGTCGTCTCCGGTTTGACGCGCATTTTGACTACCGCGTATGCCGCGGAACTTGTGCGGCAGAAGCAGAACGAGATCGACACGTGGAAGCGGATGCATAACTGGCAGGAGAACCATGGCTGAATTGGAGCCAGGAGGGTCGGGCGTGGGCGACGGGCTCGGCGAACAGCCCGCGCCGGGCGGCATGGACGCGCCGCTGGCGCCTGCCGAGGCGGATCTTGAGGCGTTCTGGACGCACGCGATCATCGCGGGCCGGCTCAACCCGATCGACGCGGTCGGTGGGCAGACCGATCTGGTCTCCCTGCGCCCGGGCGCCTTTGCATTCGGGGAGACGCGGAGCGCTGCGAACGAGCTGGCGGAGCTCGTGATCGCGGGCCGGAAGACGGCCACCAGCAGCTACAGTGCCGCTTACGGCACGGAAGGCGAATCGTTCCCGGGTGTGGACGACATGTGGATCCTCTGCGACGGGGAGGGGCGCCCACGGGCGCTGCTACGCAACACCGAGGTCAAGGTCGTCCCGTTTAACGAGGTGGGCCAGGATGTCGCCCGCGCGGAGGGTGCCGCGGATCTGCCCTCTTGGCGCGCCGAACACGAGCAGTTCTTCCAGTCCGAGGGCGCCGAACTGGGCTACGCCTTCGACCCGGCTGGCGGCGTGGTGATCGAGTTCTTCACTGTGCTCTACGCCGGCTGAACGCGCGAGTCCGAGGCGTGGGCGGGCGTCTCATTGGATGGTGAGACGATTTCGGATATGCGCCGGGGCTGAGTACTATCGATCGGGGTCGTGAACAGGATTCGCGGGTCCTCGACGTTTACTCAATGGAGGCTCGTATGGCTAGATTTACATGGAAGCTCCACGGCGATGGACATTCGATCGCGCCGGGGGAGGTTGTTCTTCCAAACGAAAGACTGTCGTGGCCGATTACGTTCGGCATCGGCGCACAACACGTGGTGGCCATGTTTGGGGCCACCTTTTTAGTACCCTTGCTCACCGGGTTCGATCCGTCGACCACCCTCTTCTTCACCGGCGTAGGCACGGTCCTCTTCCTGCTTATCACGGCGGGCCGCCTGCCCTCCTACCTCGGCTCCTCGTTTGCGCTCATCGCGCCGATCGGGGCGGTCACCGGGTATGTGGCCGGCGGGGGAGCGCCGGTCGACGCCGCGAAGGCCTCCCTCGCCCAGGGTGGCGTGATCGCGGCGGGTGCGGCGCTGGCGCTGGTCGGCGTCGTCGTGCACTTCGCGGGAGCGCGATGGATTGACAAGCTCATGCCGCCGATCGTGACGGGCGCGATCGTGTCGCTCATCGGATTCAACCTCGCGCCGGCCGCGTGGGGGAACGTGCAGCAGGCGCCGGTCACAGCCGTCGTGACGATCGTGACGATCCTGCTGGTCACGGTGCTATTCAAGGGAATCATCGGGCGCCTGTCGATCCTTATCGGCGTGGTGGTCGGCTACATTACGGCGGTGCTGCGCGGCGAGGTGAGCTTCGAGGCGATCTCGTCCGCTGGCTGGGTGGGCGCGCCGCACTTCCGCGCCCCCGACTTTGACGTCACCCTCTTGGGCCTGTTCGTGCCCGTGGTGCTCGTGCTCATCGCGGAGAACGTCGGCCACGTGAAGTCCGTTTCTGCGATGACGGGCCAGGACCTCGACGACATCACCGGTCGGGCGCTCTTCGCCGACGGCGTCTCAACGATGCTCGCTGGCTCGGGCGGCGGCTCCGGCACCACCACCTACGCGGAGAACATCGGAGTGATGGCCGCGACCCGCGTGTACTCGACGGTTGCCTATGTCATCGCGGCGTTCATCGCGCTCGGGCTGTCGATGCTACCCAAGTTCGGTCAGCTCATCGCCACCATCCCGCCGGGGGTGCTCGGCGGCGCCGCCACCGTCCTGTACGGCATGATCGGTATGCTGGGCGTCCGCATCTGGGTCCAAAACCGCGTCGATTTCTCCGACCCGGTCAACCTCAACACGGCCGCCGTGGCGATGGTGATCGCGATCGCGAACTACACCTGGCACTGGGGTTCCATGACGTTCGAGGGCATCGCGCTTGGTTCGTTTGCCGCGATCGTCATCTACCACGCGATGCGCGCTCTCTCGCGTTGGCGCGGCACGACGATCGAGCCCGCCACTCCCGCCTCCGCGCCGGCCGGCGCCGAGCTGGAGCCCGGCGCTCTCAACCGGGAGCCGAAGCTCTAACGTGTGCCCTGGCGGTGGGGGCGTCCGGTCGTCCGCCCCACCGCCGGGCGGGGCGCGCGGGCCCGGGCGTCGTCGTCATCCCTCAGTACCCCTAAGATTCGTGCGCGAGGCCGGTGATATCCGCTAGATTGGACGGGTGAGTTCTAACGCCCGCGCGGAGTACCGCAAGCACACGCAGCAACGCCAGACTGTCATCTTCGGCTCAATCATCGCCGTCATGGCGGTGCTCCTTGTGTTGGGGACGCTGACGTGGTCGGGGCTGCTGCCCTTCCCGTTCGAGCGAGAGTTTTCAAGGCCGCCGGACACGGACGCCGTCGTGTGCCCGATTGACGGCGCGGAGCACGTCGATCCGGCCACGATCACCGCGAACGTCTACAACGCCACCACCCGCACCGGGCTGGCAAGCAGCGTGGCGTCGTCGCTGTCGGCGGCGGGGGTTTCCGTGTCGGAGACGGCGAACTGGGGCGGCGAGGAGGTCACCGAGCCGGTGCGTCTCTACTCGAGCCTCAACGGCGTGACCAACGCCTACACCCTGCGGGCCTTCTTTCCCGAGGCCCAGGTGCACATCGACCCCAATATCACCACTGAGGTCGTGGACGTGGTGCTGGGCGAGGGGTACTCGGACCTCGTTGCCGCCCCGACCGAGGAGCAGCTCGTGGCGGCGATGGAACCCGCTGAGGGCTGCGTCCCGCTCGATACCTTCCAGGACTAGACGTTCAGCGTGGGGTATCGGCGGCGCCGCAGGCCAGAGGCCGGGCGAGGATCCCCGCGGGCGCAACGTCGCGGGGTCGACGACGCGCGGAGCTCAGGCGAGGGGGAGCATGACAGCCTGGTAGTCCCGATCCTCAACCCGAAAGCCGCCGAGGGGGAGGAAACCGAGGCGTTCGTGAGCGGCGAATGACGGCGCGTTCTCGTCCTCCATGAACGCCAGGAGGTGCGAGTAGCCCTTCGTTTGCGCCTCGTCGGCAACCGCCTCGACGAGGCGCCGCAGGACGCCGCGGCCGCGATAGCCTTCGGCGACGACGCTCGGGCCGTAGAGCACGGGGGAGTCGAGGCGGGCGGCCTGAGCCAGCTCCACCGTGCGCGCTGCCGGGCTCTCGCCCGGACGCTGTGCGCTAGGTTTGCCGGTGAAGGCGTCGGGGGCGTGGATGACGGTCGCGGCAAAAACCTCCTCGCCGTCGGTTGCGACGAATCCGGATCCGCCAGTGGTGAAGGAGCGGAGACGCTCGGGGCTCATGCGTCCCTGAACGAAGCCCTGCTTGGCGCGCTCATCAGGGCTCAGAGCATCTCGGGCATTGGCTGCGTAGATCTTGGCGACTGCGTCGATGTCGGCCTCGGCCATGGGGCGGACGGTGATCGAACCGTTTGTGGTATCAGAAATGTGAGTCATGCTGGGTGAACGCCGTGCGTTCGGCGCTTGTTCCCGGTGTGCTCACCGTCTCGGTTGATCGCCGGCGGTGCTTAGCGCGGCAGCGTGACCGACTCTCCGGGATCAAGGCTGATCGCCTCGCCCCCGTAGCTGCGGGCGATGCGGGCGAGGGTCTTCTGGCCGAAATCGCGGCCGAGATCATTGAGTGTGCCGTCGTGGAGCCCGATGACGCGCGCGGGCGTCACCGCGCGCAGGTATTCCTCGAGTTGCGGGGTGTTCTGCCACGGTGCCGCGAGGGCAACGATAAGGGTGTCAAGGCCCTTGATCTCCGGGCGAGCGTCGCCCGGGTGGAGGACAAGGCCCGCGACGAGGTATCCGACGTTGACGATGACGTCGTCGTCGACGCTGGCTGTGGCTTGTTCGCGCCCGATGACGCGAACGCTCATGTCACCCACCATGAACTCGTCCCCCTCGCTGACGAGGGTCTGCCGATCGGCGTGAGTATCAAGGTTGAGCTGGGTCGGAGTGTAGACGCGGAGGTCGGGATTGTCGTCGAGGGCGCCAGCGAGGGCCGGGACGTCGACGTGATCGAAATGGTCGTGCGTCACGAGCACCGCGTCAGCGCTTGCAACAGAGGCGGGAAAGCCGAAGGCGCCGGGGTCGACGACGAGTGTTGTCGAGCCCGACGTGATCGTGAGCGCGGCGTGAATACCGCGTGTCAATGTCAGTGTCATGGGGAACCTTTGCCGGACGGAGCTTACACGCCCGCGATGGAGCTAACCTGGGCGGGGCGTCTTGAACGTATCACCTGCGCTAGCGCACGGTAAGTGAGCCGGTTCATATTTGCGGGTGGCGGAGGACTGCCACTGCTGGGAATAAAGTGACGCCACTTCCCATTTCGTCGGTAGGAGCACCTCCTACCGTTCAATATTTCTGGGAATCCAGCTCAACTGAAGGAAGTAATCATGAGTGCAATAACAGTGTCAACCGCAGACGAACTCGCCAACGCCATCGCAGACGGTTTCATGGACATTCGTGTCGAGGGCACCATTGCCGGCTCCCCCTCCATCACCCTCCCCGAGGGCGCCACCCTGTCAGGAGGAACGCTCGAGTTCACCGGGAAAGGTGTTCGGCTGACAAGGAACAATGCGCTCAAGGACATCACAATCACGACGGTCGACTACGAGGTCGCCGTCTATAACGACACAAGTATCGACGACGCCGGAACTCTCGTCCTGCACAATGTGACGACGGTTGGCCAGATCTACCTTGTGGCTGACGACAACCTGCGCAGGATCCGCGTGGAGGCAGATCAGGTGCACGTCAAGGCGGCCGACGTACGCGGGCGTTCCCGTCAGCCGCACGGCTTTGGAGTCGACGTGCTCCAGGGCGGCTTGACGCTGTGGAATCTGCAGCCGGATGCTGACACGGAGTTCACTGCCACCCTCAAGGGCATCAACATCGGCACGCCGCTGACGCCGGTCCGCGGATCGGGCGTCTTCCTCGACGGCTACACGGATCGTGAGGGCAAGCTGACTGGCGGTGCTCTGCGCGCGGACGTGCTCGAAACCGGCACGGTCATCACCGACGGAGGTATCGTGCAGGGCACGGGTGACAAGATCACTGGAGCCGTGTTCGTCCTCGGCGGAGCCGTCGTCGATCGCGTCGAGAACAATGGCGCGACGGTCACTCACGGCGCGAATGACATGGCGCTTGACCTGTGGGGCAAGACCCTGGAGTGGGTGGCGAACGCCCCGGTCACAACCACGGGTGCCTCCGGTATCGGTTTCGTCAACTTTGGTCAGATGGGACGCCTCGAGATTAACGCCCCAATTGCGACGACGGGCCTGGGCGCCCGCGGGTTCAACGTCTACGATGGCTCGGTAGAATCGGCGACCTTCGATTCCATCACCACCCATGGCGACGGCGCTATTGGCATCCAGGTCTCGAAGCCGACGGGCCCCATCGTGGTGCGTGGTGACGTGCGCACGACGGGCGGCGAGGGCATGAGCCTCGTCAAGGGCGTGCAAATGAAGCTGAAGGCGACGGCGGTCTCCATCAAGCCCGGCGCGGAGGTGGCCTCCCTCAAGGTCGGTGGGACGGTGGCGACCGGGGGCGCCGATCTTGTGACCTTCGAGGTCCTCGAAGGTGGATCGATCGGGGAGCTCTCGCTTGGCGAGGTGACGGCGAGCGGTTCCGGCTCAGTAGCGACGAAGATCGACGGCGACGTCCCGGAGAACGATCAGAGGTAGGCGCCTATTTCCTGTCGCCGTATTCGGATCGGGCGCTCAGTCGTTTTCTGCGGAGCGAGCTAGCGCGCGATCGGCGTCACGCAATGACAAATACGTGGCAACGCCCGACAGCGGGCCGATCCAGAGGGCTTGTCGGGTGTGGGCCAGGCGGACGCCAGCGGCGCGGCGGCGCTCGCCGCGAGCAAAGATTCTCCGCTCCAAAGCGACATCGAGCGCAATTGAGCCCGCCAACGCGGCGATGCCGGCGGCGATCATGCCGGCCAGCGCTATCGGCTTCTGCGGAAAGCCCGGGTCTTCCGGGCTTTCCTGGCCGCTCGGGTCTTCCGGTCTGCTCGGGTCTTCCGGGCTTTCCGGGTTTTCGGGCGCGGGCGCGTCGGGGGTGAGGGTGTCGTCGTCGTTGAGACGCGTCGTCGTCTCGTGGGTGGCGATGGCGGTGATGGCAGCTATGCATCCCACGCGTGCCGCGATTCTGAGCGGTCGGCGGCGGAGAAAATCGGGCAAGGCGTAGTAGAGGGTGCTGAGCGCGGCGACACTCCCAGCCGTGCCAACTTCGGGATGCTCCTGGAACAAGGCGCGAATCGCAGACGTTTGGGGCACTTGAACCGGCACGGGGAGCCTCCTTGTAGCTAGCGCAACGCCTCTGGCGTATCTCCGACGACTATGAGCTTACCAGAGGGGCGCTAGCGGTTCGGATGCCAGCGTGGTTTCGCCGGCATGTGCCTTGCTTGGGTGTATGGTGGCGACAGAAGAAAGAGGATGCCGACACCGTAGCGCTGAGCCTCCAGCGCCGATGCCGCTAGTGAAGGATGCAGATATGGGTGAGACGACGTTCAGTTGTGATGAACTATTCGACGCGGCGCAAGCAATCGAGCCGGATGTTATTTCCTGGCGCCACCATCTGCACCAATACCCAGAGCTTTCAAACCGAGAGGTGAAAACCGCTGAATACATCGCGCAGAGGCTACGAGATTTTGGTTTCCGCGAGGAGGACATCCACGAAGGGGTAGGCGGCACGGGAGTGCTGGCGCGCCTCACCGGAACGCGCTCCGGCCATTCCGATAAGGCAGTATTGTTGCGCGCCGACATCGATGCACTGCCGGTGAAGGAAGAATCCGACCTGCCCTATAAGTCAACCCAAGTCCAGGACTACCCGGGTGGGCCTTTCCCCGTGGCGCACGCATGCGGGCACGACTGCCATACCTCGATGCTGCTCGGTGCCGCACAGGTACTCGCCTCACATCGGGCGCAGATCCCTGGAACCGTGTACTTCGCTTTCCAGCCCGCCGAGGAAGGGGCCCCCGAAGGCGAAGAAGGCGGCGCCGCATTCATGCTCTCCAGCCCCGAGTTTCAAGAGCTGAGTCCGCGCCCGAGCCTAGCGTTTGGGATGCACGTTACCCCCGCTCCCACCGGTATGGTCGGCTGGACCACCAATGTGCAGCACGCTGCTTCAGAAATGGTGAAGATTACAGTCGTTGGGGAACAGGTGCACGGCTCGTCTCCGTGGGCCGGGCGCGACCCGCTACCCCCGGCAGCCGACATCATTTCCGCGATGGGGCAGCTCTACCGGCAGTTCGACGCGAAGGACGCGTTCTCGATCAGCATCGGACATGTTGAGGACCAGGGCCGATTCAACATCGTCGGCGAACAGGTTACCCTCTTTGGCACGGTACGTTGCCTCAACGCTGAGCTCATGGACGATATCAACGCGGCGATCACGCGTACCTGCCGCCATATCGCCGCCGCGTATAACTGTAGGGGCGAGGTGGAATTCCATCAGCAGGTTCCGGCCGTTGTGAATGCTCCCGAGACGGTCGCCGCCCTTCAACCGGCCCTTATCGCCGCCGCTGGTGGTGAAGATCGAGTCTTTGCCGCCCCCGCCTCACTTGGCTACGACGACGTCTCCGAATTCATCAATGCTTTCGGCGGCATGTATGCGCTGCTCGGAGTGCAGGACGTGGAGTCCGTGCCCAATGGTCTGCCGCGGGCAACTGCCGGGGGTCGCGGTTTCGCGCCGAATCATTCCCCGCGGTTTTACGCGAACGACGCCGCCCTCCTTACTGGCGTACGGATGCATCTTGCGGTGGTTGCTCAGCACCTCGGTCTTGCCTAGGGCGGGGCTGGACAACCCTTTTGTCTCTGCACCTCTGCCAGCGGCGTGTCCTGGTACCGCCCCCAAATCTCCATGTTCAGGGCTGGCGTGGTCCGCCAGGTGTGAGGCGCGGGCAAGAATGGCTTGCTCGTCCCGTTTTGGTTAGCTGCAACGAAGTCGAGCAGCATTGTCTGCCACGCATGCAGGTGGGCGAGGACATCGCGCAGACTCTTGTCCCTTCTCCAGTGGGCTTTCAGGGCGCTCAACGCCAGTGCCGAAGAAGAGCTCGGCACTTTCTATCTCCGGCCGCATGGAGTCAATCAACGCCTGCAGTGCCTCCCATCGAGAGACGGCGGCATTCAACAGTTCCGTTTTCGTTTTAGCTCTGGCCATATCTTATTGGAACACGACGGCGAGAATACGATAGAGGCGCGGGTCGACGCTCACGGGCGTGCTGCCAGCGGCAACAACCAGCAAGAGTCCAACGCAACGATAGAAGGCTGAGCCGGCGCATGCGCCGAGCCGTTGCGCGTTCTCCTCACCATAGCGGGGAATACTGCCCATTCATTCTCATCTATCGACGCGTCAGCCTAACTAGCGTTAAAGGGCGGACTCTCGATCGGCGTCGTCGGCGTCGTCGTCGTTCCTTCCCGGGTGACGGCGATAGAAGTAGTCCGAGAGAAAGATGATGAAGAAGCCGATGAAGACACCGTTGAAGAACATCGACCATCCCCATTCGGTGATGGGGAAAACAAGCTCTTTTGCCGCGAACAACAACCCCAGAGGAACGCTCATCACGGCATCAAGTGCAAAGCCACACGCACCCGTCACCGTTGTGGCAAGGGGACGCACACCCAGGTAAGCGGCCACGTAGATCACGCACGCCACAGCAAGAAACCAAAGCGACAAGCCCGAGTGTCCGCTGATCGCCTCCACTCCAAGGCCGGTGGCGAACCCACCACCAATGAGTAGCGCAAGCGTCAACGCGCGCGATGCCAGATCAGGGTACGAGCTCAATCGCATGTCTGCCTCCTATCCTGCAGCAAATTCTACGTACCTCATAGACGAAGGAAATCGGACCTATGGATGATTCGTGCCCTGCGTGACGGTTGGGGTGGGTCCGGTCCCGGATCGTATCGACGTCGTGGCGCGCCACTCGCGTCAGTGCCCGCCCTACGGGTCGGACGAGAAACATCGGGTCGCGCCATTGCCTTCCCCTTTGGGCAAGGCCAACGGGTGGTCGGCGTACGACGAGCGTGGGCTACTGGTGCTTTGAGATCGTTATAAAAACTATTGACACTAAGGGTCGCCTAACTTTATCATTGTCCTGTCTCTAAGAAGCGTCCACAGCCCAGATTCCCTCGCTGTGACACTCGCCATCAAAGACGATGGCACGACGAAAGGAAGACCTATGAAGATCTCAAGGATGATAGGCACAGTCGCTATCAGCTTAGTGTTGGCTCTGCCGCTACCCGGTGTTGCTTACGCTGAGCCGGAGGGTGTTTCCAGTGCCGCAGCGGATGACAGTGATGTTAGTGCGCTGATCGTTGAGTTGGTCGAAAGGAACCCTGGCACCTCCTATGTAGAGATGGAGCAAGCGGTTAAAGATGCGGCACTGGAAACCGGTGCATCTGCAACAGAAGTTGCGCGTGAGGCGTTAAGTGAGGCTGGTGATCCTCCTGGATTTGTGCAAATCCAGCCTCGATCAGGGGCGAAGCCGAAAGCTGATAAGAGAATCGGTACCGCCCGCAATCGAGGTGACGTGTTCTACACCCCGTCGTCGACCGCTGGCGTTAACCATGGTCATTCGGGAATATATTCCTATACAACAAAGATCGTTGAGGCAGATCCCAGTACCGGTGTTGTAGAGCGTTGGTATACAGCCGTTAAGGTGGCATCGGGAGCTCACAAACAGTATGTTTCCACTAGTCAAGCAAACCGCAACAAAGCCGCTGACCGAGCGCGCACATATAGGGGACGTAGTTACAACTATAATTTCGCGTTTAACAAAACCGCGAATGGGTCGATGAACTGTTCGCAAGTGGTGTGGGCGGCGTACAAGACGGCTACCGGGATTGATCTCGATTCCGATGGTGGCCATGGTGTGTATCCGTCGGATATCCGGGACTCTAAGTATACCGTGAGCTATCAAAGGTTCTAAGAACGCGATGAGACGTCATATGAGGACACGGGTGGTTGCGGCGGCAATGGCAATACTCGTCGCCGCAACCACATTATTGAGTGGTTGCTCAAATAATAGCGACGACCACGAGGTCGATTTAGGCGATTATGAGTGGGCCATCTTCATGAGCGAGTACCGAAACACCGGATTATTGCCCAGAAGTCTCATTGGATATGTGGCCTTGGTGCGCGCCGACGGTAGCTATGATCTGATTGAGCACGAGGGGATGGATCAAGGTCAGATCTCGTGGACGGAGCATGGGATCAACTTTGCTGACGTTAAGGGCGATCATTGGATGACTGCGGATGGCAGCGCCGTCGTCGAACAAGACCGAGTTGGACTGATGGATGGGCTTGTTACTCTCAGCGACGGGGTGACTCGAGTCGGGGTATATAACGGAGGTTTCCAAGAAGACGGTTATCGAGAAGAGGTTGTGATTTCCCGGCCTGATTCAAGTGAGCGGCACGTATTGAATACGGTTGGTTTCTATCCGATGATTTCAGTTTGTGAGGACGACGTTTACGCCGCCTACTCAATGACGCCAGAAGACGGCGACGCGCGTTTCATTTTCGATCAGATCGTCGAAGACGGAGCCGTAAAGCACGTGAGCGTGGGGACGTACAGTGTGGCCTTTTCTGAGTTTGGTTACTTTGCCAATGATGCTCCCTGCGTTGAAGATCGCATTTATTTCTTAGGCAATTTTATTAACTACGACGGCGAGCAGCGGGTTGTCGACGAGCTCCTCGCTCCCCATATGCAAAGCAACACGTGGGGAAACAATGAAGCTCTTGCACTGGTATCAGTGGATTCGACCACTGGCGAGTTGAACTGGCTGCCGCTAACGACGGAAAATGGTGCAAGCCTGGATCTGGGGTCAGACGAGGATGATTATTCCGTATACGATGCGCATTCCTTGGATGATAAGGGCAACTTCGTGTGGTTCGGTGGTAACGGAGTGCTTTATCGTACCGATGTTGCGACGGGGCAAACCTCGATACTGAGCGATGAGCTCGAGAGAGATTTACAACCTGATGCACCCGAATGGTTGTATCACTTCTCTTCCGATGAGAACACTGCCACCGTGCTAGTTGAGGATACCCAAGACCCGTTGGCGCAGCCCCGGATCGTGGTTTTTGACAAAACTACTGGGAAGATCATCAAAGACATCCAGATTAACGGTCTCAAACATGACGTTCCAGAGTTCATGATTTTCCGAGACATCGCACAAAAGCCGGTGTAGTGCTGTTTTAGTCCACTTGGAACACTATTTGTTGATGCTGATTACGGGCCCGGCCCCCAGGAAGTGGACATGGGTGTGGTGTTTATGCTGCAAGGTCGAGTGTAGCTGACGCATGGTGTTCGAAGGTGTCGGGGGCCTGGTAATTGCACCAGGTGTGCAATCGTTTCGTGTCATACCGAGCACACCACGCAAGGATCCTCGCTGGCCTGCGGCCATCAGTAATGCCTCCTCGGGCGAGTTCAACACGCATGTGA
>JALEWQ010000005.1 GCA_022783305.1 Trueperella sp. | reverse complement strand
GTGCTTCGCAACACCGGGCTGTTCGAACTGTACTACGCCGTCATCTTGCTCATCTCGCTGTCGGCGTGAGCGCTACAGTTCCGCGAGAAAGTGAACTAGGGTGAAACCGTGCTCAGAGTATTGCCTATCATTTTCGCGGTCGCGCTGATCATCTATACGTTCATCGACTGTGCGCGCACCGACTCCTCCGCCATGCCCGCAAAGATCTCGAAGCCGCTGTGGCTCATCCTCATCGCGCTGGTGCCCGTACTCGGCGCCCTGATCTGGCTCTACTTTAAGTACCAGCACATCTTCACCTCCGACTACCCCTCCCCCTCCTTCGGTGGGCAGAACCCGTTCTCGCGGCCCCAGCCGCCCAAGGGGCCCGTCGCTCCCGACGACGACCCGGAGTTCCTCGCCCGGCTTGAAGCGCGCAACCGGCGTCGGGCCTACGAGGAGCGCATGCGCGAAGAGGGGCGCCTACCCGAGGAGGACGAGCGCCTCGACGACAAGCACGACGAGGATCGCGACGAGGGTGGCCTGTACGGCAACCGCTAAGCGCGGCTGGGAGTTTCTAAGAGCTTGACGCAGGTTTGACTGCCGGAAGCTAGGCGAGCTCCGTAGCCTCGGACGTGCCCGGGACCATGTCGGCTGCGCCGCGCAAGAGGTGCCCCACCGGCTCCCAGTAGTCCAGGGACAGCAGCTGCTTGCCGGCAAACGTGAGCGAGGTGACCGAGCACAGCGAACACTCCCGCTTGCGCGGATCGGAGGCGATGGTCTTGCGCTCCACGAAGCGGCGCATCGTCCAGATCGGCAGCTGATGGGACACGAGCACAGCCTCCCCGCCGCGGGCCTCGTCGATGCCGCGGGCGATCGCCTGCGACATGCGCTCAATCACCTCCGGGTAGGGTTCCCCCCAAGAGGGCTCAAAGGGGTTGACGTACCACGACCAATAGCGCGGGTGGGCCAAGATCCAGCGATTCTTGTTGACGGCAACGCCCTCGAACTTGTTGTCCGCCTCGATCAGGCGCCGGTCCGTCTCCACGGTCAGGTCAAACAACTCGGCCGTCGGAGTCGCCGTCTCCACCGCACGCTCGAGCGGGGATGCGATGACGGCGCGCACATCGTGTCCAACGAAGGCGAGGGCAAGTTCGTCCGCCATTTCCCGGCCTAGCTCGGACAGGTGGTAGCCGGGGCGACGGCCGTAGAGAACGGCCTCGGGGTTATGAACTTCGCCGTGGCGAACCAGGTGAACCGTCGTAATATCCATGGGCACTATTGTGCCACGGGCTCCTCGGTGCAGCCGACCTTGGCAAAGAGCTTGCCAAGCTCGAGGAACTCCTCAGTGGTGAAATGATCCACGAGGTGCTTGCGTACCGAGTCAACGTGCATCGGGGCCGCGTGTTCGAGCTTGGAAAAGCCCTCCTCCGTCAGGCAACAGATGATGCCACGCCGATCCTCCGGACATCGCGTGCGGCACACGTATCCCACCTCTTCTAGACGCTTGACCGTGTGGGTCAGACGTGAACGAGAGTGGACGAGGTTCTCCGCGAGGTTCGACATGCGCAGCCGGTGATCCGGGGACTCCGAGAGACGCACTAGCACCTCGTATTCGTTAAGAGTGAGGCCGGAATCGTTGACCATATCCTGATTAATCGCCTCCAGCACCCGCGCCTGGCCGGTGAGAAATGCTCGCCACGCCTTCTGCTCCGACTGGTTGAGCCAGTTAGCCATCGTCCTCCACCTCTCGTTGAATCTTAAACGATCCTAACATGGTTGGCGCACTTCCTCCAGAATGCGCGTCCTACCCGGGTCGTAGGATATGCACCAACCGGTCCGTTATCCAGGAGCGTCACACCAACAGGGCAGCGCAGCCCGGCGGGCGTGCTCGGCGGGATCCGGCGCCAAGCGCTGGCGTAGACGCAGTAGATACAAGAGAACCGGCCCTGAGGCCGGCTCACGTCATCGGGAAACCCGACTCACTTCTTGTTACGACGCTGGTGACGCGTCTTGCGAAGCAGCTTGCGATGCTTCTTCTTCGACATGCGCTTACGACGCTTCTTAATAACGGAACCCATAGGTTACCTCCGATCGTTGGCCCGCCAGATACAACTTTGAAAGTCTACAACAGACGGGCAGAACACAAAAATGGCTTAAGCGCCGCGGGACTGTGCTTGATCCATGCCACCCGAAAGGAGCGCGTCAACCGCGGACTTCGGAACCCGGTAGGAGCCCCCAACCCGGACAGCCGGAAGCTCACCGGAATGAATCATCCGGTAGACCGTCATGCGCGAAACCCGCGCCAGATCGGCAACTTCGGCCACAGTCACAAACTGCGGCTCCGAGGGCGGAAATTGCGCCATCCTAGACCGTCCTTGCATCGCCCGAAGGCTCTTATCGAGTGTGTGTATGGGCACGTTGACCCCAGAACTTCGATTTACACCATACCCGATTTTTTCCCAACGAACACCTTCAATCCGCAATTTGAAGGGAAATACTCGCGCTGCGTGCGGCAATTTGATCACACGCCGGCGTAGTGTGGCACGATTGTCGCAGGGATGAAAGAGGAGGTGACATGAGCGCGATCCAAACCGCGACGAGGCGACACCTTGCCTCACGCTTCCGCGAGCGCGCCGATCACCTTGCCCGCCACTCGCCGGCCCGCCTGGCCATGCTCGTCTTCGCCTTCATCATCCTTTTCATCACCTCCCTGCTCCTCATGCCGTTCGCTACGGTCAACCCCGGCACGGCCACGTTCATTGAGGCGCTTTTCACAGCCACGTCCGCGGTGTGCGTGACGGGCCTGACCGTCGTCGACATGGCTTCCCACTGGACGGTCTTCGGGCAGGTCGTCGTCGTCATCGGCGTCCAGATCGGCGGCTGGGGCGTCATGACGCTCGCCTCCATCCTCGCCCGTGCGGTCTCCCGTCACATCGGCCTCACCCAACGCATCCTTGCGGCCTCGGAACGAAAGTCCCGACTGGGCGACGTCGGCGCGCTGCTGCAGTCCGTCGTCATCACCTCTCTGACGGTGGAGGGCCTGCTCGTACTCGTCATGTTCCCCTCGATCATGGAGGTGGAGGGTACGTTCCTCGGGGCGCTGGGCCACTCGATCTTCATGGCGGTCTCTACGTTCAACAACGCCGGATTCGTCATTATCGGCCCGGACCTGACCCCGTTCGTCGGCAACTGGGCGATCAGCCTGCCCATCATTCTGGGCACGGTGGCCGGCGCGATCGGCTTCCCCGTCATCTACAACATTTCGAGTAACCTGCGCTCCCCCAAGCGCTGGTCGCTACACACGAAGATCACGGTTGTCACTTACGCGGTGCTGTGGCTGGCCGGCATCCTCATGGTCGCGGCGTTCGAATGGAACGGCGCATTTGCTGACTTCACGACGAACGAGAAGGTGCTCGCGTCCTTCTTCCAGGGAACGACGCCGCGCTCGTCGGGGATGGCGACCGTGGACATCGGCTCGATGTCGGAGGCGACGTGGTTCGTCATGGACGTACTCATGTTCATAGGTGCGGGCTCGGCCTCCACGGGCGGCGGCATCAAGGTCACGACCTTCGCCGTCTTGCTCCTCGCGATTATCGCCGAGGCCCGCGGCGACCGCGACACGGAGGCATTCGGCAAGCGCATCCCGCCCGACGTCATTCGACTCGCCATTTCGGCAACCTTCCTCGGCGCCTTCCTCGTCGGGACCTCCACGCTCATCATTCTGCACGAATCCGACTTCCCGCTCTCGCGTGTCCTGTTCGACGTGATCTCGGCGTTCGCCACCTGCGGCCTATCCACCGGGATCACGGCCGACCTGCCCGACTCGGCCAAGCTCATCCTCATCCTTCTCATGTACCTGGGGCGTCTGGGAACGATGACTTTCGCAGCGGCGCTCGCGCTTCGCACACGCCGTCGCGTCATCCGACTCCCCGAAGACCGCCCCATCATCGGCTAAGCGGTAGAAAGAGAACACCATGCCAAACACTTACGCGGACAACGCCACGCTCGTCATCGGGCTCGGCCGCTTCGGCTCGGCCATCGCCGTCACACTCGACAAGCTGGACAAGGAGATCCTCGCCGTCGAGACGAATCCCGACTTGGCTCAGCAGTGGAGCCACCGCTTCAACGTCGTCGAGGCGGACGCACGCTCGGCGGAGGCCCTCCACCAGCTGGGCGCTGAGGACTTCGACGTCGCCGTCGTCGGGGTCGGCGCCCTGGAGGCCTCGGTTCTCATCACCGCGAACCTGGTCGACATGGGGATCCCGGACATCTGGGCGAAGGCCACCTCGCGTGAACACGGCACCATCCTCAAGCGTATCGGCGCCCATCATGTCGTCTACCCCGAGTACGACGCCGGTCAGCGCGTGGCCCACATGCTCTCCGGGCGCATGCTGGACTACATCGAGATGGAGGATCAGTTCACGATCGTGAAGATGATCCCGCCGCGGGATTTGGTGGGCTTTTCGCTAGCGGAGTCAAACGTGCGCCAGCGCTTCGGTGTGACGGTGATAGGCGTGAAGTCCCCCGGCCAGCCCTTCGAGTACGCCTCGCCGGAGACGACGATCGGCAACGGAGACGTCCTCATCGTCTCGGGCGAGCCCTCCCTGTTGGAGGCCTTCGCGAACAGATTTGTCGGACGGCGTCGATAGCCTTGGGGCATGGCAAAGAATCAGACGTTTAGATGTAGCGAGTGCGGGTGGACCACCGTCAAGTGGGTAGGCCGGTGCGCGCAGTGCCAGGCGTGGGGCACGATCGAGGAGGGCACACCTCCCGCAGGCTCGAAGATCTCCGCCCTTACACCGCGCTCTCCGGCGACGCCGATCACGGAGGTCTCTCAGCAGGCTTCGATCAAGCAGCCCACGGGCGTGCCCGAACTGGACCGGGTGCTCGGGGGCGGGATCGTACCCGGTGTCGTCATCCTGTTGGCGGGTGAGCCCGGAGTCGGCAAGTCTACGTTGCTGCTGGACGTGGCGGCGAAGGCGGCCGAACAGGCCGTGCAGGCGGGGCGCAACCCGGTGCTTTACGTGACGGGTGAGGAGTCGGCCTCGCAGGTGCGCTCGCGCGCCGAACGCATCGGCGCCCTGCACCCACATCTGTTGCTCACGGCGGAGGCGGATCTGGCGAAGATTTTGGGGCACATCGCCGATTCGCGCCCGTCGCTGCTCATCGTTGACTCGGTGCAAACGATCATGGATCCGCATGTGGAGGGTTCCGCGGGCGGGGTGGCGCAGGTGCGCTCGGTGACGTCCACGCTGGTCAACACGGCAAAGTCCTCCGACCTGCCGGTGTTGCTGGTCGGGCACGTGACGAAGGATGGCTCGATTGCCGGCCCGCGTGTGCTCGAGCACCTGGTGGATGTCGTGTGCCAGTTCGAGGGCGATCGCCACTCGCGGTTGCGGCTCGTGCGCGCGGTGAAGAACCGCTACGGTGCTACCGACGAGGTGGGGTGCTTCGAACTGGTCGACTCGGGGATCGTAGGACTCGCCGATCCGTCGGGGCTCTTCCTCTCGGCCCGGAACCTCACCGTTGCGGGCACGTGCGTTACGGTCACACTCGAGGGGCGTCGGCCTATGCCGGTTGAAGTGCAGGCACTGTCGGTGCCTGCGGCCGGTCCGCCGCGGCGGACCACCTCCGGGGTGGATAGCTCGCGTGTGGCGATGATGCTGGCCGTGCTCCAGTCGCGCCTCGGGGTCCACTTCGAGCGCAACGACGTGTTCGTCTCCACCGTGGGCGGGGCCAAGGCGCTTGAGCCGAGCGTAGACGTGGCGATCGCGCTGGCACTGGCGTCCGCAGCTTCTGATCTTCCCCTGGCCCCGGGCGTGATCGCGGTGGGCGAAGTGTCGCTGACCGGTGAGCTACGTCCGGTGGTCGGGCTTCAGCGGCGCCTAAATGAGGCCGCTCGCCTGGGCTTCCACACGGCTATTCTGCCCCGGACCTCGGAGAAGATCACCGCGCCCACGGGAATGCGCCTGCGGGCGGTGGACGACGTGGCCGCGGCTGCGCGGGCGGTACTGCCGCTGGACGCGTAGCGTGAAGCAACGGCTTCCGACATCGTGCGTGTAAGCCGCCGGCTCTCGCCGGGAGTGCTACCCCACCGAGTCCAATATTTTGGCAGCACTATGTCTTCAGTGGTTGCGCCAGTCCACGCTACCTCCGAAAGCGATGACGCCTTCGAGCTCGACATCGAAGACGACGTGGTGGCCAACGCGGGCTGGGCTCACCTCGGGGCGTCTGAAGATTCGCCGGAATTATTGGACCGCTCGCCGTCGCCGGCAACGCCATCCGTAGCGTCGGAGCCGTCCGTTGCGCCGGTCACCGCTTTCCCGTCGGTGGAGCCTGCCTCGGGGCCTGCACCGCCGGTCGAGTCGCCTGCGCTCTCGCCCTCGTTCGTGACGCTACGTCCGCCCGTCGCCACGCCCGAGCCGCTCAGTTCGAAAACGTAGCCGGACTGAAGGATCGGGTCGGAACCTAGCAAGATCCGCGCCACGTAGGTTCCAGCGCCCGCGATCGACTTCCCCTGGCAGTTCGCGCCCGCGTTGACGCCGTTCCAGGAAAGGGCCTGCGTGGTGGTCATGCCGGCGTCGAGAAGAAGGATCTTGCTCGCCGGCCCTGAGGATC
>JALEWQ010000049.1 GCA_022783305.1 Trueperella sp. | reverse complement strand
GACATACTTCAACGCAATCTCACGACGCTCCTGCAACGAGTACGAACTCCCACTACGCACCCCCTTCGAAGGAAGTAAAACAGTCATAACAAAACATCCTTTCCAGTGGAAATATCGACACAACTAGTATGGCAGAGAGGGGTAGGATCCCAAACATTACCAAGGCTCCAGACTAAAGTCGCAGCAATTGCTGACATTAGCCATTTCGCGTTTTGAGTTAGCCGTGAAAGCTGTTCAAAAAGCTTTTGGCGGTCAGACTGTCCCGCCGAGGACACCAGTAATGGCGCGAAAGTTCCGGATTGCAACGCCATACCTGAGGTCCAAAAAGCCAAGGACAACCCGATTGAAATCATCGTTGTTGAGTAGGTAAGCAATATTAAACTCGCGCCCCAGATTATTAGCCCTGCTACAAGGAATCTACGATGGCCGAATCTATCGGCAAGTGCTCCGCTTGGTGCTTCTATCAGAAGTGAAAGTGCGGAGCTTATTCCAAATAGACTTCCGAGTTGGAATGGCGATAGTCCTTTATTGAGAAGAACCACGATGTAGACTGAGCCAAATAAAAAATCGAAGAGCGTCAACAAACCGTAAGCTATCGTAATTCTTCTCAAGACCGATGTTTCGTTGAATTCCAATAGTGGCATGTTTCCCTGATTCCACTTATGACGAGCATCTTGAGGATATCCTACTCACATTTATGTGAGAGCACACATGGTTGGTGCACATTAATGCCATCTGCTCGAACCTCTGACGGCTAGGAACATAAAGTGGCGTAAGCTACTCGGTCACGGGGAACGTTAGGGAAACCGTGCTGGTAGCGTTTACCGCTCGGAGGTTTGAGGGCTTTCCCTGAAGAAGAAATCTACCTTCTGGAGTGCGAGAACCGCCGGGAAATCGACCAACTTCGTGTGTGCTGTCTGGGCTTGCCCGCCATCCAATCTCCCTACCCACAGGCAGGCCACCTTTAGGCGACACTCAAGTCACCTGGACCTAAAACCTAGGGCACTCCACGAAACAAACACCCGCAGGTAGACTTGGATAGACGTAACCCCGGCGATTCAGCCGAGGCTGGGGATCGTTCCGGGGTCTTCGATTGCTATTGTACCTGAGGAGGTGGATGTGTCAATGGCAGGTTGGGATGGCGCTCACATGGTACGTCTGCTTTCCGAGCGGCGCATGGAGACCTACATCGCAGCTGCTGATGGCGACCTTGATAACGCATTCGAGTTGTATTCCTGGAATATCGCGCTTGCCGCAGCTTTACAGGGGGCCACCGCGATGGTGGAAGTAGTGGCGCGGAATTCTATTGACCGGACGCTCACTGCTTGGATGGGTGGCAAAGGTCGCGGCGATTGGTTTGATTTAGAAATACTTGATGAGCGGGCTAAGGCAGATATTGCTACGGCACGATCTCGGGTGCGCAGAAACGGCGCCGCTGTTGACCATGACCGAGTGGTAGCTGAGCTATCTTTCGGGTTCTGGCGGTTCCTCACTACGCGCCGTTATCACGCATCTCTCTGGGTTCCTACATTGCACAAGGCTTTTCCGCGTGGTGATTCTGATTTGCGTGTGCGCCAGCGAGAAGTAGCGCGGCTACTTGGAAATATGACGTTTATTCGAAACCGCGCCGCGCACCTGGAGCCAATATTTCGCCGTGACATAGAGCGTGATGTGGGAGAGGCGCGGGCGTTGATGGGTTGGATAGATTCACAAGCCCTAGCTTGGTTTGACGTTACTTTGAAACTAGACGAAGTGCTTGCAGCTAAGCCAGCATTTCTGAAGTAAATCAACTCTCACACGGCAGGGGGTGGTGGCGCTCATTTTGATACAAAGGGGCGTCCTTCTGCTTTGACTTTCGTGCGGGTGTTTCTCACGAGCGTAATTGTGTATTGCGATTTACTCACGGGTGAAAAGATCGACGCTAAAGCAGTTAATGAGGCTGAAGATGGTTACGACGTCGCACAGCTGAAGAAGCGCGGACGCGGGCGTTCTGGTCGAGGTGCACAGCCGAGCCAGGTTGTGGCGGTTCGCTTCACGCCTGAAGAGATTGCTGAGTTGGATCGGCGGGCGCAGTTGCGGCAGATGTCGCGGTCGGAGCTGATTCGAGAAGCGGCCTTGTTGTGAGTGTGAAGCTCCATGCTTCCGCACGCAAGCATCAGGTCAATCAGGGTCTGACAGACGGCGGGGTTGTTCTCGCTGCTGAGTTCCCATTATGGGTAGAGCCTCTCGATGACGAGGATCCGCAGCGCGAACTCAGGCTCGGCTTTGATGATGGTGGCAGGTTGTTGGAACCCGACTCCGCAACTTATGTCCAATCAGCTGTCATAGATCTTGTCGCGTCTGCCGATCGAAAAGATCTCGACGGTAATGACGTCGTCGTGGATAAGCGCAAGGATTCGGTAGGAGCCGACGCGGTAACGCCATTCACCTGAACGATTGGCGGTCAACCCCTTGCCAAAGGCGCGCGGGTTAGCACACCCGTCCAGATTGTTTTTTATCCAGGTGGCAAGAATCTTAGCGTCGAACCTATCCATCTTCTTCAGCTGCCTGCGCGCACGCGCAGTCAGCTCGACGCGGTAAAAAGTGTCCTCCGGAATCGTCATGCTAGCTCGGATAGGACTTCGTCAATGCTAAATCGTTCGCCGGAATCTTGCGCGATCGCCGCCCGCAATTCTTGGAGATCGTAGGCATCCTCAATCTTTTCCAAGATTGCATTGCGCGCAAAATCAGAGATAGTGACGCCCTCAAACTGGGCGAACTTGCGCACGAGCGCAGCATCCTCTTCGCTCATTCGGACGGTCATAGTTGCCATGGCTGCCTCCTTGATCTGAATACAGCGTATTCACCAAAGCCGAGCAAGACAAGGACTTGAGCGTTAGCTGTTGGACGCAGGCTCGCGTAAACCCATTCGGGACAGATTGTTCGCGCCCGATCTCGATTTGCTGCGGGCTGGTTTTGTGCGGCGACGATCATCGACTTGGCGAATGGCAGGGGCCGCAGTTGCTGCACTCAAGGTCTTTGGCCCGCCGGCGGGCCAAAGACAAAGACGACCCGACCCTGTGTTGGTGGACATGGGCTAGCCCCGGACGGTGCCGCGTATAGGCATAACTGTCGCCTCCTTCATCCCAACCCGCTCCTCACAACGCTGGCGCATAGTGGATCGCCTAAGATGTATTCGAGGTGTTGACGTCATGAATACAAGGTTTTGGTCGCGAAAGCTGGGTGAGCTCGAAGCGCTGTGGAGTACTGAGCGAGTCGAGCGCTACGGCGCCATTCTTCCCGTGGTTGAGAGGCTTGCACGGTTGGAAGCTGTGGGCTCAACCGACACCGTTGTGTGGAGGCGGGACGTGGAGAGGATTACTCAGAAAATCCTTGACGAGTGGCCGTTTGACGACGAGCACGGGCTCGAGATGTTGCGATACGCTCAGGCGCTGCGCAAGGGGAAGTCCTAGTAGCCGTGGGCGCACGGGCGGATATCGACGAGGGGCGAGCAGACCTTGATTGCGCGCCCGTCCTGCTACGGCTGAAAGAACTCCACCTCCATGTAGAAGGCGCGCGGACCCCACGCGTACTCGGGGCGGGTGTCGGGTCCGCAGGAGCGTGATCCGAGTCCGTGCTGGCCGCCGTCGAGATAGAGGAAGGTGCCGCGGGAGGTGGGCAGCTCGTGCGGGTGGGCGGCGGCGGTCAGTTCGAATTCGTCCCACTTGTGCACGCTGAAGGAGGGTAGGTGTTCGGAGTAGGCGGGCAGCGTGCGATTCGCCGATGTGCGCACACCGAGCCGTGCGCCCGAGTCGAAGTCCACGATGAGCTGGCGAAGTCCGGGCCGTGTCCCGCTTTCTTGTGGGTGGGAGTACATGAAGCTGATCTCGTCGGCGTCTGCCTCGAACTGGCCGCGGTAGGCGGCCTGTAGCGAGTCGGCGTAGGCCTCGCCCGGCCCGAGTCCGTCCCAGCACACCCGACGTGCCGCCGGCAGCTGGAGGCACATGCCTGAGCGCGGCCAGGTCCGCCACCAGGTGGCCGACGGCTGAAGGGCGAACCGTAACCGGACGAGGCTTCCTGCTCCCGTCTTCGTGGCAGCGCCCCCCTCTGACTGGTCGGCGGCGTGGGGAACCTCGCCCCACGACCAGCGCCAGTCGACGTAGACGTAGTCCGAGGCGTCCTCGTCGTCGGGGCGCCACAGCTCCCGGCGCGTGAGCGAACCGCATGCGCTTGAGCCGGCTTCGCATACCGTCACCTGGGCAAGGGACATCCGATTAAGGCCAGCCTTTTCCCACATGGCCATCGACGACGGCGCCTTGGCGGTGCCAATCCCGCCGGTGTCGGCCGGGTCGGCAAGCGCGTAGGAGCCGAAGGTCGTGAGGCGATCGTTGTCGGTGGGCGCGCGCCAGAACGCCGGGCGTACCTGCTCCACGTCCAACCCGAAGAGCGCAGCGACTTGCCCCTCGCGCACGACGACGAGTCCGCTCGGCACCTGAGCCTCGCCCGCCGCGGCATCTTCGTTCAACGCCATCGGCTCGACAAGGCCCTCGCCGCCGCACCGTGGCATCGGTTCGGGCAGGCGGCTCTGGGTGCGGGAGATCACGACGTCGCCCCAAGCCGGAGCCTGCGCGAAGTGGGTGCGGATCTCGATCGTGCGCGCGGTCAGGGCCCCGTCAAGGGGGATCTCGAAAAGGCGCCGCCCGCCGGGTTCCACGTCGTGCTCAAAAGGTTGGGTGGCGCCGTCGACATCGAGGGTGCTGATCGTGGCTGACGAGCGCAGGAAGTCGAAGCGGTTGTGCACCTCAACCGAGATTCCGCAAGCCGTGCGGGTGATGTGCATCTTGATGGGGGAGTAAGCCGCCGCGACTTCGTTCAACCCCGGTGAGGGGGAGGAATCGGAGCGGACAAGGCCGTCGATGACGAAGTTGGAGTCGTGGACCGCCTCCCCGAAGTCCCCGCCGTAGGCGAAGAACTCGCGCCCGGCCTCGTCCCACCGGCGCAGGCCATGGTCGCGCCATTCCCACACGAACATGCCGAAGAACTTCGGATAGCGCCCCAGTAGCTCCTCGTAGTATGTCAGGCCTCCCGGGGAGTTGCCCATGGCGTGGGCGTACTCGCACAGCATGAACGGCAACGATCGTGCCTGGGCCTGCCCCGTGACGCTGCCACGGTGAATGGGCCCCGAGGCCGAGCAGATCGCCTCGACCTCCTCCTTCGGGCAGTACATGCGGGAGTAGACGTCGGCGTAAGTGCAGTCGTAGTCGGAGGCGTCGTGGATGGGGCGGGAGGGGTCGAGGCGGCGGCACACGTCGGCCATGGCCGCGAGGTTCGCCCCGAAGCCGGACTCGTTGCCGAGAGACCACATGATAATGGAGGGGTGGTTGAAGTCGCGCACCACCATGCGCTCGGCGCGGTCCTCATAGACGGCCCGCCACGTCGGGTCGTCGGAGGGGTTGGCGCGCCAGCCTTGCTCCTCGAAGCCGTGGGTCTCGAGGTCGGCCTCGTCGATCACCCAGAAACCCAGCTCGTCGGTGAGGTCGAAGAACCGGGGGTGGGGCGGGTAGTGGGAGGTGCGGATCGCGTTGATGTTCGCCCGCTTCATGAGGGTGAGGTCGGCGCGCAGGAAGTCCTCGTCGAAGACGCGACCCAGGTCCGGATTAGTTTCGTGGCGGTTGACCCCGCGTAGCTTCACCCGCCTGCCGTTGATGAGGAAGGCCGGATCGGCGCCCTTGACCACCTCGACGCGGCGGAAGCCCACACGGACCGTGCGCTTCTCCTCGCCGGTCCATGCCCGCACGTCGTACAGGCGCGGCACCTCGGCGCTCCACGGCTCCACTTCGCCCACCTCCAGGCGGGTCCATTGCCCCGCGGGCACCTCCGCCGTGACGCCGAGCTCGGCGACGTCGACGATCACCGGGCTGGCGGCGAGCACGGCGAGCGTGCCGAGCCCCGAGGCCGGGTCGAAGTCCGCCACGACCCGCAGGTCGCTGATTCGTCCGGCGGGTTCGAAAAGTAGCGTGACGTCGCGGAAGATGCCCGGTAGCCACCACTGGTCCTGGTCCTCCACGTATGTCATCGCCGACCACTGCGAGACGAGCACGCGGATGGTGTTCTCGCCCTGGCGAAGCATGCCGCGCAGGTCGAACTCGTTGCGGTTCCGCGACCCGCGCACGACCCCGACCTCAGCGCCATTGACCTCCACCCGCGCGATTGACTCAACACCGTCGAAGCGCAGCACCGGCCATGGGGCGGCGGCTTGCTCGGCGCTGAGGGTGAAGGCGCGCTGGTACTCGCCGGTCGGATTGAGTTCGGGCACGTCGGGCGCGGTGATGGGGAAGGGGAAGGCGACGTTCGTGTAGATCGGTGCGCCGCGCTCGAAGCCGTGGCGTGGATGGTAGCTGGACGAGCGCGGCTGCTCGTCCTCGGGCGAGGTCAGTACCCAGTGCGAGGGGACGAAAATCGTCTCCCAGGCGGTGTCTGGGCCGGTGGCCGCCGCGTCGGCGGTAGCGTGAAGTCGGAAATCCCAACGCCCGTTGAGGGAAAGAGTGGGGACAGAGGACGTGGTGACGTACGGGCGCGGCTTCATGATCGCGCCGGTCGAGGGCGCAACCTCGGTGAGATACACGATGACTCCTTGGCTTGGGAAGTACCGACTGTGGTGTCTACTTCCCTATTATCACGTGTGGGCCGTCAGGAAAAGGTGTTTCGGGAAAGGCGGTGGCGACGCGCCGAGGACTCAGGCGGTGAACTCGACGTCGTCGCCGATGAACTTGCTGACCGTTTTGGCGCACGTGACCCCGTCCGCGTCGACGAACGAGGTCTCAAGGTTGAGGAGCGCGGCGGGCTCGCGCAGGTGGAGCTGGGCGGCCTCGTCGGCGGTGGCGATGGTGGCCCTGATGGTGCGCGTGGTGACGAGCTGGCGATGGTGGTCCCAGTGATCGCCTGCGAGGATATCGGCGAGGTCGAGGGACAGGTCGAGGCCCAGGATGCCGGGGAAGAGGTCGGCCCGAACGATCCCGACCTCGATGCCGACCAGCTTGGTATGTGCGTCGTCGAGGTAGTGGGCGCGTTGGATACGCGCGACGAATGGTTCGTCAGTGGTGCGCAGGAGCTCGCGCTCGGCGTCGTCGGCAACCTCAAGGGCGGCTGAGATGAGCTTGGCGTGGGTGAGGGGCGCGGCCGGAGCGAGGCATGGTTCGTGTGGCGATGGCGTTCGGCGGCTGGCGGCAGGCGTGGAGGCGCGCTCCGTGACGAAGGTGCCGCGGCCGGGGATGCCGATCGTGAGGCCGTTTTGGCTGAGGAGCATGAGGGCGCGGCGGACGGTCATGGGCGAGACGTTGAATGACGAGGCGAGCTTGACCTCGCTCTCCAGGCGCTCGCCGGGGCTCATCTGCGCGATGCGCTCCACGAGGGCGTCGTAGACCTTCGAGTACTTCGGCTCCATGAACCCATCCTCTGATAACAAGCTATTGACAATCAGTGTACAGCAACCCTAGGGTGGTTTCTATCCACCCTAGGGCGGCGCCCTTCCCTTCTTCACTAAGGAAACCTCAATGACGAGTCATGGAATATCCTATTCGGTTTCGGGCCGCGAAGAGAGGGGTGTAATCGTAGCTTTTCACGGGGTAACCGACAACGCGGCGTCGTTATCCGACCTCGCTCGCCACTGGAACGGCGAGTGGAAGGTATACCTGGTGGACACCCTAGGGCACGGACTTTCGCGACAGTTCGACGACGCCGAACTTGCGGCCCCCTTTCCCGCGATGGTCGCGGCCGCCCGGTCGATCGTGATCGAAGCGGCGCGCCATTCGGTGAGTCGGAAGGTGGTGCTCATGGGCCACTCCCTCGGCGGAGCCATCGCGGCCACGATCGCGCGGGACGTGCCGGACCTGATTCAGGCACTCGTGCTGGAGGACCCGGCGCTCTTGACCGACGAACAGAGCAAGCTCTACCGCGACACGGCCGGCGACCTCGTCAAGCGCCAGGAGCTCGTGACCGAGCACGTGGGCGAGGCGATCACCGAGCTCATGAAAGTGTATTCGGCGTGGCCGCCATCCGAGTACGGTGCCTGGGCGCAGGGCAAGACCCAGGTGGATCGGCGCTTCGTCGCCACCGGAGTGGTGGGTGCCTGCGGGCGGAAGATCCTCGCCGATCTGACCGTCCCCACGCTCCTGGTCACGGGCGACCGAGACGATGTGCTGTTCGGCAAGACCGGACAGGCCCAGCTCGAGGCCCTCGGCAATTCGCACATTAGCTCGATCCTCATCTCCGATGCCACGCACACGGTCCGCAGGGATCAGTCCGAGGAGTTCTATCGGGTGGTGGGTGCATTCCTGCGCCGTTACGGCGGGCGACCCGCACAGCCGGGCGCCTACATCGCGGACGAGCTCGCCGGCGTCATCGACGCGACGCCGGTGCAGGACACCGAGCACTACCTCCAGATGCGCCGCGAGGGTGAGCAACTCCTGGCCGACGTCCGCCCGGGTGAGGGGATCCGGGCACGGGACGTCGTCGTCGAAGGCGGGCAGACCGTCCGCTGCCTGAGCGGTGAGGGCGAACCGAGAGCGGCCGTGTGCTCCATCCACGGCGGCGGGTACGTGGCCGGGGCGGCGCGGTACGACGACGCCCGCAACAGCGAACTCGTCGAGCTCTTCGGTGGGGCGATCGTGGCCAGTCCGGACTACCGCCTGGCACCGGAGCATCCATGGCCCGCAGGCGCGGCTGACTGCGCCCGCGCGTTGACCTACCTGGCCCGCACCTACCCCGACCTCCCGCTCTACGTCTACGGCGATTCAGCCGGGGCCGGGTTGGTGCAGCAGGCGATCGAACTCCTGGCCAACGACGGCGAGCAGATCCGCATCGAGCGTGTCATCTTGCTGGAGCCGTGCCTGGAGCCGGGGATGGCAACCGGGTCCTTCGCAACTTACGCACACGGTCCGATCTGGACACGCGAGGCCTCGGCGGCGGCGTGGCGCCACTACCTGGGCGACCTGCGCACCACCCCACCCTACGTGCCCTCGCGAAGGGCCGCGGCGCTGATGCCGCCCGCCCTCGTCGTCGTCAATCCCGCCGATCCCCTCCGCGATGAGGGCATCCGCCTGGCCAAGGACCTCGCCGACGCCGGCGTCCCGGTCGAACTGCACATGTTCGTGGGCACGTTCCACGGGGCGTTGTCCGTGCCGGAATCACACACGTGGGA
>JALEWQ010000140.1 GCA_022783305.1 Trueperella sp. | reverse complement strand
TCGGTGATGTCGGCCTCGAAGGGGAGGTATCCGCCAACGTGGTGGGCCACCTCGACGCCGTTGATCCACACGGTTGCCGCATGGGTCACCGAGCCGAAGTGAATGAAGAGGCGGTCGGCGCCATACTGCGGGGCGTAGGCGCTGCGCTGGTACCAGACATAACCGACGTGGTCATGGACCTCGTTGTCGATGAAGACGTCGTTGTAGCTGGCGGGAACGGCCATCTTGACCGAGGTGGGCAACTTTGCTGCGTAGAGCTCTCGCTCAAAGCCCGAATTATCAGTATCGACGAAGAAGTCCCACGTCCCATTGAGGATCTTGACCTGACGTGAGGGGGATTCTTGAACTCGTAACATATCGGCTCCTTTACCGGTTGGTTACTGCCAGTATCTCGAGCCAAGTTTCGCTGGGTGAAATGTTGCCATGAGTTGCCGTCCACTTTAGCGACACCCCCGCCACCGACGGCCTGAGGCCGAGAGCGGTGGCAACTTATGGCAACGTCGGGGGAGCGCGCATTTGGCGTGGTTTTATAACCTTATGTCGTTGGCGCGAAGGAGCGTCACACTGATACGAACCTGCAACGTTGCACGGGGAGGGAAAACATGACAGTTACAACACCCAAGCGTCCCGCAAGGCCTTTCGGCTTTAGGGACAAGATCGGTTACATGTTCGGTGATTTCGGAAATGACTTCACCTTTCTTTTGCAAGCGATGTTCTTTACGCTCTTCTACACCAACGTTGTTGGCATCCAGGCCGCACACGTGGGAACCCTGCTACTGGTCGCCCGCATCGTGGACGGCTTCACCGACGTCGGCATGGGCATCCTCATCGACCGCCTACCGCTCAAGCCGGGTTCGGACAAGTTCCGCCGCTGGATCAAGCTCATTGCGATCCCGGTGACCGTGGCCTCCGCGCTCATGTACATGTCCTTTGTCGCTGACTTCAACTCCTACGGGATGAAGATCGTGTGGATGTGTGCCACCTACTTCCTGTGGGGCTCCTTGTGCTACACCGCGATCAACATTCCCTACGGCTCGATGGCCTCCGTCATCTCCGATAACCCGGATGATCGCGCCCAGCTTTCGGTGTGGCGCTCCACGGGTGGCACCCTCGCCCAGCTCATCATCATGTCCGTCCTGCCGCTGATCGTCTTCGTGACGAACGAGGCCGGCGTCTCGGTCATGTCGGGTCCGCGCATGACATACGCCGCCATTGTCTGCTCGATCCTGGCGGTCGTCTGCTACACCATCTGCTACAAGCTTTCCACCGAGCGCATCACCGCCGCCGAGAGCTCCTCCAATCCCGTCAGCATCGGCACCATGCTCAAGACGGTCCTGACCAACCGCGCCCTGCTTGGCCTCATCGCCGCGGCCCTGCTCCTCCTCGTTGCCAGCCTCTTCCTCGGGCAGATGGTCTCTTACCTCTTCCTCAACTGGTTCGGTAACGGCAAGATCGTCTCCGCGGCCAACATGGCGGGCCTGATCCCGGCCCTATCCCTCATCGTCCTCGCCCCGCTTGCCGCCAAGCGCTTCGGCAAGGCCGAAGTCGGAGCCACGGCGATGTTCGTGGGCGGCGCTATCCTCATCGTCATGTGGGTGGCCAAGATCCAGAACGCCAGCGTCTGGATCGTCGGCTACGCCCTGGCCATGTTCTGCATCTCTACCTTTAACTACCTCGTGTGGGCGTTCATCACCGACGTCATCGACTACCAGGAGGTTCGCACCGGCAACCGTGACGACGCGACCGTGTACTCGGTTTACTCCTGGGCCCGCAAGCTCGGCCAGGCACTGGCCGGCGGCCTCACCGGCTTCGCCTTGACCGGAATCGGCTACGACTCCGTGATCGCGACCAAGGGCCTCGAGCAGTCGGAGTCGGTCGTGAACTCGATCTACACCCTGGCCAACCTCGTCCCCGGCATCGGCTGCGTGCTCGTCGCCCTCGCCCTCATGTTCCTCTACCCGCTCAAGCGCAACGCGGTTGCGAAGAATGTTGAGTTCCTCCGCGCCAAGCGCGCCGGCACCGAATCCCACAGCATCGAGAACTAAGGAGTGATCATGGTTGATCTCACCGCAAAGCCCTACAACCTGTCCGAGGAGGACATCGACTGGGTCAACACGACCATCGAGTCTATGAGCCTCGATGAGAAGATCGGTCAGCTCTTCGTCAACATGGGAGCCTCCCGCGACGAGGAGTACCTGACCTCGGTCCTCGACACCTACCACATCGGCGCAGTGCGCTACAATCCCGGCACCGCCGCCGAGGTGTGGGAGCAGAACCGCATCCTCCAAAGCAACGCTAAGATCCCGCTCCTTATCGCGGCGAACACCGAGCGCGGCGGCGACGGCGCGGTCACCGACGGCACCTACGTTGGCCACGCCGTGAAGATTGCCTCCACCAACGATCCGGTCTACGCATACGAACTGGGACGAATCTCCGGCGTGGAAGCCGCCGCCGTCGGCTGCAACTGGTCTTTCGCCCCGATCGTGGACATCATGCGCAACTGGCGCAACCCCATCATCTCCAACCGCGCGTTTTCCGCGGACCCCGACCAGGTCCTCGAGCTTTCGCGTGAGTACATGCGCGGAATCATGGAGTCGGGCATCATGCCGGCCGCCAAGCATTTTCCCGGTGACGGCATCGACGAGCGCGACCAGCACCTGTCGGCGTCGGTCAACTCCTACTCGACCGAGGAGTGGGACGAGACCTTCGGCAAGGTCTACCAGGGGCTGATCGACGACGGTCTGCCGTCGATCATGGCCGGCCACATCATGCTTCCCGCCTACCAGAAGCACTTCAACCCGGACATGACCGAGGATGATCTGCTCCCGGCCACCCTGTCCAAGGAGATTCTGACAGACCTGCTTCGCGGGAAGCTGGGCTTCAACGGCGTCGTCGTCACCGACGCCTCGCACATGGTTGGCCTGACCGGCGCGATGGCCCGCAAGGACCTCCTGCCCGCATCCATCGCCGCCGGCGCGGACCTCTTCCTCTTCTTCAACGACCCCGACGAGGACATGACCTGGATGAAGGAGGGATACGAGGCCGGCGTCATCACCGACGAGCGCCTGACCGAGGCCCTTCAGCGCATCCTCGGCCTCAAGGCTCGCCTCGGGCTTCACAAGACGCCGCGCGAGCAGCTCTTCCCTCCCAAGGACGAGGCGCTGGCGAAGATCGCGACCCCCGAAAACGTCGCGGTGGCGCGGAAGGTCTCAGAGGCCGGCATCACGCTGGTGAAGAACAAGCAGGACGTGCTGCCGATCTGCCCGGAGAAGAACAAGCGCGTGCTCGTCATCGCCGTTGGCGGCCCGGCCAACCCCATCTCGCGTGCTTTCGGCGGGGGAGGGGCGGCCAAGCACCCAGCCGACGTCGTCGCCGAGATGCTCCGCGAGCGCGGCTATGAGGTGACCCGCCACGAGTCCCTGCTGGACAAGCTGGCCAAGATGAGCCCCGAGGAGCAGGCGGAGGCCGTCAAGAACATCTACGCGGGCAAGGCCCCGATTTCTGCGCTGACGGACAATTACGACCTCGTCCTCATGGTCTCGAAGATCGACGGCCTCATGCAGCCGACCGAGCGTGTGGCCTGGCCGGCGACCAAGGGCACGGTGGATATCCCGTGGTACGTCCACGAGATCCCCACGATCTACGTCTCAACGGCGACCCCCTACGCGCTGGTGGACGTCCCGCAGGTCAAGACCTACATCAATGCCTACGACGACCGAGACGACACCCTTGAGGTGCTACTCGACAAGCTCGAGGGCAAATCCGAGTTTGTGGGCGTCAGCCCCGTGGACGCCTTCTGTGGAAAGATAGATACGAGGATCTAATGAATAGGGCTCAACCACTCATCGATCATCAGCCGACGAAGGACTTTTTCGTCGGAATCGACTCCGATGGCTGTGCGATCGACGCGATGGATA
>JALEWQ010000125.1 GCA_022783305.1 Trueperella sp. | reverse complement strand
GGTTGCGGCCTGAGCCCCGGCGTCGTTCATCTAGCGGATGTTAGTCCTCGATTCGAACCGGAGCGGCGTCGTTGTCCACGTTCCCCATCGCGGGCTTGTGAACGGAGCTGTCGATCCGCTCGCCAGTGGAGGTGGAGAAGAAGTGGGTGTGCTCAGCCTTGGGCTTGAGGTAGACGACGTCGCCGGCCTTGGGCACGTCGTACGGCTCGATGCGCACGACCATCGTCTCGGACTGGTCGCCGGAGCCGAAGTTGGAGTTCTCGCGCTCCGCGCCGACGACCGTGCCGTAGACGTAGGCGTCCGACCCGAGGGACTCGACGAAGGTGACCTTCACCGGGATGCCACCCTCGCCAGCGCCGGCCATCTCGAGGGCCTCGGGGCGCAGGCCGACGGTGAGCGAGCCGTCCGCGCGGGCGGCGGCGAGAACGTCGGCCGGGAGGGTGAAGCGGGCGTCGCCGAAGACGGCGTCGTTCCCGTCGATGCGCCAGGTGCCGAGGTTCATGGCCGGGGAGCCGATGAAGCCGGCAACGAAGGCGTTGGCCGGGCGGGAGAACATCTCAGCCGGGGAGGCGACCTGCTGGAGGATGCCGTCCTTGAGGACCGCGATGCGGTCGCCCATGGTGAGGGCCTCGGTCTGGTCGTGGGTGACATACACGGTGGTGACGCCGAGCGAGCGCTGCAGCGACGCGATCTGGGTGCGGGTCTGAACGCGGAGCTTCGCGTCGAGGTTCGACAGCGGCTCGTCCATGAGGAAGACCTGCGGCTTACGGACGATCGCGCGGCCCATGGCAACGCGCTGGCGCTGGCCGCCGGAGAGGGCCTTCGGCTTGCGGTCGAGGTACTCGGTCAGATCGAGGATCTTGGCTGCTTCCTCCACGCGCTTGCGGATAACGTCCTTATCCTCGCCCGCGATCTTCAGGGCGAAGCCCATGTTGTCTGCAACCGTCATGTGCGGGTAGAGGGCGTAGTTCTGGAACACCATCGCGATGTCGCGATCCTTGGGGGAGATGTCGGTGACATCGCGGTCGCCAATGAAGATTCGGCCAGAGTTCACGTCTTCCAGGCCTGCGAGCATGCGCAGCGAGGTGGACTTGCCACATCCGGACGGGCCAACGAGGACGAGGAATTCGCCGTCCTTGATCTCGAGGTTGAGTGAATCAACTGCGGGGGTGGTTGCGCCGGGGTAGATGCGCGTAGCGTTATTGAATGTAACAGTCGCCATTATTCATGGTCCCTTCACCGGCAGGTACGTGCCGGACGATCCGTCGTGAAAGGTGTCAGTGTCAACTCTGACACGATGCCAACATCTGCGTTAGCATCCCTCCTATGTTGCCACATTTCCTTCGCTGTAGGATGCTTTTGTGACGTACTTGTAAGACAGGGATGAGGGTAGGAGAGCGAAAAGGGGGTGGCATGAGGCAGCGGTCGATGATCGGCGGATACCGGATCGTGAAGAAGATCGGGGCGGGCGGGATGTCGTTCGTGTACAAGGCGGTTGACGCCGACGGGCGCGACGTCGCCCTCAAGCTCCTGCACCCCGAGCTGGCGGCCGACCCCCGGTCGCGCGAGCGCCTGCGCCGTGAGGTGGCGATGCTGCAGCGCGTGCGGGGGAAGTATGTGGCGCGGATTCTTGATGCCGAGACGGACGAGGATGAGATTTTCCTTGTCACGGAGCTGATCGACGGGCCCACCCTGGATCAGGATGTTCGCGACTCGGGCCGCTACGAGGGGGCGGATCTTGTGGAGCTGGGGCAGGAGCTTGCGGCGGCGCTTGAGTCGATTCACGCCCAGGGGGTTCTGCATCGTGACCTCAAGCCATCGAACGTCATGATGGGGGAGGAGGGGCCGGTGCTCATTGACTTCGGGATCGCCCAGCTTGGCGATGACCTGCGCATGACCCAGACCGGCGCGCTCACTCACACCCCCGGGTTTTGCGACCCGGTGGTGGTGCGCGGGGCGGAACCCGACGTCGACGCCGATTGGTGGGCTCTCGCCGCTGTCCTTGCCTTCGCCGCGACGGGCCGGGCGCCCTTCGGGGTGGGCAACTCGCCGGCGGTGATGCACCGGGTGCTGGTGGGGGATGCGGACCTGCCGGGGCTGTCGCCGGAGGTGGAGCGGGCGTTCCGGGCGGCGTTGGCGCCGCGGCGAGAGGAACGGATTGGGTTTTCGCGCCTGATGTCCGTGGTGGGCGGGGTGATGTACGACGACGCCGCGCCGACCTTCGAGCCTCCGGTCACGGCGCCGACCTTTGCGCCACCGGTTGCGCCGCCGTCCTACGAGCCGGCGACGGGCAGCGCGCTCGGGGCTGGTGACGCCACGGAGGAATACGGCGGGCCGGGCGGCGAGGGCACGGGTGAGGATGACGCGGCGGAGACGATCGTTGACGCAGGAGCAACACGCACGGTCCCGCTCGCCGGAGCCGCCGGCTACGTCGGCGCGGCCTACTCGGAAGCTGAGCGGCCGGCGTCGTCTGAGCCCCTGGGGCGGGAGCCGATCGACGCGACCGTGCCGCTGCCGGTCGCTATCCAACCGGGAGCGCGGTACGTGGGTGGCGAACCGATGGGCGAGGGCCCCTCTCTTGCGCGCACGTCGATATTCGAACGGATGTCGATGCGCGAGCCGGTTCCCGCCGTGCCGACGCCGCCCGCAGACTTTGGCGGCTACGGCGGCTACCGCACTGGCCCTCTCCCCGCCTGGGCTGCCCGGCCGCGAAAGGCGAGGCTTCAGGTGTGGGCCGCCTCGGTCGTCGTCGGGCTGTTTGCCCTGGTGTGGCCGGTGACGACCGCGGTGGTGGTGGCGGCGCTCGTCGTGTTGCTGTCGTGGCTGGGCGGCGCGCACATCGACCTGCGTGAGCGGCGGATGCGAGCCGGTGGGCCGCAGCCAAACGACGTGATGGGCGCGGTGCTGCGCTCGCCGCTGACGCTGATGGGAGCGCTGGGGCGCAGTGCCGTCTCGGTGGGTGTAGGTGTTGGAGTCGGCTGGCTGACGTGGACGTTCCTTCCCCTGCTCGGGGCGTTACCGGAGGCGAGCGTGCAGGCGGTGGGGGTGTACGCGGGCGTCGTCGTCGCGTGGTTCGTGGGGACGAACGCGAACGGGCGCGAGGGGGTGAGGTACCTCATGGAAGGCATTGCGCCGACAGGCGGGTACCGATTCTTCTGGTTTGCGATTACGCTGTTAGTTGCGCTCGCCGCGGGCGTAGTTGTCAGCGAGGCTCACACCCCGATAGTTTAGAGTTCAATGAGTGGTGAGTTTTCGCTGCTCCATGGTTGACCGCGAAACTGTTCGAAAGAGGAACAATGGCAACAAAGAATAACGCACAGAGCGTTTCGAAGAAGGAGCGACGCGAGGCGGCGCGTGAAAAGGCGCGCATCCTGCGGGAGCAAGAAGCCAAGAGGGCGCGGCGTAACAAGGTGCTCATGATTGGTGGAATTGTCCTCGTGCTCGCGCTTGTTGCCTTCGCCGTTTTGCAGATTGTCGGCAAGGGATCCAAGGCGAACACGGGCGATTATGAGGGCACCGCACGCCCCGCCGCGCTCGCCAACGTCACCGACGACTACGGAATTGACGTTAACGCAGCCGGTGTGGCCGGCAAGGTGGTGGATGGCGCCGGCGTCTTCTCCGTATACTCCGACTACACCTGCTCAGGCTGCATCAACCTCGAGTCGAAGTACGCCGACACCTACCACAGCCGCGCCAACGCTGGCGAGCTCTCCGTCCGTCTTTATCCGGTAGCGACGCTCAACAACTCGGTGTCCGATAACGCGGCGGCGGCCATGTTCTACGTCGCCACCTACGCGCCCGAGCAGGCGTGGGCATACAACGACGCGCTGTTCAAGCGCACCACGGAAGCGGTCAAGGGCGGCGGTAGCGCACCGACGCTGGCAGAGTTCGCTGACATCGCCAAGAGCGTGGGCGTTCCCGATGACGTGGCGAATGACCTGCCCGCCTCTGTCGACTCCGAGGCCTGGAGGGAAGTGGCAAAGAACGCCACCGCGGCTTTCCGAGACAAGGGCTACACCGCCACGCCGACCCTCGAGGTTAACGGCGTGGAGAACGATTCCTGGCTGCAGGCGGGAGACGTCGACTCGGTGATCCAGGCGGCGGTCGACGCCGGCGCTAAGTAGGCCCGGGCGCAGCCGGGCGGATGGAGCTGTGCGCGCCGTGAGCGTGCGGCGAAGGGCGTAGGCTGCGTGGGAGCTGGCACGGGGCCGCGGGGATGACATCCCCGCGGCCCCGCCCCTGTTCCCGGTGGCTGACTTTGTCAACAGTTGCGGGAATCTGGCACACTTGGAACATCTGGCCCGGGCCAGATGCCTCCTTAGCTCAGTTGGTAGAGCGCCGCTCTTGTAAAGCGAAGGTCGTCAGTTCGAGTCTGACAGGGGGCTCAGATACTGACCCAGTCGCGTGTTG
>JALEWQ010000110.1 GCA_022783305.1 Trueperella sp. | reverse complement strand
TCCTCTTTCCCCGTCGCTCTCATCGTTGAAAGGTAAGTTATGCGCATCGCAATCGCAGGTATCCACATCGAGTCATCCACGTTCTCGCCGCAGCCGGCGGTGGCGGAGGACTTCGAGATCACGCGCGGTGAGGAGGTGCTGGGGCGCTACGGCTGGATCCACGAGACGTGGAGCAAGGCGGTGACGTGGCTTCCGATCTTCCACGCGCGAGCGTTGCCCGGTGGCGTGCTGGAGCGGGCCACGTATGAGGCTTGGAAGGCGGAGATCCTCGACGGGCTCGCCGCCCTCACGGAGCAGGCGCCGCTGGACGGCTTCTTCTTTGACGTCCATGGCGCCATGAGTGTGGCCGGGCTCGACGACGCCGAGGGCGACCTCATCACCGCGATCCGCGCCGTGATCGGGCCGGAGCCGATGGTCTCCCTGTCCACGGATCTGCACGGCAACGTCTCCGAGGCGCTGTTCGCGGGGTGTGACCTGCTGACCACCTACCGGGAGGCCCCGCACGTCGACGCCCTCGAATCCCGCCGCCGCGCGATGAAGAATCTGGTCACGCGCTTGCTGAGTGGGCAGGGTAAGCCGGCGAAGGCGCTGGTGCACATGCCTTTTCTTCTGCCCGGTGA
This sequence comes from Trueperella sp., assembly GCA_022783305.1. GTDB lineage: Bacteria > Actinomycetota > Actinomycetes > Actinomycetales > Actinomycetaceae > Trueperella > Trueperella abortisuis. Next base: position 1,584 of record JALEWQ010000110.1, on the reverse strand, counting down.
GCGCACCTCCACCCGCCTCGAGCCGGCCGCTTCCCTCTATGGGCGCATCCCGCATCTGGAGGCGATGCCGGGGATCTTGGATGTGGGTTTCTGGATCGGGTTCGCCTGGGCGGACCAGCCGCGGTGCAAGGCGGCGGTGGTGGTCACGGGCGATGACCAGAAGCTGGTGTCCGGGGTGGCCCGCGATTATGCGCGGGAGATCTGGGCCCGCCACGAGGAGTTCGGCTTCGTGGCGCCGGTGGACTCGATGGACGGCTGCTTGGAGTGGGCGCGGACGGCCGCCCGCCCGACCTTCATCTCCGACACGGGTGACAACCCGGGTGCCGGCGGCGCCGACGACGTCACCTTCGCCCTCTCCCGCCTCCTGACCTTCCAGCCGGTGGCTACCGGCGAGCTGTCCGCGATCTTCGCCTCGATTCACGACGCCGCCACGGTGGCGCTCGCGGCCGAGGCGGGCGTGGGCGCCCGGATCGAGGTGCGACTCGGCGGGAAGATCGACGCCCGTGAGCCGGGCACGCTGGCCCTCAGCGTGCGGGTGGAGAACCTGGCCGTCGACCCGCGGGCGGGCGAGGTGGCCGTGTTGCGGCCGCTGGGGGAGGGCGGGCCGAGCGGCGCCGTCGTCGTCGTGACGCAGAACCGCATGCAGTACGCCACTGAGGAGGCGTTCACGATCGCGGGGCTCAAGCCGCGCGAGGCGGACGTGGTGGTGGTGAAGATCGGCTACCTGGAACCTGACCTGTATGAGATGGCGGCGGCGTGGAAGATGGCGCTCACGCCGGGCGGCGTGGATCAGGACTTGCTGCGGCTGGGCCATTCGCGCATCGACCGCCCGATGTATCCTTTCGATGAAGGTTTTGAGTGGGAGGCACAGGTCACGTGTTAGAGATTGCAGTGCAGGACGCCGCGGGCGCGCGGGTTGCGCGGGATGCGGGCGCCGATCGGGTGGAGGCGTGCAGCGCCCTGGAGGTCGGGGGCCTGACCCCGTCGCTTGCGATGGTGGAGGCGTGCGTGGTGGAGGGCATTCCCGTGTGTGTGCTCGTCCGTCCGCGCGCGGGTGACTTCGTCTACGACGACGCCGAGGCGGCGATCGTGGCCAACGACGTGCGGTGGGTGGTCTCCCGCGGGGCCGCCGCCGTGGTGGTGGGCGCGTTGCGCGAGGGGCCGGCGGGCCTTGAGTTGGACGTGGCGCGGCTGCGCCAGTGGGCCGAGGCGGCCAGGGAGCGCAACCCGGAGGTGGACGTGGTGGTTCACCGGTGCGTGGACGTGCTGTTTGGCGCCGGGGTCGGGCCGGCGGAGGTGGCGCGCCAGCTGGCAGAGGTGGGCGGCGTGACGCGCGTGCTGAGCTCGGGCGGCAAGTCGCTCGCCGGCGACGGCGCTCCCGTGCTCGCGCAGTTGAAGGCCGAGTTGGATCGGCTGGGCGCGGGTGTCACGGTCATGGCTGGCGGGGGAGTGGCCCTGGAGGCGATCCCCGCCCTGCGCGAGGCCGGGGTCGAGGAGTTTCACATGTCGGCCCGCCGTGAGATCGCCACGGGTCCCACCGGTCCGGGTGGGGGCCAGAGCGTGCGGTCGGTGACGGACGGGGAG
>JALEWQ010000092.1 GCA_022783305.1 Trueperella sp. | reverse complement strand
GGAGAAACAGCGTGGAGAGAACCACGTGGCCAAGCTTGGAAGATTTCCAAGGACTACGGACGACATGGTACAGGCTGGAAGCTCATAGACCCTTCTGGAAGGAGAGTCGCATCGTTAACTAATGATTACAGGTTTAGAATTCGTAACGCAAGTATCTACTGAGGACCGCGTATGCACCCACATTTCATTCCCTGGCCCACGCTTCCCCAGACCCCGCAGGGTCGGCCGCGCGCCGGAGCCCTCGTCACCACGCTCACTGACGGAAGCACATCCATCCAGTGGTTCGACCCGGACATCCTGTTTTATTTCCAAGTCTGGGACCGGCTCGACGGCGTCAATGGCAGCCGCCTCGAACCCGACATCTGCTTAAACGACGACGGCGATATATCCGTCGCCGCCCTGCATGCGCCCTGGGCACATGATCAGCTCCTCGGTCAATACTCAGTCCGCGACGGTCGATGGATCGACGAACCTAATGGATCGTGGGCCGATTTCACTCGCCGCGCCTGTTCCGTCTTGGCGGAGGGATTGCGCGCACCCAAAGTGGACCTGCCAGAAGGCGACGTGGCTATCGTCGAGGTACACAACTACCTCACGGTTCATGTCAACTTCGGCGAAACGATGTATCGTCTGCTCGAGCGCGAGGTCCCCCGTGACGATGATTTCGAGCCGCTCTACCGACTCTTCGGCGTGCTAAGCGAGGAATATCCCGCCCTCAGTCATGCCACTGTACTCGTGCAGGATGGCCGCTGGACCTACTGGGCCCCTGGCACCGACGCCTACACCCACCCCCGTGGGACACCAGCCCCCGCGTGGCTCGGCCTCGTCTCGGCCGCGTTTGCGGAGCACTCCCAGTCTTCTCAGACCTAGGAGAGATAACGGGAGGGGGCCAGCCCATCCGGACTGGCCCCCTCGCGCGTTTACCGACTACTCGTCAGCGGACTCCTCCGAGTCACTTTCTTCGCGGGTGCGAGTGCGGCGGCGACGACGTTCGCCACTGCGCTTCTCACCATCCTCACGGCGACCACGACGGCGCGGACGATCGTCCTCGTCCTTACCGTTGTCCTTGGCCGCCGCCTCAGCGGCGAGCTGCTCTTCGCTCAGAACGGCGTGGAGCGAGAGCTTGCCACGCGGATCGATCTCCGCGAGCTCGACCTCAACCTTGTCACCGACGTTGAGCACGTCCTCGACAGCGTCGATACGCTTACCACCCACGAGTCGGCGGACCTGCGAGATGTGCAGGAGGCCGTCCTTGCCCGGGGAGAGCGAGATGAACGCGCCGAACGTCGTCGTCTTGACGACCGTGCCGACGAAACGCTCACCGATCTCCGGCATCTGCGGGTTAGCGATCGCGTTGATCGTCTGGCGGGCGGCCTCGGCCGACGGGCCATCGCTGGCGCCGATGTAGACAGTGCCGTCGTCCTCAATCGAGATCTCAGCGCCGGTATCTTCCTGGATCTGGTTAATCATCTTGCCCTTCGGGCCGATGACCTCACCGATCTTGTCCACCGGGATCTTAATGGAGATGATGCGCGGGGCGGTCTCTGCCATCTCGTCCGGACCCGGAGCCGCTTCCTCGATCAGGTCGAGGATGGCGAGGCGGGCCTCATGCGCCTGAGTCAGAGCCTGAGCGAGGACTGCGGCCGGGATACCGTCGAGCTTGGTGTCGAGCTGAAGTGCCGTCACCATGTCGCGGGTACCGGCGACCTTGAAGTCCATATCACCGAGGGCATCCTCTGCGCCGAGGATGTCGGTCAGAGCCACGTAGCGCTGCTCGCCCTCGACGACGCCGGAAATGAGGCCCATCGCGATGCCGGCGACCGGCGCCTTGAGCGGCACACCAGCGTTAAGAAGCGAGAGGGTGGAGGCGCAAACCGACCCCATCGACGTCGAGCCATTGGAACCGAGGGCCTCGGAAACCTGGCGGATAGCGTAAGGGAACTCCTCACGCGAGGGCAGAACCGGGACCAGAGCACGCTCGGCGAGCATTCCGTGGCCAATCTCGCGACGCTTGGGCGAGCCCACGCGACCCGTCTCACCCGTCGAGTAGGGCGGGAAGTTGTAGTGATGCATGTAGCGCTTGGCCGTCATCGGCGAGAGGTTGTCCAGCTGCTGCTCCATCTTGAGCATGTTGAGCGTGGTCACGCCCAGGATCTGAGTCTCGCCACGCTGGAAGAGCGCCGAGCCATGAACGCGCGGGAGAACCTCCACCTCGGCCGTGATTGTACGGATCTGCGCCGGAGCGCGCCCATCCATGCGCACACCCTCGGTGAGCACGCGGTGACGCATCTCTTCCTTCCAGTGCTGGTTCACGGCAAGGGCGAGAGCCTGCTCCCGGTCCTCGAAGCGATCCGACAGCTCGGAGACGATGGTCTGGGTCAGCTCGTTGAGCGCGTCGTCACGCTCGTGCTTGTCCACGATGCCCCACAGACCCTCGAAGCGGCCGTTGATCTGCTGTCCAATCGCCTCGAACTCCTCGTCCTCATAGGGCAGGTAGCGCGGAAGATCCAGCGGCTCCTTCTCCACCTGCTCGGCAAGCTTAAGCTGTGCCTCGCACAGGGTGCGGATGAAGGGTTTAGCGGCCTCAAGTCCCTCGGCAACCGAGGTCTCGGTCGGCTTCGTGCCGCCCTTGGCCACGTTATCGAGCGCCTCGTCGCCGGCCTCGGCCTCGACCATCATGACGGCGATGTCATCGCCGACGATGCGGCCCGCCACCACCATGATGAAGGTGGCATCCGGCAGCTCCGAGTAGCGCGGGAAGGCAACCCACTGGCCGTCAATAAGAGCCAGGCGCACGGCGCCGATCGGGCCCGAGAAGGGTAGGCCGGAAATCTGGGTGGACATCGACGCGGCGTTCATCGCGACGACGTCGTAGGCGTCATCCGGGTGGATGGTGAAGACGGTGGCAACGATTTGAACCTCGTTGCGCAGGCCCTTGGCGAATGCCGGGCGCAGTGGGCGGTCGATAAGACGGCAGGCCAGGATCGCATCGGTCGACGGGCGGCCCTCTCGACGGAAGAACGAACCCGGAATACGGCCGGCGGCGTACTGGCGCTCTTCGACGTCAACGGTCAGCGGGAAGAAGTCAAAGTGCTCCTTCGGCTGCGAAGACACGGCGGTGGCGGACAGGACGGTCGTCTCGCCGTCGAGGTAGGCAAGTGCGGAACCGGCAGCCTGGCGGGCAAGCAGGCCGGTCTCGAAACGGATGGTGCGGGTGCCGAAACGACCGTTATCGATAACGGCTTCGGCGAACTTAACGTCTGGACCCTCCATGGATCTCCTTTTCTTCTGCCCCGCGGCCATCGATTGTCATCAACGCTTGAACCAAGCGGCAACCACAACCGAGGACCGACGGGAGGTACTTCTACAATTCGTATTGCCCAACTGCGGGTGATACGAACAATCGGCCCGCTCCGTGGGGAGCGAGCCGATCGGGCGTCTAGCGGCGCAGGCCGAGACGCTTAATCAGCGAACGGTAACGCTCGATGTCTTCATTCTGAAGGTAAGAAAGAAGACGCTTACGCTTACCGATGAGGAGCATCAGGCCGCGGCGCGAATGGTGATCGTGCTTGTGGGTGCGGAAGTGCTCCGTGAGTTCGGAAATACGAGCCGAAAGCAGGGCAACCTGCACTTCGGGAGAGCCGGTATCGCCCTCGTGAGTCGCGTATTCCTTAATGATGTCGTCCTTACGCTCCTTGGACAGAGCCATACGATTCTCCTTCTACTCGTTGCGCGGAGCCTGGGGCATGTTCTCCCAAGCGATGACGCTCCGCGGCCGATCGAACGGCTCAGCCAGTCTAGCACGGCCCAACGATGAGGAATCGCCCCGCCTCGGTGAGATATCACTCCCTGCAGGAGGCCTCGCCATCTGCGGGTCGCCGGCCGTGGCCTCCCCCGCTCAAACAACTCAAGAGTAGACAGCGAGGCCCCTCCGGCAACCGGGGCAAATGCACCACCGGTACGCCGCACTCACGACTGCAGCCTCTTATGTAAGATTCCCTTCCTTTCGGGGATGGTGGGTCTTGTGGGGATACAGACCGCCCGTTAACACGATCAAGGGCACCATCCACGAGCCCATGTAGAGGACTGGGTACTGCAAAAAGAGGCTTCTAAAGTTGACGATGACGACGACCGCGCTCAGCACGGCAACACACAAGACAATCATGATTGCCCGCCGCGCTTGCGTCACATCTGAAGGCATGAGTCTCATTTGAACCACAAGGAGCGTAGCCCACACAAGTATTGCTACAGCCGCCAATGGATAAAGCCCCTCCAACGAATCACCGCGCAGGTAGTCCGGCATAAAGGATCTCGCGTGCCACGACGTGCTCATGACAGTGAGCGCCTGTTGCACAGCAAGAGTGACAACGAGCAAGCCACGATTCTCCATCACCTCTAATCGCACCGACACCACCTCACCTAAGCCAACAAGACACTACGATGTGACATAAATGATACCACTGCCGCCAAATCAACTCGCGCCGTACCGTAACCGAAAAGGAACTGATCACCTCAACAGCAAGAATCGAAGGTCTCCGAATTTGCTTCACTGACTTCTATTGCGCTTGCGCTAGTCAGTTGGCTTGCCCAGTTAACCGCGCGGCCGCCACGGTCCGGTGCTCGACCGCACGATGAGCTCGGTGGGAACGATAACTTGCGAAGTAGTGAGCTCACTCGTAAGTTGCTGATGGATCAGTTGGACCATGGCGGTGCCCACGCGGTGGAAGTCTTGACGTACCGTGGTAAGCGGCGGCGCCGAGAACTCTGCAAGCTCAATGCCGTCATACCCCACTACCGAGATCTCGTCGGGCACCCCAATACCTCGCTCAGTGAACGCCCGGATCAGGCCGAGTGCCACCTCGTCGTTGGCGGCAAAGACTGCACTAACCTCACGCCGATCAGCAATACGAATCCCCGCCTCGTAGCCCGAATGTGCGGTCCAATCACCGGGGATGGGGGCCGGAATCGGCGCACCCGCCTCTCGCAGCGCGTCTTCCCACAAACGCTGGCGGCGATGAGCCGAGCGAGAATCGGACGCACCCGTGATGTGATGGACAGTGGGGTGGCCCAACGCCAGCAGATGATGGACTGCGGCACGCACTCCCTGCTGATGATCCGATACCACCAGCGGGTAGGCGTTAGAACCTAAATCTGCACTGGCCACTGCCAAGCCTTCGGGCAAAGCCAAATGCTCGCTACTGGCCAACCCGGCCTGCACAATCACTAAACCGTCAATCTCTTGCTGGGAAAGCCGCGCTACGGCCTGGTGCACATCAGCCGACATGGGATTGTGTACCTGCACAAGAGAAACTGAGTATCCGAGTTTCGCCGCTTCATCCACCACGCCGTCGGAGGTATAGGCCTCTCCTGTGCGCCAGATGTGCTGGGTGAGCAGGCCGATCACCCCGAACCTACCCGTACGTAGTGCGCGAGCGGCACGATTGGGGCGATATTGAACGCTTGCCATCGCTGTAAGCACTTTCTCGCGCGTATGCTGCGCCACGTTCGCTTCTCCGCGCGCCACCCTCGAAACGGTCTGTGCGGATACCCCTGCGAGACGAGCCACATCAAACAACGTGCCGCCTGCCGAATCGCGTCTTAAACTCACTATTCGACTCTATCAACCCGCTCAAGCCCCCGTGAATCGTGCAGAAACTTGCAAAATGTTATCGTTAGCATTATTGTGGACGACACCATCTACTAGTCGCAAAGTAGCAACGGTGCCGCTTAATCAAAGGTGCTTGTTATGCAGATGCTCACACACCACGACAATCTGGCGGTGCTCCACGAGGAGACCCTTCCTCCGCGCGCCTACTACATCCCATGCTCTCCCGAGCTTTACGCGCGCGAACCCGATCTTGCCGGTAGGATTAACATCGAGCGCACCCGGTCGGATCGGTTCCGGCTACTCAATGGCGAGTGGGAGTTCACCTACTACCCAAGCGTGCAAGATCTGGATAGAGACGTGTTTGCCATCCCGGAGCTTGCCACCACGATACCCGTTCCGGGAACCTGGCAATACAACGGCTTCGACCAGCACCAATACACCAACATCCGCTATCCCATTCCGCTCGATCCGCCGCACGTGCCAAAACGAAACCCCGCTGGCCACTACCGCACGAAGTTTACGTATGCGCCCACGCACGCCGCGACTTCTAGCGCAGATCAAACCGAAAGGCGCTCCATCAAACAGGGCGCAGCACCTCGCACGCATCTCATGTTTGAAGGGGTAGATAGCGCTTTCTACCTCTGGATCAATGGCACGTACGTGGGCTACTCGCAGGTAACCCACGCGCAAAGCGAATTCGATATCACCGATGCGCTGATCGAGGGCACCAACACTCTCGACGTGCTCGTGCTGAAATGGTGCGATGGCACCTACCTTGAAGATCAAGACAAGTTTCGCACCACCGGCATTATTCGCGACGTCTATCTCCTGAGCAGGGCCGCGGCCGGCGTCGAGGATTACCTCGTCACCACCTCATTCACCGAAAATGGAGCGCGAGTGACGGTGGACGCTAGGTTCTATGGCGATCCCGGAAGCGTGGACGTCACGCTGATTGATCCGAAGGGCGCGCCTGTAGCGCACGGCCGATTCACCCCGGGCTCCTCTGGATCTGCCGCTCGGGCTCACTCCCTCGATCACACGTGGCACACCGATCTCACCCAGCCCTACGAGTGGACTCCAGAAACTCCCTCCCTCTACACCCTCATTATGCACACCGCTAACGAAGTCATTACGGATCGGGTGGGCATTCGAGAAGTAGTGATTGCCGACGCTGTGTTGAAAGTCAATGGCGACCCCATCAAGATCAAGGGCGTAAATCGGCACGATTCTGATCCTCGCACGGGCCCCGTGGTGGATCTCGATCATATTCGCCGAGATTTGAAACTGATGCGCGAGCACAACATCAACGCTATCCGCTCATCGCACTATCCAAACTGCCCTCAGTTCTATCACCTGTGCGATGAATACGGTTTCTACGTGATGAGCGAGGCAGATAACGAAAGCCACGGCACTCAGCTTCAACTGCTCGCCGATGAAACTGAACCCAATGTCTTCCATCAGTGGAACAAACCCATTGCTGATAATCCCGCGTGGACCGAGGCCGTGGTGGATCGTATCGAGCTGATGATCCATTCTGAGAAGAATCGCCCGTCGGTTATCTCGTGGTCTGCTGGAAACGAGTGTGCCTACGGTCAAACGCTCGAAGCTGGCCTCGCGCGGATGAAAGAGCTTGATCCTACTCGCTTTACCCACTACGAATCGGCGTATTACAAAGCGCCCGACCGCTCATACGACTACTCCAACATCGACGTATACGCCCGCATGTATCCCCCGCTTTCGGATATCACCGAGTATCTCACCTGGGGCGACAAGCCGTTCTTGCTCGTAGAATACTGCCACTCCATGGGTAACGGCCCAGGAGATCTTGAGGATTACTGGCAGATGATTCTGCGTGAAGAGCGGATGTGCGGCGGATTCATCTGGGAATGGGCGGATCACGCCGTGCAAACGGATGCCGGTGCCTATCTCTACGGCGGCGATCATGGCGAAGAGATTCACGATGGCAATTTCTGCATCGATGGCCTTGTCGGCCCCGATCGAACGCCACACACCGGGCTTCTCGAGGCCTGGAATGTGCACCGTCCGATCAGGGCAGACTATTGTCAAGGGGTACTCACGCTCACGAATACTGCTAACCACCTCAACGCGGCCGACTTCGCGAGGCTTCGCTATGAGGTCATCTGCGATGGCGTGGTGGTGGAACACGGTGCTCTTCAGTGTCCATCAATCGCCCCGCGCACCTCGGCGCGCATGGAGCTCCCTCTCACCGTGCCCGAAGTAGGCCGATGTTTCCTGCGCGTTTTCAGCGTTTTAGCTCATGATGCCCCACTGGTATCAGAAGGCCATTGCCTCGGGTTTGACGAGTTTGCCTTATCGAACGCCACTGCGCACACGCGCGCGGCTCTGGAGCTGTGTGCACCGAAGGTCAAAAGCAAGCCCTCGGCCGTTGCGCCCGAAACGGGAGACAAGCAGCCGATTCTTGAACCCCGGGGACGATTCTGTTCCGTGCGCGCCGGGGATCTGCACTATCAGTTCGATCGAGATACGGGTCTGATCGAGAGTATCCGTTACCGCGATGAGGATCTTTGTTCCAAACCGATGGAGCTCAATATCTGGCGGGCTCCCACGGACAACGATATGTACGTCAAGTCGCAGTGGATACGTGCCAAATACCACCTCGCTTATTCGCACGCATATTCTTTCACGGCAGACCGCACGACGGACGGCATTCGCCTCACCGCCGAGATCGCCGTGGTCGCACCAACCATTCAGCCGATTATCCGCGGGCGACTCACGTGGATTGTCCGCCCTGATGGTTCGCTTGAGTTGAGTTTCGTTGGGGACGTTTCTGAGAACTTCCCCGATCTGCCTCGCTTTGGAATTCGCATGTTCCTTAAGCAGGGTGATGGCGTTTTGTGGGCTGGCCTTGGGCCGCAGGAAAACTACATCGATAAGAGCCAGGCAGCGCGACACGGGGTTTACCAGACGTCGATTGGGGAGCTTCACGAAGACTACATCATGCCCCAAGAAAACGGCTCGCGTTCTTCCGTGGACTACCTTGAAATTCAAGGGATCCACGAAGAGCTCAACTTGGCCGTGGCCAGCAACCATCTCTTTTCTTTCAACGCCTCACACTTCACTCAAGAAGAACTCACCCGATGCACACACAACACTGAGCTTCGCCCCGCTGGATGCACAGTGCTGTGCATCGATTCCGCGATGGCTGGTATTGGCTCAGGATCGTGTGGCCCGTCTCTAGCTCCCGCCTATCGAGTGCCCCGGCACCTCGATATGGCGCTCGTATTGAGCATCAACACCCTTGGAAAGGTTCAACGATGAACGAAGAACGCTATCTTAAGTGGTACAATAAGATCGGCTACGGATCGGGCGATATCGCTGGAAACGTAGTGTATGCCCTTCTCTCGGCATTCGTGATGATTTATCTCACCGATACTGTTGGCTTAAACGCCGGGATTATCGGAACGCTGATGATGGTGGCACGAATTTTCGATGGCGTCTCAGATATATTCTTTGGCCGCCTTATGGATAAGACCCAGACACGCTGGGGGAAGGCTCGACCGTGGATGTTTGGCGCATTCTTTGGGTGCGCCATCATGCTCGTGGCGATTTTCGCTATTCCACCCTCAATGGGAGAAACGGCGCAATACGTGTGGTTCTTCATCGCCTATACTGCGCTCAACGCCGTATTCTATACGGCTAACAACATTGCCTACGCCGCTCTGACTGCACTGATCACAAAGAATCGCGCCGAGCGCGTGCAGATGGGTTCTATCCGCTTCATGTTTGCATTCGGCACGTCGCTTACAATTCAAACAGTGACCGTGGGGATGGTCCAGTGGCTCGGGGGCGGGGCTGATGCATGGCGCACCATCGCCATCTTCTATGCAATTGTCGGAATTATCTTCAACACCCTGTCGGTGGCCTCTGTACACGAGCTCCCGCCCGAGGAACTTAACGATGATCCCACGTTCAGCTCCAAAGACGATCAGCTATCCTTCGGAGAATCGCTGAAGCTACTCGGTAACCGATACTTCGTGATTATTGTGGTGTGTTTTGTGCTCATGCAATTCTTCACTGCAACGCTCAATATCGGCATCTATTTCATGACCTACATTTTGGACGATCCGAATCTGCTCGGACCTTTCGCGTGGTCGATCAACATTCCGCTTATAGTTGGGCTTCTGATCACCCCAATGGTGGTGGCAAGAGTGGGCCGTATGCAGCCAGTGGCTATTGTGGGATATATCGTGGCGGTGCTCGGTCGTCTTGGCGTTGTGCTGGGAGCAGCGATGGGATCGATTCCGCTCATGCTTTTCTTCTCCGGTGTAGCTTCGCTGGGCATGAGCCCGTTGCAGGGTACGCTAAACGCGCTCATTGCGGAGATTTCCGAAAACGTGTATCTGCGCACGAAGAAGCGGATCGACGGCATGATGTTTTCGGCGTCATCGCTCGGTACAAAGATTGGTTCCGGGTTTGGCACCGCTGTGGCAGGGTGGCTCCTTGCCGGATCGGGGTATGATGGCCAAGCTCAGGAGCAGACGCAATCAGCGTTGAATATGATTTCGTTTATGTATCTGTGGATCCCTACTATCGCCAACCTTGCCATTCTTGGGCTACTGTTCTTGCTCAACGTCGAGAAGGTTAACGAGAGATTGCGGCAGGCAGGCCCCGCACGGGAATCATCAACATCTGCTGCCAGTGACAGTTGAAAAGTGGCCCGGTCGCGCAGGTAGAAAGGCGACCGGGCCACTTTTCAAAATCG
>JALEWQ010000072.1 GCA_022783305.1 Trueperella sp. | reverse complement strand
CGTAGCTCGCGCGAGTCGCGCCGAGCGCTGAGCGAAGACGCCCTGTCGCTGCTGGAGAAGAATCGTCGGGACGTGGGCCCCACCATGTACGACCAGCTTCTTTCCGAATCCAAGCGCCCCGAGCAGCGCCTGTGGGACATGAGCGCCCCGAAGGAGCACGGCGCCACCATTTTCTCCGAACACGTATCCTCGGCGGCCTCCCAGGAGGCGGTCACCCGCGCGGCGATGCACCCGTGGCAAGCCCCGACTCCCGCGCCTAAACCCGCCGCGGCCCCCGCCGCTGCGCCCGTGGTCGCGCCTGGGCCCGCCGACTCCCACCCCGAGCCGCTCCCGCGGATGCGCCGCGTCGTGGCCGAGGTGGGCGCCGTCGTCGTGACATGGCGTTCGCGGCGCCGGCGGCGCCACATCGATGCGCGCCTGACCGAGGCCGGCCTGCTCGTGGTGGAGGGCGTGGGCATCTTTGCCGATCCGTCCGAGGCGGCGGTGGCGGCGTCGGGAATGATCGGCGCGGACGGGTGGCGAATGTGGCTCGCCCCGGACGGCCGTTCCCTCGGCGACATCGCCTAGCCCTGCTTCCCAGGGAGTTTGTGGACGGTAGAGAGGTGAAGACCTCCGGGCAGGATGCCCGCCCGCGCCGACCACTCACCCCGCCCCGGCCCCTCGTCCGGCGGCTAGAAGTGGGCCGCGCCGCGGACGAAACCCTCAATGTAGGCGTAGCCGATCGTGCGCGCGCAGCGGCGGGAAAGTAGCACGTCGTGGATGGCATCCGGCACCTTGACCAGCGTGGTCACCCGCCCCAGCCACGGCACCCGCTTCCAGATCTGCTCGACGTTAAGCACGGTGTCGGCGCGGCGCATGCGATCGTCCCACGTGTCGGAGTAGAAGGTCTGTGCGCTGGTCAGCACCAGGATCGGGCACTGGATGTCGAGCCCTTGGGCCACGCGCTCATGGCCGTTCGCGATCGCGCGCAGCCAGCCCGCCCGGACGGGGAAGCTGGGCATGTGGCGGTACCGCGGGTCGGGATGCCAGCCGCCCTCGGACATGAACGGATCGTCGGAGGCTCCGGCGGCGGCCCGCTCGTCGTCGGTCATGTAGCCGGTAAGAAGCCGCTGGTAAAAGCCGTTATCCGGCGTCGGGATGACGGTAGTCGGCGAGAGGCGGTGGATCGTGTCAAGCAGGGGCTGGCTCGCCAGGCGCAACGCGGTCTGGCCCTGGAACTCAAGCCACGGGGAGTTGAGGATGAGGCCGGCGAGCGCGTCCGGGTGGCGGTCCGCCCACAGGGTCGCGGTCAGGCCGCCGGTGGAGTGGCCGTAGAGGAAAACCGGGACCGTCTCGCCCAGTTCCGAGTAGATGACGTCAAGCGCCTCGTGGATCTCCTCGTCATACGTGGACAGATCCTCGATGTACCCCCACATCTGCCCCTCAATGTGGGATCGGCCGTACTTGCGCAGGTCAAGCGCGTAAAAGCGGCCGCCCATGCGCTCCACCTCGAAGGCGAACTCGTACTGATAGAAGTAGTCGTTCCAGCCGTGGAGCGCCAGAACCGCGAAGGCAGGATCGCTCTCGCCCGGCCGGTAGGTGACGACGGTGGCGCGGTTGGGGCCGTAGTCGTCGTCGTGCAGGGGCAGGACACGCTGGTAGAAGCCGTCCCCAAGGAAATCAGGTATCCACGACATACCCCACATTATTGCATCTGGCGCGTGGGGGCGGGCAAGGCGCGAAGGCCGAGGTCGTCGAGGAACTCGCCCAAGATCGCCGTGACCTGGTCGTTTTCGATGAGGAAGCCGTCGTGGCCGTACTCCGAGACCACCGTGCGCAACGGGCGCGCGCCGGGCAGAGCGGCGGCGAGCTGCGCCATATCACTCGGATAGAACAGCCGGTCCGAATCCACGGCGACCACCAGTGCCGGCATGGTGAGGGCGGCGACGACGGCGCGGGTCCCGCCGCGACCGCGCCCGATGTCGTGGGTGATCATCGACTGCGAGATGGTCAGATAGGAATTCGCGTCGAAGCGGGCGGCAAGCTTGTAGGCGTGGTGATCGAGGTAAGAGGAGACGGCGTAGCGCCCGCCCGCCAACGGGTCCTCGCCCGCCTGCGGGGTGCGCCCGAAACGCTGGTGGAGCTCGAGCGGGCTGCGATAGGTGATGTGGGCAAGCTCGCGAGCCAGCCCCAGGCCGCGGTGGGGGCCGGCGCCGTCGGGAAGATGGTAGTAGTCGCCGCCGTTAAAGGCGGGGTCGAGGGCGATGGCCTGGTTCTGCGTCTTTTGGTAGGCGATCTGTTCGGCGGTGGTTGCCGGGCCCGCCACGAGCACCGCGATCGCGGCGCACATGTCCGGGTAGGAGGCGGCCCACTCCATGACGCGGCAGCCTCCGAAAGAGGCGCCGGCGATGAGGGCCCAGCACCGGACGCCGAGGCGGTCGGCGAGTAGCTTCTCTGCGGCGCACATATCCCGGATCGTGATCTCCGGGAAGCGCGAGCCCCACGGCTTGCCGTCCGGGGCGGTCGAGGCCGGACCCGTCGAGCCCTGGCATCCGCCCAGCACGTTCGGGCACACCACGAACCAGCGCTCGGTGTCGATCGCCTTTCCCGGGCCGACGATGTCGTGCCACCAGCCGTCGGTGCCGTCCCTCGAGGTGGCGTGGGAGTCGCCGGTGAGGGCGTGGCAGAGCAGGATCGCGTTCGAGCCGTCGGGGGCGAGGGTTCCCCAGGTTTCGAAGGCGAGGGTGACGGGGATGGTGCCGCCGAGCTCAAGCGGGAGGGGGCCGAGATCAGCGAACTGGCGCTCGCCAGGGTCGTCGCCCTCGCGCCAGGCGCCGGTGGCGGGCAGGGGCTTGCGGGACAGTGGCGGGTGGTAGCCGGTGTCGAAGTCCGCCACGGGCGCGGCGTCGGTGACCGGGGTGAGCGGCGGGTAGCCCACCAGGAACGGGGGAAAGGAAGCGTCGGGTGTCATGGAGTCCTCATCGTAGATCACGGGCATGGCAAGGGCACCCGCCAAGGCAAGGGCCGGTGCCCGCTCTACATTCGCTTCATGCCCACCACCATAAGGTGTGTTTCGAGGGGGTGCAACGGGCGGACAAGGTGTGAGATGGTCCCGGGCCGGACCGCCGGGGAAGCGCAGTTGGCCTGTCAACCGCCGGCCGTCGTCGTGTCGGCGGTGGGCATGGGGGCGCGTTCGGCCGGCTCGCACGCGAGGTCGCAAACGTGTGACAATTGTGAACGGTGAGATCCAAGTAATTCAAGTGAATTCTGTTTATCTTGTTTTCTTTTGTAACGAATGGGTATACGGTTATGGGTGAACAAGCGATGTCAAGCCGACACGCCCGTAGATACCACACATGGAGGTGGCTAGTGGCCCGGAAGTCACTGGTAATGATCTCAGCCCTCGGGCTGGCATGGTCCATCACCCTACCCGCTCAGGCGGCCCCGATTTCGGATAGCGACATTGATGACTCGTACGCCGCGCAGGAGCAGACGGCTCGCACGCTGGCGGATCTCGAGCTCGAGTTGACCCGCCTGGCCCAGGAATCCGACGCCGCCACGGCCGCGGCCGCCGAGGCTGAGGCAGCCTCCATCGTCGCCCAGTCGGATCTGTCAGATTCGATCTCGGCCGCCGTGACTGCCCAGGAGAAGGCGAACGCCGCGAAGGACGATCTGGACGTCGCGCGTCGTGAACTCGGATCCGTCTCGCAGGCGATGTACAAGAATCAGGCGGGAGAGGTCACCCAGTCCTATTACCTCTTCGGCGCGGACTCGGTCGAGGACGCGAACCGCCGCTCGCAGGTCTATGGCACGCTCGCGAACTCGGTGGACTCGAAGGTGCAGCGCTTCCAGGCTCTCGAGGAAGTCGCCCGCGTGATGCAGGAAGAGGCCGACGCCGCCGCTGAGGCGCAGGCCAAGGCTGCGGACGCGGTCACGGCGAAGGCCGACGCCGCCAAGGCGGCCGCCGATGCCCAGCAGCAGACCCTCGCCTCCGCGCAGGCCCAGCGCGATGGGCTCGCCGCAGAGCTCGCCGCTCAGCGTGGCACCACCGAGGAGCTCGAGCGTGAGCGCCTCGACCAGCTCGAGCGGGATCGCAAGGAGAAGGCGGATGCCGCCGCGGCCCTCGTGCTCGCGCGGGCGCAGCAGTCCAGCCAAGAGCGTTTTTCGTCCGCCGCGCAGGCCAACGTCGATCAGCTGACGGCCAACGCCGCTGCCGCCGACGCCGCCGCAGCGGCCGCCGAGAAGGAGGCCGCGCGTCTGGCGAAGGAGGCCGAGAACTCCACTGGTGCGAGCAAGGCCAACACGGAGAAGGCGGCCAAGGAAGCCGCTGATTTCGCCGCCGCCCAGCGCGCCGCGGCCGACCGGGCGGCAGCTCAGAAGGCCGCCGCCGAGCAGGCCCGAAAGATCGCCGCCGACAGGGAGGCAGCCGCGAGGGCCGCTGCCGAGAAGGCCGCGGCTGATAAGGCGGTCAAGGAGGCCGCAGACAAGGCGGCCCGCGACAAGGCCGCCAAGGACGCCGCCGCCAAGGCCGAGCGGGAGGCCCAGGAGAGGGCCGCGCAGAAGGCGGCGCAGAGCGCGCCGTCGTCGGGCAGTGGCCAGGATCTGGTCAACTACGCCCGCCAGTTCGTCGGCTCGCCCTACGTGTGGGGAGGCGTCTCGCCGACCAGCGGCTGGGACTGCGTGGGCTTTGTGTGGTACGTCCACCAGCACTTCGGCGTGACCACGCCGCGGCGCACCGGCCAGTCCGTGACGCAGTTCTGGGGTGCCTACAGGCAGGTTCCGGCGTCGCAGGCGCGGCCCGGTGACGTGATGTGGTGGCCCGGCCACGTCGGCATCTACACCGGAAACGGCATGCACATCGCCGCCTGGAACCCGTCGATGGGCACCCAGGAGGACGCGGTGTGGGGTAACCCGATCTACCTGCGCGTTCGCTAAGAATCACGCAACACGTGAGGAGGCCGCCCCGGTGTGGGGCGGCCTCCTCATTGCCACGTACCCGGCCCGCGCCGACTACTTCATGTTGTCGGGATGGATGTTGGGGTTGTGATCGTAGTAGCCGGTGTCGATGGCGCGCTGGAAGGAGGCGCGGATCTCTTTCTCGGTTTCCTCGCGGCCAACCCAGTGCGCGCCCTCCACGGACTTGCCGGGCTCGAGGTCCTTGTAGACCTCGAAGAAGTGCTGGATCTCGAGGCGGTGGAACTCCGAGATGTCCTCCAGCTCGGTGCGCCAGGAGGCGCGCTGGTCGCCAGTGGGGACGCAGACCACCTTGTCGTCGCCGCCGGCCTCGTCTTTCATGCGGAACATGCCCAGGGCGCGGCACCTGATGACGCAACCGGGGAAGGTGGGCTCGTCGAGGAGCACGAGCGCGTCGAGCGGATCGCCGTCCTCACCGAGGGTGCCGTCAATGAAGCCATAATCATCGGGGTAGCGGGTCGAGGTGAAGAGCATGCGGTCGAGCCGGATCCGCCCGGTCTCGTGATCCACCTCGTACTTGTTGCGGTTCCCCTTCGGGATCTCGATGGTGACGTCGAAGTCCATTGATCTCTCCTTCGCTGTTGAGCTGACCACTATTCTAGCCCGGCGCTTGACCTATTTTGCGCGCGATAGACGCATTTCTTCGCACATGTTTCCACGCGGCCGGCGCCGGTGTGGGAAGATGACGAGGTGTGGAAGAGAATCGTTGCGGCGCTGATCGTCGTCCTTGCAGGGGCCTATGTCTTCGCTGACGCCTGGGATCTTGTCCCCGGGCCGCTGACCACGAAGCCGGAGCCGGCCGAGCCGTTGCCGTATCCGACGCTCGCGCAGGTCAGTGCGCAGCCGCCCGACGTCGTCGAGCCGGACGCGTCCGCACCCACCGCGGACGCCGTCAACGGGCTCATCTCCGCCCTCGCGAACGCGGAGACGAATACGGGCCAGACGTCGGTGGTCGTCATGGATCCGAAGACGGGCAAGGTGATCGCCTCCCGTGATTCCTCGCGCGCTGCCACGCCGGCGTCGAACATGAAGCTGGTGACTGCGCGGGCCGCGCTTGACGCCCTCGGCCCGGAGGCGACGCTGCCCACACGCGCCACGCTGTCGGGCAACACGCTCTACCTGATCGGCGGGGGCGATGTGCTACTCGCTGAGGGAGCGGGCGATCCCACCGCGATCCGCGGGCGGGCGGGCCTGGGCGAGCTCGCCGCCGACGTCGCCGATGCGCTGGCGAGCCGCACGGACGTGACGCAGCCCCTCGAGCTCGTCGTCGATTCCAGCCTGTTCGAGGGCCCGCTCTACTATGACGACATCGAGGGCGCGGACCGGGGATACGTCATGGAGCTGCGCCCGATCGCCGTCGACCGTGGTCGCGTCCAGGGGCGGGGCTACCTGGCCGACCCGGATCTGCTGGCGGGGGAGGCCTTCGCCGCCCAGCTTCGCGGGGCCGGGGTTGAGGTCGGAGAGGCGAGGCGCGGTAGCGCCCCCGACGACGCCGCGGAGCTGGGACGCGTCGAGAGCGCGCCGGTGCGCGACCTGGTGGATCTGCTGCTGACCGAGTCGGACAACTCCGTGGCGGAGGTGATGGGGCACCTCGTGGCGATCGCGAAGGGCAAGCCGGCCACGTTTGCCGGGTCCTCCCAGGCGATTTCCGAGGTGCTGACGGAGGCGGGCTACCCCATGGGCGGCGTCGTGCTCGCGGATGCCTCGGGATTGTCGGTGTCGAACAGGGTCACCGCCGACCTGCTGAGCGCGATTCTGCTCGACGTGTGGAAGTGCCAGGAGTGCTCGCTTGCCGGCCTGCCCGCGGGCCTGCCGGTTGCGGCGCTGGACGGCACGCTCGCCGAACGCTTCGCCGGTTCCGAGGCGGAGGGGCAGGTGCGGGCCAAGACGGGCACGCTCGTGACCGCGATCTCGCTGTCGGGCTATCTTCGCACGGAGTCAGGCTATCCGCTTATCTTCTCCATCCTTCTTGACCACCTCGAGGAAGGCACCGCGACCGTGTCTCGCGCGCTCATCGACACGTTCGTGTCGGGCCTCACGAAGCTGTAGGCGGTCCGGCCAAGACCAGTGCGGTTAACCGCGGGCTGGCGAGGCGGCGATGCTTCACGACGCCGGGGCAGGGTGTGCGCCGTGAGCGACTTTTCTCGCGAGTGTCGGAGGGGCAGATTAACCTTGAGACATGATCGATCACAGCAAGGTTTACCGGACCGCTCGCGTGCTTGCGGGCGGCGGTCCGGATGTCAGCCCGGCCGAGGGGCGCGCGCTCGTCACTGATCTGCGCGCGCAGGCGCGGCGCGCCCCCGGCATCGTCGCCTCCGTCACCGGCTTGGCGGAGGCGGCCGAGCAGGCCGCCTCGGTGGAGGTAAAAGTGGTGGACCGGGCCACGTGGGCCAGCGCCGGCGCCGTCTCGGTCGAGAACCTGCTTCAGGGCCGTGACGTGGTCAGCACCGTGGAGGGTTCGATCGTCTTCTCGGCGGTGGCCGCCAAGGTGCTCGGCCAGTTCGACCCGTTCTCCCAGCCCGAACGTCTCTACCTCGTGGCGCCGAACGTGGCGTCCTTCCGCATGAGCTTCGATCTCGACCGGCGGGATCTGTGCCTGTGGGTGGCCGTCCACGAAATCACCCACGCCACCCAGTTTGCCGCCGCACCCTGGCTGAAGGAAGTGCTGGCTGCGCGCGCGGCGTCCCTCCTGCAGGCCTTCGATTCCGGGGCCGATTCCGAACCCGCGTTCGGAGAGGTCACCGCCGTCATGTCCCTGCTCGAGGGGCACGCCGAATACGCGATGAACAACGTGCCCACCATGCGCATCCCCTCCCGCCGCCGCATCATCTCCGCGATGGCCGCCAAGCGCGCGGGCGGCAACCCGATCGTCGCCTTCCTCGTCCGCCATCTTGGCCTTGATGCCAAGACTGCGCAGTACAAGGCAGGAGAGGCGTTCGTGGCGCACGTGGTGAGCGAACGCGGCATGGAGTTCTTCAACCGGGTGTGGCTCGCGCCGCAGAACCTGCCCACCCTGGCCGAACTGTCGGATCCCGCGGCGTGGATTGAGCGCATGTGATGTCCTTCCCGCATCCCGCCCTCACCGCCGCACGCCACGCCATGAGCGAGGCGCTCGCCCCGATCCCCGACGGGGGCTCGGTTCTGCTCGCCGTGTCCGGCGGGTCGGATTCGATGGCGCTGACGAAGGTGGCGATGTGGGCGAGCGGCGGCCGGCTCGAGGTCCTCTCCGCGACGATCGACCACGGGTTGCGCCCGGAGTCGGGGCGTGAGGCGCTCGCGGTGGAACGGTATCTTCGCCGGGTGGTTGACACCCCGATCGCCACGCGGGTGGAGGTGGCGAGCTCGGGTGGGGACGGGCCGGAGGGCAACGCGCGCGCCGCCCGCTACGCGCGGCTGGCCCAGATCGCGCGCGCCGGCGGGAAGCTGAAGAACGCCGCCCCGCTCACCGTGCTGCTCGGCCACACGGCGGATGACCAGGCCGAAACTGTGCTGATGGGGCTCGGCCGCGGGTCGGGGGCCCGCTCGATTTCGGGGATGGCCCGGCGCGGCCACCTCCCCGGCCACCCGGACGTGCCTATGGTTCGCCCCTACCTGCACCTTCGCCGCGGAGACCTACGCGCGGTTTGCCGGCACCTCGACCTGCCGTGGGTGGAGGACCCGACCAACGCCCTCGACGGCCCCTGGCGTAGCGCCTCCGGCGGGCCGCTGCGGCGCTCCCACATCCGCCACCGAGTCATGCCCGCGCTTCAAGAGGCGCTGGGTCCCGGCGTCGTCGACGCCCTGTGCCGCACGGCGGCGATGGCCCGCGAGGATGACGAGGCGCTGTCCGCGGCCGCGGATCGGGTGGGCGGGGACGTCGCCGGATCGGAGGGGATCGACGTGCGGGCGCTCGCCACCCAGCCGAGGGCCATTCGAACCCGGGTGCTGCGCGAAGCGGTGGGGCGTGTGGGCAGGGCCGGTGACATTGTTTACTGGCATATCGACGCACTTGATAGGCTCGTGTGCGGGGCGGACAATAATCGTGAGCTCCACCTACCTGGCGCATACGCCTACCGGCGGGACAACCTTTTAACTCTGAAGAGAGCGGAGAAGTCATGAACCTTGAGGATTGCAAAGACGACATCGTCAACGTCGTCGTCACCGAGGAACAAATCAAGGAGCGCCTAGCCCAGATGGGCGCACAAATCAGTGCGGACTACAAGGATGAGGATTCGCTGCTGCTCGTGGGTGTGCTACGCGGGGCGATCATGGTGATGGCGGACCTGTCGCGCCAGATCTCCGTGCCCCTCCACATGGACTGGATGGCCGTCTCCTCCTATGGCGCCTCCACGAAGACCTCCGGTGTGGTGCGTATCCTCAAGGATTTGGACACCGAACTTGAGGGCCTTAACGTCCTCATCGTGGAGGACATCATCGACTCGGGTCTGACCCTGGACTGGCTGCAGCAGAACCTGAAGACGCGCGGCGCGAAGTCCGTCAAGATCGCCACCCTGTTGCGCAAGCCGGAGGCGGCGAAGGTCGACGTGGACGTGGAGTACGTCGGCTTCGACATCCCCAATGAATTCGTGGTCGGCTACGGGCTTGACTACGCCGAGGACTACCGCCATCTGCCTTTCGTGGGCGTCCTCGCTCCCCACGTGTACGGAGGTTAAATGTCCGATCGACAGCGACGCAGCCTGGAGGATTTCAACCGGCGGGGCCGCAAGGCCAAGCCGAAGGGTAAGCCTGACCCTCTCTCGAAGCGCGAGCGCAAGGAGCAGGAGGAACGCGAGCGCAGACAGCGGCGGATCTTCTGGGGGATCTTGGGCGCCCTCACACTGGGCGCGGTCCTCATCTTCTTCCTCTTCAACCCCGGCGGGTTCACGCAGAT
The DNA here is from genome assembly GCA_022783305.1 of Trueperella sp. Lineage (GTDB taxonomy): Bacteria > Actinomycetota > Actinomycetes > Actinomycetales > Actinomycetaceae > Trueperella > Trueperella abortisuis. The sequence continues at coordinate 19,889 of JALEWQ010000072.1, read as the reverse complement.
TAAGACGAGCGAGGGCCGCCAGATCCTGCAGTCGCAGTCAATCGAACGCATCCAGGTCACGGATGGCAGCCAGCTCGTCCAGATCTGGCTCAAGAATAACTACACGCCCACGGATCTGGAGGGCAAGGAAGAGGACCCCACCAAGAAGGTCCAGTTCCAGTACACGGATCCGGAGGGTGACGCGGTGCTCGCCCTCGTGCAGAAGGCGGACTCGAAAAACGGCTACAACTCGCTCGTCCCCCAGCAGTCGATTCTGTTCTCGCTCTTGTCCCTGATGCTGCCCATGCTGCTCATCGTAGGCCTGTTCTTCTGGATGATCCCCAAGATGCAGGGGCGGATGAACGAGTTCGGCAAGGTCAAGCGCGACGGCGTGGAATCGGATCTGCCGGACGTGACGTTTGCCGACGTCGCCGGCGTGGACGAGGCGGTCGAGGAACTGGCTGAGATTAAGGAGTTCATCGCGACGCCGGAGAAGTTTTACAAGATGGGGGCAAAGATCCCGCGCGGCGTGCTGCTGTACGGCCCCCCGGGAACAGGCAAGACGCTGCTGGCGAAGGCCGTGGCGGGCGAGGCCGGGGTGCCCTTCTTCCACATCTCGGCATCCGAGTTCGTGGAGATGTTCGTGGGCGTGGGCGCATCGCGCGTGCGCGACCTGTTCACGAAGGCCAAGAAGGTCGCACCGGCGATCATCTTCGTCGACGAGATCGACGCCGTGGGGCGCAATCGCGGCGCGGGCATCGGCGGCGGTAACGACGAACGCGAGCAGACCCTCAATCAGTTGCTGGTGGAGATGGACGGCTTCGACGAGCGCACCAACGTCATCGTGATCGCCGCGACCAACCGCCCCGACGTGCTCGACCCGGCATTGCTTCGCCCCGGCCGCTTCGACCGGCAGATCGGCGTGGAGGCCCCGGACCTGCCCGGGCGCGAGCAGATTCTCAAGGTCCATGCGGACGGCAAGCCGCTGGTTGACGCCGTCTCGCTCGAGTCGATTGCCCGGCGTACGCCCGGCTTCTCCGGCGCGGACCTGGCCAACCTGCTCAACGAGGCCGCCCTGCTCGCCGCCCGCCGCGGGCATCCCAAGATCGACGAGGACGACATCGACGAGGCGATCGACCGCGTCATCGCCGGCCCGCAGCGCCGCACCCGGGTGATGAACCCGAAGGAGAAGCGGATGACCGCCTACCACGAGGCCGGCCACGCCGTCGCCGCTGCCGCGCTCAACCACACCGACCCGGTCACGAAGGTGACCATCCTGCCGCGCGGGCGGGCGCTGGGCTACACGATGGTGATGCCCACGGAAGATCGGTACTCGACCTCCCGCCACGAGCTACTCGACCAGCTGGTCTACTCGCTCGGCGGGCGCGCCGCGGAGGAGGTCGTCTTCCACGACCCGACCACCGGCGCCTCAAACGACATCCAGAAGGCCACCGACGTGGCCCGAAAGATGGTCACCGAGTACGGCATGTCGCAGCGGGTGGGCGCCGTCCGCCTCACGGCAGACGACTCGGATCCGATGACCAGGATGGGCGGGGGTCAGACACGCGAGCACTCGGACGACCTGGCCAGGATCGTGGACGAGGAGGTGCGCGCCCTGCTCGACCGCGCCGCCCAAGAGGCATGGCAGATCATGATGGATAACCGCCACGTGCTCGACCGCCTCACCTCCGTGTTGCTGGAGAAAGAGACCGTGCTGGAGGGCGAGCTCAAGGAGATCTTCGCCGACGTCGTCAAGGCGCCGGATCGCCAGCTGTGGCTGTCCTCGCCAGAGCGGCCCGTCTCCGACCTGCCCCCGGTCCCACTGCCGGAGGGCACGGCTGACTCCGGCGAGCACTCGGCGTCGGGCGACCAGCCCGACGAGCCGCGAGGGGAGGGGCGATGAGCGTCGACCTCGAGCGCGCGCAGGCCGCCGTGCGCGAACTCCTCTTCGCCATCGGGGAGAACCCGGACCGCGATGGCCTTCGGGAGACCCCGGGCCGGGTGGCCCGCTCCTACGCGGAGATTTTCTCCGGCCTGGATGAGGATCCGGGTGAACACCTGGAGAAGGTGTTCGACGTCGGGCACCAGGAGATGGTGCTCGTGCGCGATATCCCGGTCTACTCCATGTGCGAGCACCACCTGTTGCCCTTCCACGGCGTGGCCCACGTGGGCTATATTCCGGGCCCCGACGGCCGGGTGACCGGGCTGTCCAAGCTGGCCCGCCTCGTGGAGGGATTCGCCCACCGCCCCCAGGTCCAGGAGCGCCTGACCACCCAGGTGGCGGACACGATCTACGAGAGGTTGGGCGCAACGGGCGTGATCGTCGTCGTCGAGGCGGAGCACCTGTGCATGTCGATGCGCGGGGTGCGCAAGCCCGGCGCGCGAACGGTGACCTCCGCGGTGCGCGGCACGATGCACGACCCGGCCACCCGCGCCGAAGCTATGAGTCTGATGAGGTAAGCATGAATATCATGGGAATCGTCAACGTGACGCCGAACTCGTTCTCGGATGGGGGCAAGTTCCTCGACCCGCGCGCCGCCATCGACCACGGTCGGCAACTGATCGCCGCCGGCGCCACCATCCTCGATATCGGCGGCGAATCCACCCGCCCGGGCGCCGAACCCGTCGCCGCGCAGGAAGAATGGGGCAGGATCGCGGACGTCGTCGCGCAGCTGTCGGGCGAGGTGCCGGTCTCGGTGGACACCTACCACGCCAGTACCGCGCGCCGGGCTGTCGAGGCGGGCGCCGCGATCGTCAACGACGTGACCGGCGGGCAGGGCGACCCGGACATGTTCGCCACCGTTGCGGAGCTAGGCTGCGATTACGTGCTCCAGCACGGGCGCGGCAACGCCCGCACGATGAACGGCCTGGCCTCCTACGGCGACATCGTGGGCGAGGTTCGCTCCGAGCTGCTCGCCTCGCGCGACGCGGCCGTCGCCGCCGGGATCACGGCCGAGTCGATCATCCTCGACCCGGGCCTGGGCTTCGCGAAGGTTGGCGAGCAGGATTGGGAGGTCTTGCGCGGGCTCGGCGCCTTCCTGGGGGAGGGTCACCGCGTGCTGGTGGGACACTCGCGCAAGCGCTTCCTCGCAAACGTCGCCGTGGACGACGAGCGCGACGTCGCCACCGCGACCATCTCGGCCTTCATCGCGGATTCGGTGTGGGCGGTGCGCGTCCACAACGTCGCCGCCACCGCCACGGCGATCAACGTCGCCCACATGCTGAAGGGCAACTGATGTCCCTGTCCACGATCCGGCTCTCCGGCCTGCGCGCCCGCGGCACCCACGGTGTGCTCGACTTCGAACACACCGCACCGCAGGACTTCGTGGTCGACGTCGCGCTACGCCTCGACATCACGCGGGCCATTGCCACCGACGACGTGGCCCACACGATCAACTACGCCGAGGTGGCCGACGCCGTGGTGGCCGTGATCGAGGGCGAGCACGCCGACCTCATCGAGACCCTCGCCGGCCGCATCGCCGCCCGGGTGCTGGATTTCGGCGCCGCGGGAGTGGAGGTCACCGTCCACAAGCCGCAGGCCCCGATCCCGCACGAGTTCGCGGACGTGGCCGTCACGTTCGAACGGTGGACGGGAGATCAGATCGGCGGCCTGGCGGGCGGGCGCACCTTCGGCGCTCAGCGTGCCGTCGTCGGCATCGGCTCCAACCTGGATGACCCGGCCGGCCACGTGCGTTCCGCGATCCGGGAGCTGGGCGGGCTCGGCGTCGTCGTCGCCTCCAGCCTGTATCGCACGGCGCCGCGGCTGGCGCAGGAGCAGGCCGAACAGCCGGACTACGTCAACGCCGTCGCGCTGCTAGACACGCACCTGCAGCCCCTCGAACTGCTCGACCGGCTCCAGTCGATCGAGGCCAAGCATGGGCGGGTGCGCTCCGAGCGCTGGGGTGCGCGCACCCTCGACCTCGACATCATCACCTATGCCGACCTCGAGCTGGACACCGCGCGCCTGACACTGCCGCATCCGCGCGCCGCCGAGCGGCGCTTCGTGCTCGAGCCTTGGGCCTCGCTCGACCCGGGCGCCACGCTTGCGGGACGGCGCGTCGCCGACCTGCTCCTCGACGTCGCCGACCAGCGGGTCGAGCCGCTCGGAGGGTGAGGATGAGCCGGAACCGCAAGCTGCGCCCCACCTCGATCTCGATGCTGCTCGGGGCGGGGCTGGTTGCCGGCGTGACGGTCTTCTCGCTCACCTCCGTTTTTATCCGCTCCGGGGCGAACCCGGTCCCGATCCCGTTCTGGCTGTTCCTCGTGCCGCTCGTCATCGGCGCTGTGGTGATCGGCCAGGCGTGGCTGGTGCGCCAGTACCGCAAGGGCAGGCGTCCGGTGGATCAGCTGTACGCGGCCCGGATCTGGGTGCTCACGCAGGCCACCTCGCGCGGCGGCACGCTCATGGCGGGCGGCGCGCTGGGGATCGCGGTCGCCTACTATGCCGGCTCGGCCACCTTCCTCACCGACAACGGGCACAACGCCCTGTTGGCCGGGTTAGCTTCGATCGTCATGACGATCGAAGCCCTGGTGGGAGAGCGCTGGTGCACCTACGACGACCCGGGCCCCGACGCTGCCGCCAGCGCCAATGGCGTCCAATAGCCCGGTTAGTCCCGCTCCGCGGCTGGCTTTGCTTCGGCGCGAGCGCGGCAACCGTCGTTTCCGGCTCCGCCGGAGGGCGGATGGGCGCGAGCTACACCCTCTGTATACTGGGATTATGAGAAACCCTCTTGCCAAGGATGTCGAATTCACACCCTTAGACCCCGGCTATATCAAGGTTCAGGCGATCCGGTGGTCGACCGGCGTACTAGCCGCCGTGGCAGTCGGAGCGATCCCCGCGTTCACGCTCGGAAATGCCAGCTTCCCGGCCGTGCTGTGGTGGGCTAGCTTCGCGGTGTGGGCGCTGGTGTGGATCATCCAGATCCCCTTCGCCCTGCGCCGCGCCCGTGCCTTCGGCTACGCCGAACTCGAGGACGAACTCCTCATCCGCTCCGGCATCATGTTTCACGGCGTGACGGTGGTGCCCTACGGCCGCATGCAGCAGGTGGAGGTGGGCACCGGCCCGCTCCTCAAGCGCTACGGTTTGGCCAAGATCGAGCTGGTCACGGCGTCGGCGGGTTCGAACGCGTCGATTCCTGGCCTCGCGCTTGCGGAGGCGGAACGCCTGCGCGAGAAGCTGACGGCGCTGGGCGAGGCGAGGATGGAGGGCCTGTGAGCGACAAGCGCGCACTCGGCGAATCCGTCCCGGAGGACGCGTGGCGTCGGTTCCACAAGGTGACCCCGCTGGCAAGCGGCGGCGCCCTGGGGATCATCCTCGTGGTGCTCGTCTACAACATCTTGCAGTCGGTCCTGAAGGACGGGCTGGCCGACCTGCGCGAGGTCGCCTCTCACATCACCGTGGTGGTGGTCCTGATCGCGGTCGGAGCCCTGCTGGCCCTCGTGGTGTTTGTCGTCCTCGTGGCCTGGGCGGTCTGGCGCTTCCAGTCTTTTGCGGTGGTCGATTCCGGCATCCACAAGCGTTCCGGCATTATCCTGAAGAGTCATACTCACATGCGCTGGGATCGCGTGCAGACTGTGGAGGTGGAGCAGAGGCTGTTCGGGCGTATCTTTGGCTTCGGCTCGGTCAAGGTCGAAGCCGCGGGATCCGAACCGGGCATCGAGCTTGGCCTGCTCACCATGGCGGACTGTGCTGCCTTGCGCAAGGAGATCCTGCGGGGCCTGGCTAACGCTCGCGCCGGCAGGCCGATCGGCCTCTCCAACGACGCCGTCGCACCCGCTGACATCGCACCCGCTGAGGTCGCGCCCCGCGACTCTTCCGGCGAGCCCGCCGCCGCGCCCGGCGTAGGCGAGCCCGCCGGGGCCGGAGCCCATCACGAGCCCGGATTCTCCGCAGCTCCGGGAGAGGCGGGTGCCGAGCATGGCGCCCCCGGCGTCGAGCCGGTGATCCCCGTCTTCGACCCTGACGACACGGAGAATGACCAGCTCATCTTCGAGATGCCCACCGCGCGCCTCGTCGCCTCCCAGTTCCTCGGCCCGACTTTCATCGCCACGGTTGCGGCGACCGCGTTGACACTGGTGACGTCGATGTGGCTGGAACACACGATCATCGCCGCCATCTTCATCATCGGTGGCGCGCTGTTCACCTTTGTTTCGGACTCGCTCGAGCGCTACGGCACGAAGGTCTATATCTCGTCTAACGGCCTGCGCGTGCGCTCCGGCCTGACCACGCTCACCACCCGCTCCATGCCCCCGACTCGCCTGCACGCCATCGAGCTACGCCGGCCAATCCTGTGGCGTTGGAAGGACTGGTGGAGCGTCGAGGCCACGTTGGCGGGGGCCTCAGGTCTTGACTCCTCCGGCGACAGCCCGAGTTCCGAACTCATCATCCCCGCCGGCTCGCGCGAGGAGGCGTTGCGGGTGCTGTGGACCATGCTTCCCGACGCCGGCACCGACGACGACGCCGCCCTGATCCGCGACGCCCTCGACGGATTTGGTACGGGCCGCTTCTTCCTATCCTCCCCGGACCGGGCCAAGTGGTTCGATCCGATCACGTATCGTTCGCGCGGCATCTGCCTGACCCCGAAGGTGGCGGTGTTCCGGCGTGGGCGCTTCGGGAGGCGGGTCATGTTCGTGTGGCAGGATCACACGCAGTCGATGTCGATGAGCCAGGGCCCGATCCAGCGCCGCCTCGGTTTGGGAGCCATCAAGCTGGATCTGGTATCGGCCGCCTCGGCCACCCACAAGAACATGGATGTGGCCGAGGTGGAACGGATGGTGTGGATCGAGAACGACCTGGCCTCGCGGGCGCGACACGCGGGCGTGAGCGAGTCGATCGAGGCCTGGCGGGAGCGCGTAGGCGTCTAGCCCGTCCGACAGTTCACTTGAGTATTTCGGCTGCCGGTCGCCATATGGGCCCGGCGGATCTCAGATTCCTGAGTTGTGTCGGCTGGCGCGGGCGAGAGTCCGGCGTGGGCCGTATCTGCCTACCTGCAGATACGGCCCACACATGAGTGGAGTGCCGCGCGGCCTACTCGATCGCCCGGATCGCCGCCTTGATCTGAGGCACCAGCGCTGGCCGGACGGAAAGGGAGGCCACCCCGGCGCGCACCAGCTGCGGCACGTGCTCCTCGGAGGATGCGAGGTCGCCGCAAATGCCCAGCGGGGAGGCGAGCTTACGGACGGTGTCCGCGATCAAGTCCACCACCAGCGGGATCACCTCGTCGGCGACGCGGGAGAGGCTGGAGTTGCCGCGGTCGGCGGCCGCCACGTACTGGATGAGATCGTTCGTGCCCACGGAGAAGAAGTCGACCACTTCGTCGAAGGCTGCGACGTTGAGCAGGGCGGCCGGCGTCTCGAGCATCATGCCAAACTCGGGTAGTTCATCGGGTCGGCCTTCGGCCTCCACCGCGGCGTTGAACATCTTGCGCGCCCACGCGACCTCGGAGAGGTTGGTGACCATCGGGATCATCACCTTGATGTTGGCGCACTGGGCCACGCGGATGACGGCGCGGAACTGGTCGATGAGGGCATCGGGGAAGCGGCGCATGAGCCGGATCCCACGTACGCCGAGGAACGGGTTGTCCTCGGCCGGCGCGTCGAAGAAGGGCACGGGCTTGTCGGCCCCCACGTCCCAGGTGCGAATCGTGATGGGCTGGTCTTTCCCGAGCGCCTCGGCGATCTGGGTGAAAACCTCCGCCTGCTCCTCCACCGTGGGAAGGTGCTTCCAGTCCGCGAAGAGCACCTCGGTGCGTACCAGCCCCGAACCGTCGGCCCCGTTATTAGCGCCGAGTTCGGCGTCGCTGGCCACGGCAACGTTGGCGCGCACGTAGATTTGCCGCCCGTCGTAGAGCGCGGGCTCGTGGGCATGTTCGCGGGCCGTCTTCGCGAGGCGCGCCTGCTCTTTGGAGGCGCGCAACAGTTCGTGGAGCTGGGCGCGGGTCGGATCCACGTAGACCATGCCTGAGCGCGGCTCAAGCGCGATCTCCTGCCCCTGCTTCACGTCCCGCGCTATCTCCTTGCCCGCGATGACGGGGATGCCCTTGGCGGAGGCAATGAGCGCGCCGTGACCGGTGGAGGATCCGGTGGCGGCGAGGATGCCGATCACTGATCCGGGATCGATCTCGGAGGCGAGGGCCGGGGTGAGCGAGTCGAGCACCACCACGGGGTCGCGGCCGAAGTCGGCGATGGCGGCGGCGAGCCCGCCAAGCGGACGGCCCTGCAGCGCCTGGATGAGGAGGTCGCCGAGAGCCTTGACGTCTTCGGAGCGCTCGCGCAAATACTCGGTGGGCAGTTCCAGGTAATCGGCCACCGTGTCGGTGGTGGCCCGTTGGATCGCGATCTGGGTGGGTTTGCCGGCGGCGATCGCGGAGGTGATGCGGCCGGTGTAGACCGGATCGTCGAGGAGGCCGATTTGCAGGGTGAGAATCGGGTCGTCGCCGAGGGAAGAGAGGTAGGTGCGCACGGCCTCGCGCGCCTCCGCGTATGCCTCAGCCTGGTTCTTCGGCTCCTTGCAGACCTCGGGGCGCGGATCTGCGTGCCACACGAGCGCGGGCCCGACGGCGATCTCCAGGCCGGAGCCGGTCTGGCGCTTGTGGGCGGGGATGGTGGTTTCGGGCTTGACCTCGCCGTCGGCGAGCCAGCCTCGCTCGGCGAGCTGCCCGACGGCGTCGAGCGCGGCCTCCGCCTCGGGCCCGGTGGCCTGGACGAGGATCTCGCCTCCTCCCACGACGCCGAGCGAGATCAACGACGTCATTGAGCGGGCCACGACGGGTCCGCGGCCGGTGCCCGCGTAGGAGACGCGCACCTCGGCGTCGAAGGGCGCGACGGCGGCAACGAGTGCGCCGGCGGGGCGGGCGTGCAGGCCCGCCGGGTCGTCCACGGTGTAGGTGCGTGAGATCCACTCGCGCGTGTCCGGCCCAGGATCGGCGCCGGCCGCGTTGCCAGCCGCGGTCCCGCCAGCCCCAGCCGCGTCGTCCAAATCGTAGGGGATGTCGGACTGCTTGGCGGCGAGCGCGCCCATGGCCTCGCGCGCCACGTCCTCGCGGCTCGCGCCGGCACCGGCCGCCACCGCGGCCACCACCAGGCCTTCTACGAGGGGAGCGGGCACCACCGTGGTGCGCTCGGCGAGGTCAGGGTCGATGAACTCGAGGGCCATCTCCGTGGACATGACGGCCGAGCCGAGGTCGACGAGCACGACGACGCCGGCCCCGGCGTCCGCCTCCTCGATCGCGGCGGAGATAAGTTCTGCGGAGGTGCCGAAACCGCCGTCGACGCCGCCGGCGGCCACAATCGTCGCATCCCGGCCCATGTCGAGGGCGAGGTCGCGCGCTGCGGCCGCCAGTGGCGCCGAATGCGAGACGGCAACGAGGCCGACGTTAGTCACCAAATGCCTCCAGCGCCGCCTCGATGAGGAGGACGGAGGAGGCCGAACCCGGATCCTTCACGCCCATCGAACGTTCGCCGAGGTATGAGGCCCGACCCTTGCGGGCAATCATCGGGATGGTGGCCTCGGCACCCGCGCGCGCGGCGTCGGCGGCTGCGCCGAGGGCGTCGGCAAGGGTGCCTTCCGCGGCGTCGGCGGCTGCGAGGGCGGGGAACCAGACGTCAAGCATCGTCTTGTCGCCCACCTCCGCCTTGCCGCGCGCCTGCAGGCCTTCCACGCCCGTGCGTAGGGCGGCGAGGAAGCCCTCGCGCGTGAGCTCGCCTTCCGGCAGCGCCCCGCCCATCCGCATCAGCAGCGTGCCGTAGAGCGGGCCGGAGGCGCCGCCCACCTTCGACACGAGTGCCATGCCGGCCTTCTTGAGGTAGGTGCCGGCGTCCGGGATCGCGTCCAGGTCGAGCTCTGCGATCGCCTGGACGCCACGGGCCATGTTGGCCCCGTGATCCGCGTCGCCGATCTGGCGGTCCAGATCCGTCAGGTAGTCGGCCTGTTCGTCAATCTTGGCCTTGAAGGCGGCCATCCAGGCCGCGAAAGGCTGAAGCTCGGGCATTACTTACCCCACCTCAGTCCGCTGGTGACAACCGGGGCGTCCCACAGCCGCAGGAGTTCGTCGTCGGCCTTGAGCAGCGACAGCGCGCAGCCGGCCATGTCGAGGGAGGTGACATAGTTGCCAACGAGCACGCGGGCAACCTCGACGCCGGCCTCCTGGAGGAGCTTGGCGACCTCGCCGTACATGAGGTACAGCTCGGACAGCGGGGTGGCGCCCATTCCGCCCAACATCGCGATGACGGGCGCGCCGGTGAAGTCCATGTCCGCCAGGATCGGCTCGACCAGCTCCTTGGCCAGCTCGTGTGCCGGCTGGAGCGGGCGGCGTTCGCGGCCCGGCTCGCCGTGGATGCCGATGCCGAGCTCGATCTCGTCCTCGCCCAGGTCAAAGGTGGGCTTGCCGGCCGCGGGGACCGTGCAGGAGGTCAGTGCCATGCCGAAGCTGCGCGTGGAGTCGGCGACCTTCTGGGCGACGGCGGCCACGGCGTCGAGATCGGCGCCCTCCTCCGCCAGCGCCCCGGCGATCTTCTCCACGAATAGGGTGCCGCCCACGCCACGGCGACCCGCGGTGTAGAGGGAGTCCTGGACCGCGACGTCGTCCTCGACGATGACGGCTTTGACCTCGGTGCCCTCCATGTCGGCGGCCATCTCGGCGGCCATCTCGAAGTTCATGACGTCGCCGGTGTAGTTCTTGACGATGTGGAGCACGCCCTTGCCGGAGTCGACCTTGTGGGTGGCCTCCATGATCTGGTCGGGGACAGGGGAGGTGAAGACCTCGCCGCAGCACGCCGCGTCGAGCATGCCTTCCCCGACGAAGCCGGAGTGGAGCGGCTCGTGGCCGGATCCGCCGCCGGAGACGAGGGCGACCTTGCCGGCCTTCTTATTGGCTCGGTAGACGATGTGCTGGGGGATGTCGACGTCAAGGTCCAGATGCGCTGCGGCCACTCCGAGGAGGGAATCAGTGACCACGTCAATGGGGTTATTGATTATTTTCTTCATGGCTCTCATTGTCCCATCCTTACCGAAGCCGTGCAATAGAGCGGGGAACTTCTGGTCTTTTGTTCTCACTGGTAGCCGGCAGTTTTCTTCCGCTTGTGCCGCGCTTTTCGCACGACGCCGGGGTGCGGATTGGTGCCGGACGTGGCCGATCTACTGGCTGGGTGTAGCGGGCTGGGCGTGGCGCGTGCGTGGGGCAGGGCGGAACAGATTTGTCGGAGGGGGCGGCTAGGATGGGAGGCATGGAGAATTCGACGGGACGCATGGGGATCGGCATCATCTCCGCAGGCCGGGTAGGCGCGGCGTTCGGTAGCGCGCTTCGGGCGGCCGGGCATGGCATCGTGGGTGCGCACGCGCCCTCGCCCGCCTCGCGCGAGCGGCTGGAGGTCATGTTGCCGGGCGTCCCGGCACTCGACGTGCCCACGATCGTGGAGCGCTCCGAGCTGGTTATTCTCGCGTTACCCGACCCGGAGCTCGAACCCCTCGTGGCGGGTCTGGCGAAGCTTGGGGCCTGGCAGGCGGGGCAGATCGTGGTCCACACCTCGGCGCGGCGGGGAGTGGAGGCGCTGGCGCCGGCGCAGGCGGCTGGCGCGCTCGCCCTCGCGCTGCACCCGGTCATGGAGTTTTCTGGCACGTCGATGGACGTGGCGCGGCTCCAAGGCGCCCACGTCGTCGTCTCGGCGGCGAACGCGATCCAGCCGATCGGTTTGGCGCTCGCGGCGGAGATGGGTGCCCAGGGCGTGGTGGTCAATTCGGCGGATCGGGCGATCTATGCCGCCGCGCTCGCCCACGTGCGCGAGGGTGTGGAGCTGGCTACCTCCCAGGCCGGGCGGGTGCTGGCGCAGATCGGGGTGGAGGAGCCGGGCGATCTGATCGCGCAGTGGGCCCAGGCCGGCCTCGAGCGGGGGCTCGCGGCCGGCAACATGGCGGGCGCCGGGGTCGCGGAAGGCGCCGGCGGGGCTGGCGTGCTCGGGGGTGGGCCTGGAAGTGGCGTCGTTGGCACGCACGCAACTGAGCGATCATGGCCGAACCCGCCCGTACCCGGCCCAGAGGAGGCCGCCGAACGCGTCGCCGCGCTCGGAACGTTGGCCAAGGAGTCCCCGGAACTGGCCGACGTCGCCGAAAGCGACCTGCAGCTGCTTGCCTGCCTCGTTCAGCGAGCCGCCAAGGCCGGTGTCATCGGCGAAGAACGGGCAAGTGAGTTGCATACCATCGTCGCCGCAGCTCGCTGTCCTGGTGGGGGCAGATAGAATGGGGAATATGGAGATTTGTAGGACTCGAAGCGAGCTCGCGGCCGCCTTGGCGAAGGCCGATGGCACGCGCGCGCTCGTCATGACCATGGGTGCCCTCCACGACGGGCACGCCCAGCTGTTGAAGGCGGCTCGCGCGGCCGCGCAGACGGTGGTGGCATCCGTGTACGTCAACCCGCTCCAGTTCGGTCCGAACGAGGACTTCGCCGCCTACCCGCGCACCGAGGCCGCGGATCTTGCCCTCCTCGAGCGGGAGGGCGTGGATATCGCATTTTTGCCCACGGATGAGGACATCTACCCGCGTGAGCCGCTCGTGCGAATCGATCCAGGGCCGATGGCCCGCGTGCTGGAGGGCGCCACCCGCCCCACCCACTTTGCCGGCGTGCTCCAGATCGTGCACAAGGTGTTCAACCTGGTCCGCCCGGACATGTCCTTCTTCGGTCAGAAGGATGCCCAGCAGTTAGCGCTCGTGCGTACGATGGTGGCGGATCTCAACATGGGCGTCGACGTGCGCGCGGTGCCGATCAAGCGCGATCAGTCGGGCTTGGCGCTGTCCTCGCGCAACTCCTATCTGTCGGACACCGAGCGCACCCAAGCCCTGGCCCTATCCGCCGCGCTGCGCCACGGCGTTCAGCTGGCGGCATCCGGCGTCAGCGCGGGCGAGGTACGAGACAGCGTGCGCGCCGAGCTACACGCTGCGCCGGGCATCCGCGTGGACTACCTTCACCTCGTGGATCCGTCCACCTTCGCTTTTCTTGAGGACGACGCGCACGGCCCCGGCCTTCTCGTCGCCGCCGCCTACGTGGGCCCCACCCGCCTCATCGACAACATGGAGGTAGATCTCGCATGAGACTGCGCACAATGCTGACCGGCAAGATCCACCGCGCCACCGTGACCGGGGCGGATCTGCACTACGTCGGCTCCATCACGGTAGACCTGGACCTGCTCGAGGCGGCGGACATCCTGCCGGGCCAACAGGTCGACATCGTGGACGTGACCAACGGTGCCCGCCTGACTACCTACGCCATCCCGGGCGAGCGCGGCGCCGGCGAGGTCAAGCTCAACGGTGCTGCCGCCCGCCTCGTCGACGTGGGCGACCTCGTCATCATCATGTGCTACAGCCAGATGGACGACGCTTCGGCGCACACCTACCAGCCGAAGGTTATCTACGTCGACTCCGAAAACCGCATCCGTGAGGCCGGAACCGATCCGGGTCAGGTGCCCGCCGGCCACGGCCTTTCCCCGTCCGGCATCCCCTTCGACCACGCACGATAGGAGAGCAGAATGCGTTTGCCGAAGATCCCCAAGATTCATCCCAAGGCGCTCGTCCCCGACGTCGACAAGCTACGCGCAATGATCGCAAAGCCGGAGCCCGCCAACACCGAGGCCGTGACCTCGGCCTCCGAGTACTCGAGCGGCGAGGATGAAATCTCCTCGCGCATCACCAACCTCGAGGTGATGGTGGAGGAGGCGCCCGGGCGCGTGTTCGACGCCTACCTCATCAACATCGATGCGGGTCTGTACGCGGGCACGAACCTCATGCCCCAGCTCAAGACGGTCGTCGACGCGCTCATTCACCTGAACCGGCCCGTCCGCTTCATGTCATGGCTCTCCGACGTCACGCCAGCCCGGCTCGTGGAGATGATGAGCGAGGAGGGGATCGAGATCACCGCCGACCAGGTCATCACCCCCGCCACGCTTGCCTCGCGCTACCTGAAGAACTCCTACCCGGGGGCGAAGGTGTTCGTGGCTGGCGGGGCGCACTTCCGTGACGAGCTTGCCGCCAACGGTATCGAGGTCACCTCGGACGCCGCGGAGACCAACCTGGTGATCGTCAGCTTCACATCCGACTTCGATATGCGCATGTTCTCCACCGCCTACCACGCGATCGCGGACAACGGGGCCGATCTGCTGAGCACCTCGCTGCGTCGAATCCGCCGAATGCCCGACGGCACGTGTGAGCCTGGCACGTTGCCGATCGTCACCGCGCTGGAGACCGCCACCCGCAAGCGCCTGACCAAGAACCTCGGTAGCCCCGAGACCGACCTGCTAGAACTGATTTTCGACGAGATTCAGGTCCGCCCCGAGGAGGCGCTGTTCGTCACTGACTCCCTTGGTGCCGACATCCGCATGGCCAAGCGTTTCGGCGTGCCCACCGCGCTCGTGCTCACCGGCGACACCACGGTTGACGCCGCTCGCGGCCTCAAGCGTAAGGATCAGCCGAACTACGTGCTAACCACGATCGCGGACATCCTGCCGCGCTACATCAAGGACCAGCTCTAAGCGGCAGGGCTCTAGCCAACATCGCGAAAGAGCTCAGTGAGAAGAATAGGACACCCATGCAGCCAAACTACGACGACACCTCCGATCAACTCGCTGTCCGCAAGGAGAAGCGGGTTCGCCTGCTCGCCGCAGGACGCGACCCGTACCCGCCTCAGCTCGAGATCACGCACACCATCGCCGATGTGAGGGCCAAGTACGCCGTCGAGCGTGAAGGTGAGAAGGTGAGCGCCGACGTCGTGCTTCAGCCGGGCGACGAGCTGACCGGGGAACGCGTGGAACTCGCGGGGCGCGTCATGCTGTTCCGCCCGTCGGGCAAGATCGCCTTCATTCAGCTGCAGGCGGGGGATGGGCAGCGCATCCAGGTGATCTTCTCGCTGGCCAACGTGGGCAAGGAGGCGTTGGACGCGCTCAAGGCCGACGTCGACCTGGGCGACTTCGTGTGGGTGGACGGCTACGTTGGCGCCTCCAAGCGCGGTGAGCTGTCCATCTTCGCTACCTCCTGGCAGCTCGCCTCCAAGGCGATCCGCCCGCTACCGAAGATGTTCACGGCGGAGGACGGCACCGAAATGGCGCTGAGCGAGGAGACGCGCGTGCGCAACCGGCACCTCGACCTCATTACGCGCGACACCGCCCGCAAGACCGTGCGCCTGCGCGCCGGCATGATGAAGTCCATCCGTAAGACCTTCGATGAGCGCGGCTACATCGAGGTGGAGACCCCGATCCTGCAGCCGCTCCACGGCGGCGCCGCGGCCCGCCCGTTCGAGACCCACATCAACGCCTACGATCAGGATCTTTACCTGCGCATCGCAACCGAGCTGTACCTGAAGAAGGCAGTGGTCGGCGGCATCGAACGCGTCTTCGAGATCGGCAAGAACTTCCGCAACGAGGGCGCGGACTCCACGCACTCGCCAGAATTCTCCGCGATGGAGGCCTACCAGGCCTTCGCCACCTACGAGGAGATGGCCGTCCTCACCCGCGATCTGATCCAGAACGCGGCGCGGGACCTCTTCGGCACCACCACCGTCACCCTTGCCGACGGCACCGAATACGACGTCGGCGGCGAATGGAGCCGCCTGGACCTGTACACCTCGTTGTCCGAGGCCGTGGGGGAGGACGTGAACGTCCAAACCCCGCGCGAGCGCCTCGTGCAGATCGCCGAGAAGTTCGGCGTCGGCGTCAAAGAGTACGCCGTGGCGGGCAAGATCGCCGAGGACATCTGGGAGGAGCTCGTCGGCTCGAAACTGTGGGAGCCGACCTTCGTCTTTGACTTCCCGGAGGACACGTCGCCACTCACCCGCAACCACCGCTCCAAGCCCGGGCTGACCGAGAAGTGGGACCTGTACGTGCGCGGCGTGGAGGTGGCCACCGCCTACACCGAACTCGCTGACCCGGTCATCCAGCGCGAGCGCCTCACCCAACAGTCACTCGAGGCCGCCGCGGGCGACCCGGAAGCCATGCAGCTGGATGAATCCTTCATCGAGGCGATGGAGCAGGGATTCCCGCCGTCGGGCGGCATGGGCATGGGCATCGACCGCATGCTCATGGTGCTCACCGGCCTTGGCATCCGTGAGACCATCCTGTTCCCGTTCGTCAAGCCGGCCGCCCGCACGAAGGCCGACGCCGGCCGCGACGCCGGTGCCGAGAGTTAGCTCAGGGCACCGGGAGCACTCTAGCGCAGACGTGAAGGTGGGCGGATCCGGGAGGATCCGCCCACCTCGTGCTAGGCCGTGGCCAGCTTTACTCAGCGCGAACGTCGTCGTCAACCCAGTCAAACGTGCGGGTGACGGCCTTCTTCCACAGACGCATCTGGCGGGCACGCTCGTCGGCCTCCATCGCCGGCTTCCAGCGCTTGTCCTCCTGCCAGTTGTCAGTGACGTCCTGCTCGCCGTTCCAGAAGCCGACCGCGATGCCAGCCGCGTAGGCGGCACCGAGCGCGGTGGTCTCCGCAACGACCGGCTTGACGACCTCCACGCCGAGGATGTCAGCCTGGAACTGCATGAGTGCGTTGTTCGCCGTCATGCCGCCGTCGACACGAAGCTCGCCGAGGTCCACGCCCGAGTCGGCGTTCATGGCCTCGAGAACCTCAGCCGTCTGGAACGCGGTGGCTTCGAGGACCGCGCGAGCCAGATGGCCCTTGTTGTTGTAGCGGGTCAGGCCGACGATCGCTCCGCGGGCGTCGTCCTTCCAGTACGGGGCAAACAGGCCAGAGAACGCCGGGACGATGTAGACGCCGCCGTTGTCCTCAACGGTGTCAGCCAGGGCCTCGATCTCCGGGGCGGAGGAAATGAGGCCAATCTGGTCGCGCAACCACTGCACGAGCGAACCCGTCACAGCGATCGAACCCTCGAGCGCGTAGACCGGAGCCTGGTCGCCGATCTTGTAGCACACCGTGGTCAGCAGGCCGTTCTTCGACGTGATGGCCTCGTTGCCCGTGTTGATGAGCATGAAGCAACCCGTGCCGTAGGTGTTCTTGGCCATGCCCTTCTCGAAACAGGCCTGGCCGAAGGTAGCGGCCTGCTGGTCGCCGAGGTCGCCCGCGATCGGGGTGTCGATGATGAGGGAGTTCTTCGAGCCGTAGCCGTAGACCTCGGAGGAGGACTTGATCTCCGGGAGCATCGACATCGGGATGCCCATGTCTGCGCAGATGTCCTCACGCCAACGCAGCTCACGCACATCCATCAGCATGGTGCGCGACGCGTTGGTCACGTCGGTGACGTGGACGCCGCCGTTGGGGCCACCCGTCAGGTTCCAGATCACCCAGCTGTCGGTGTTGCCGAAGAGGAGGTCTCCCGCCTCGGCGCGCTCACGCGCACCCTCGACGTTGTCGAGGATCCACTTGACCTTCGGGCCCGAAAAGTAGGTGGCCAAGCCAAGCCCGCAGATCTCCTTGTACTTGTCCGGCCCCTCGTCGCCAGCAAGCTCGCGGATGATCTTGTCGGTGCGGGTGTCCTGCCAGACGATCGCGTTGTAAACAGGCTCGCCGGTATTCTTGTCCCACACCACCGCGGTCTCTCGCTGG
The DNA here is from genome assembly GCA_022783305.1 of Trueperella sp. Lineage (GTDB taxonomy): Bacteria > Actinomycetota > Actinomycetes > Actinomycetales > Actinomycetaceae > Trueperella > Trueperella abortisuis. Next base: position 2,377 of record JALEWQ010000072.1, on the reverse strand, counting down.
TTGGTCACGCCCACGGCCGCGATCTCGTGCCGGTTGATGTTGGCCTTGGACAGGGCCTGGCCGATGACCTCACGGACGTTGTCGCGAATCTCGATCGGATTGTGCTCGACCCAACCGGCCTTCGGCAGAATCTGCTCGTGCTCCTTCTGGCCCACGGAGACGATGCTTCCGGAGTGATCGAAGATAATCGCACGGGAGGAGGTTGTGCCCTGATCGATTGCCAATACGTACTTCTTCTCAGTCATTGAGTTCCCTTCGTCGTTGAACGGTTAATTGAAATGATATCGATGCTCTGGGGCGCTGATCACAGTTTTCACGAATGGCCAACACCGTGGATGTAGTTGAGAAAAATCCCTGCGAACCTGACGCCGCCCGGCCCTGCTCGCAGGGCTATCGACCGGGCGGCGCCACCAATCACATTCCGAGGACGTTGAGCGCGCCGGTACCGAAGATGAGGCCCGCGAGCACGCCACCGATGATCGGGCCGACGATCGGCACCCAGGAGTAGCCCCAGTCGCTGCCGCCCTTGCCCTTGATCGGGAGCACGGCGTGAGCAACACGCGGGCCGAGGTCACGGGCCGGGTTGATAGCGTAACCGGTCGGGCCACCAAGGGAGGCGCCGATGGCAACGATCACGAGGGCGACGGCGAGCGGGCCGACCGTCGTCGGGCTACCGCCGTTGAACAGGACCCAGGCGACCAGGACGAAGGTGCCGATGACCTCCGTGAGGGTGTTCCACAGCGGGTTGCGGATCTCCGGGCCAGTGGCGAAGGTGCCCAGGATCTCGGCCTGGTTCTCGTGCTCGTCGTAATGCTGCTTGTAAGCCAGCCACGCGATGATAGCGCCGACGAAGGCGCCGAGGAACTGAGCGACGATGTAGACCATGGTGTTCGCGAAGTTGACGGCGACGCCGGGCACGTACTCCTCAGCGCCCGACGCGAGGACGCCGAGGGTCACGGCCGGGTTCAAGTGGCCGCCCGTCTTGTATGCGGCGTAAACGCCGACGAAGACTGCAAGACCCCACCCGAAGTTGATCATCAACCAGCCGGTTCCCCGGCCCTTATTCTTCGTGAGGAGGTTGTTGGCAACGACGCCAACACCTAGGACAATGAGCAACATTGTTCCGATGAACTCGGAAACAAAGATCTCTCCAAGCGACATATCTGCCTCTTTCAGTTGTGCGACTTTCTCCGGCGACATTGCCGGACGGCTCAAATTCACGCAAGCCTGTCCCTATTGTTGCTCTTTTGTGAGCAAAAGCGCTGGTGACAGCCTGAATTGAAAAAGATTGCACGTCAGGTAGATCAGTATTGGGAAATTGTGCGCGGCTGGGTTTTCCGCGCCGATCCGGGGATACGGCCCGTGTGCTGCGGTGTGAAAAAATCGGGGCCGAGTCGGGCCGGGCGCCGACGTCGGGCTAATCGTTCCAGCGCAGGGCGGCGAGCATCTGGGTGAGCGTCTCCTGGGCCTCGGTGTAGGACACGGGCCGGGCGCCCTTCGCTTCGACCTCGCGGTACATGGCGGGTTCGGCCAGGAAGTGGGCAACGCCGCGGCGCAGCAGGTTCGGCAGGGGCTTGCGGGCTTCGTCGAGGTCGCGCATGAGGCGGAACCAGAAGGTCTGCAGGCGGGGTCGCTTGATGCACAGCGCGTCGGCGAGAATGCCCTCGCGTTTGAGGTCGTCGATGATTTCGGGCGCGAAGATTCCTTCGGCCAGCACGTAGCGGCGGCCCTCCATGTCCAGCCTGCGTTCGCCCACTCGCGTGGAGGTGGGGATGTCGTAGACCGGCACGGTGGCCGAGCCGGTGGTACACAGATCCACGAGCGCATCCACCGCCCGCTGGCGGTCCCACGTGGAGGGCGAATCCCAGTCGACCATGCCGTGGCGCATGGGCATACCCGGGCGGTCGCCGTCGTAGTAAAAGTCGTCGAGCGAGACTACCGGAAGTCCCGTGCGGGTGGTGAAACGCGTCTTGCCGCTGCCGGATGCGCCCATCACCAAAATGACGCGCGCGTTGGGCTGGCGCGCGGATTCGGGCAGGTCAAACAGGCCATCATTCGACAGGGGAGTGGACATGGCTCAAGTCTAACGCGGCGGACCATCCGGCCCGGCGACAGCGAGGCGTTGACCGCCTCACGTGCCGCGGGGTCGGCGGCGAGCTACCCGGCGAAGGGAGTGACGGGGAGTCCGGGGACCTCGGCGCGGGCCCGGAAGACCGCGCCCGCCTCCGGCTCCGGGTCCTCCAGATTCTCCCGCGATGTGGTCACGAACACGTCGCGACCGTCCTGCCCGCCGAGCGTGACCGCTGTGACCAGCCGAACCGGCAGATCCCACTCGTCCAGGATCTGAGCGTCGGGGGAGTACAGGCGGACCTTGCCC
>JALEWQ010000009.1 GCA_022783305.1 Trueperella sp. | reverse complement strand
GGCTCGGGCAAGTCGACCATGTTCAACGCGATCACGGAGCTGGACTTCGCGGACTCGGGTGACATCCGCCCGACGACGGAGCGTGCGGCTGCCTGCACGTTCGACGTGGACGCCTCCGAGCTGCTGGACTACCTGCAGGTGGATCCCGATCGCAGGATCGAGCACTCCTCGATCCTGACGGTGGGCCACGACAGGCTCGATGGGCTGGTGCTGCTCGACCTGCCCGACCATGATTCGGTGGCGATCGCACATTCGGCGCAAGTGGATCGGCTGCTGCCGATGGCTGACGTGCTCATCTGGATCGTTGATCCGCAAAAGTACGCCGACGAGGTCCTCCACAAGGGCTTCTTCGAGAGCCTGGGCGGGCGCCAGGAGGCGATGGTCGTGGTGATGAACCAGATCGACCGCGTGCCGGCGAACCAGCGTGAGACCCTGCTTGGCGACCTGCGTAACCTCCTGGACCGCGACGGGCTGACGGAGGTGCCGATCCTGGCCGCGTCGGCGCTGACTGGTGACGGAGTGGGGGCTGTACGTGACGTGCTCGCGCGGGCGGTTGCCGGCCAGTCGTTCAATGCCCGCACGGCGGCCGCTGAGCTTGACGCGATCGCGGGGCGGTTGCGGCAAAACGTGGGCCGTGAGGAGCCGGCCGTCGAGGGTGAGGCTGTCGATGACATCAACGACCGTATCGTGCGTTCCTCTGGCATCCCCTCCGTCGTGGAGTCGATCCGGGCGTCGGGCCGATCCTACCAAGCCGCGGCGCTGGTGGTACCTGAGCAGCCCGCGAATACCATGGTTCATGCGATCCGTGACGCGTGGGTGGCGCACGTGCGCACCGGCCTTCCGCCGGTGTGGCAGGAGGCCGTGACCTCCGCGGTGTCGCCGGCGGACCGCTTCAGGCGGGCGCTCGGGACGGCGATTCGCACGACGCCGTTGCCCGCGGTCTCCCACATCCCGGCTTTTGTGGGGCTCGTCGGGGGAGTGGCGCTCGCGGTGGCTGGCGTGGTGCTCGCCGTGCTTGGCTCCATGAGCACGGCGGTGAAGGTCGGCGTCGTCGTGGGAGGCGTGCTTGTGGGGTTCGTGGCCGGGTGGCTTGGTAAGAAGGCGGTGGCGCGCAGTGCCGCGCGGGCGGCCGCGGCATACGAACGTGATGTGCGCGAGGCGATGGCGCAGGCCACGCAGGAGCACCTCGTGGCCGGGCCGCGCGAGATCCTCGACCAGCACCGCCTCACGCGCGAGGCGCTTGACTCGACGGTCTTTTTCGCGAAGGAGAAAACCGCATAAATTCGCGAAAAAAGTTCTCCACAGGCGTTGCTGAGGCCGGAGGAACCCCCTTTTCGGGTAGGTGCCCCCGACGCCGCCTTGAGGAAGTTGGCAGAGTCGGAAGTGCCACTTTCCAGTAATGAAGGAGAACTGATGAACGACACCATTGTGACAATTCGCGGATGGGTGGGCGGTGTCCCACGCTACTTCCCGCCGGACGAGAACGGGGCCGGGGCCGCGACCATCGTGAACGTGGGGGTGACCCCGCGCTACTTTAGCCGGGCACACAGCGAATTCCGGAAGGGCGTGACAACGTGGTACTCGGTGCGCTGCTATGGATCCTTGGCGAAGAACGCCGCTACATCCTTACACAAGGGCACCCCGGTGTTGGTGCGCGGCAGGCTGACCCAGCGTATGTGGGCGGATAGGGACGGGGTGGCCCGGACCTCCCTCGTCATCCACGCAGACTCGGTGGGGGTGGAAATATCCACGGGAATGGCCAACTTCGTGAAGATTATGAATACGCCTCCCGCCGCGCCAGGCGATGAGCAGTGGCGGGTCGAACCGAAGGCTGAGAGCTCGGAGACCGCCGAGGCGGGCCAAGCCCTGCCGGAGGGCCGCGGCGAGGACAGCCTCGACGTCGTCGACATCGAGGCCGCCGCACTCGATGCCGAGGCCCTCGGCGCCGACGTCGACGCCGAGCTGGAGGATCTCGAGGATGCGCAGGAGGTCGATCTGATGGCGTAGAGCGAGGCGATGAGGCTGAAGATTCCGCGCCGGGTGACCAAACGCCCAGGCGCGGGTCTTTGCCACCCGGGGAGGATAAATTAGGCTTGGGCTAGTATCCGAAGACAACTATGGGAGTACTGTGGCTGAGTTTATTTATCAGATGATCAAGGCCCGCAAGAAGGTGGGCGACAAGGTCATCCTCGACGACGTGACGATGGCGTTCTACCCTGGCGCGAAGATCGGCATGGTGGGGCCTAACGGCGCCGGTAAATCCACGATCCTCAAGATCATGGCTGGACTCGACCAGCCTTCTAACGGGGAGGCCCGGCTCTCGCCCGGCTACACGGTGGGCATCCTCCTCCAGGAACCGCCGCTGACGGAAGACAAGACTGTCCTCGAAAACGTCCAGGAGGGCGTGGCCGATATCCTCTCCAAGGTGGAGCGTTTCAACGCGATCGGCATGGAGATGGCCGAGCCGGACGCGGACTTTGACGCGCTCATGGACGAAATGGGCAAGCTTCAGCAGGAGATCGACGCCGCCAACGGTTGGGACATCGACGCCCAGCTCGAGCAGTCGATGGATGCGCTACGCTGCCCGCCGCCGGACACCCCGGTCAGCGTGCTCTCGGGTGGCGAGCGGCGCCGCGTAGCACTGTGCAAGCTCCTGCTCGAGGCCCCCGACCTGTTGCTCCTCGACGAGCCCACCAACCACCTCGACGCCGAGTCGGTGCTCTGGCTCGAGCAACACCTGGTCAAGTACCCCGGTGCCGTCATCGCCATCACCCACGATCGATACTTCCTCGACAACATGGCCGAGTGGATCGCGGAGGTGGACCGCGGCAAGCTCTACCCCTACGAGGGTAACTACTCCACCTACCTCGACACGAAGGCTCAGCGCCTCAAGGTTCAGGGACAGAAGGATGCCAAGCTCCAAAAGCGCCTCAAGGAGGAGCTGGAGTGGGTCCGCTCCTCGGCGAAGGGCCGTCAGGCCAAGTCGAAGGCGCGTCTGGCCCGCTACGAGGAGATGGCCGCCGAGGCCGAGCGCACCCGCAAGCTTGACTTCGAGGAGATCCAGATCCCGCCGGGGCCGCGGCTGGGCAACCTGGTGATCGACGCGAAGAAGCTGAAGAAGGGCTTCGGGGATCGTGTCCTCATTCAGGACCTGTCCTTCAACCTGCCGCGCAACGGGATCGTGGGCATCATCGGCCCGAACGGCGTGGGTAAGACCACCCTTTTCAAGACGATCGTAGGCCTCGAGCCTCTAGACGCCGGCGAATTGCGCATCGGTGAGACGGTCCAGCTATCCTACGTCGACCAGAACCGCGCAGGCATCGACCCGGACAAGACGCTGTGGGAGGTAGTCTCTGATGGCCTGGACTACATCCAGGTAGGCAAGGTGGAGATGCCCTCGCGCGCCTACGTCTCGGCCTTCGGCTTCAAGGGTGCGGATCAGCAGAAGAAGGCGGGCATCCTCTCTGGCGGCGAGCGCAACCGACTCAACCTGGCCCTCACCCTCAAGCAGGGCGGAAATGTGATCCTCCTCGACGAGCCGACCAACGACCTCGACGTCGAAACCCTCGGCTCTCTGGAGAACGCGCTCCTCGACTTCCCCGGCTGTGCCGTGGTCATCACCCACGACCGCTGGTTCCTTGACCGCGTGGCCACCCACATCCTCGCCTGGGAGGGTACGGAGGAGGAGCCCTACAATTGGTACTGGTTCGAGGGTAACTTCGAGTCTTACGAGAAGAACAAGGTGGAGCGTCTCGGCGTCGACGCCTCGCGTCCTGCCTCCTCCACGTATCGTAAGTTTAAGCGCGACTAGGCGTTAGCTGACGGCGCGGTGGTGCGGGCTCACGCCCGCACCACCGCGCCGTCAGCCTTGAGCCAAGGATCGACGAGCTGCCCACGTCAGCAACGCGCGCTCGCGGGCCGGTCAGTCCCTCGAGCGGACCATGCCCTCCTGGGACATGGTGGCCACATGCTTCCCATCTTGGAAGAAGCGTGCCAGCGACAGGCCGCGCCCACCTTGGGCTGAGGGGGAGGTCAGTTCGGCCAAGATCCACTCGGACATGTTGACGTCGCGGTGCCACCAGATCGAGTGGTCGAGGGTGGCGAGCGATAGCTTCGGGCTCATCCAAAACAGGCCGTGGCGGCGAAGCACAGGCTCGAGCATGAACTGGTCAGTAGAGTAGGCCAGCAGCGCGCGGTGCATAAACTGGGAAGTGTCCGGAACAGGGTTGCGCAGACGGAACCAGATGAGAGTGCGCTCGGAGCGATGCGGTGAGGGCTTGAGCCAGATCGGCCCGTCGACGTAACGCAGGTCGGTGGCGTTGGTCGAGTTCATGATCCGTCCCACGGGATTATCCATGTTGGCGAAGTAGTCGGCCGACGAGGGCAGGGTCTCCGGTGCGGGCGCGTCGGGCATGGGGCTTTCGTGCTCCATGCCGGGCTGGATTTCCTGGAAGGACGCGCGCGCGGTGAGGATCGTCTTGCCGTTCTGGGAGGCGTGGACGCGGCGGGTGGAGAAGGAACGACCGTCGAGCACTTCCTCGACGTCGAGGCGGGTGGGGACGTCGAGCCTTCCGGGGCGCAGGAAGGCGGCCGTGATGGAGTGGATCTGGCGGCTGAGATACTCGTCGGCGACGGTGGCGTGCGCGGCAACGACCGCCTGTGCAAAGACCTGACCACCGTAGACGCGCCCGGAGACCTGGTTGAGGTTGGTTCCTTCGTAGGATCCCGGCTCGCATTCTTTCATCTTCAGGGTGCGAAGCACTGAGGATAAGGGCTCATCGTTCGTCTCAGGCGTGGGTAGATACGACATTTTACCTAGCTTTCGCGAGTACCGACACTGTCACTGCGCAATCCTACTCTTTGGTAACTTTGCAAACTACTTTTACGCTTTCGTCAAAAATAATGTGACCTGGCTAAACTTGGCTCTAGCACAGAAAAGGAGATGCAATGTCGCATGAGGTAAACCGAGATCTGCTCAAGACCCTTGCGGAGGGCTATGGGGTGGCGCTCGACTTTTGGGATTTCGATGGTAACTTCCGGGAAGTTTCTACCTCGACGTTGATTTCCGTTCTCGCCGCGATGGGGGTGGACGCCTCGAGTGACGAGTCAATCCGCGCCGAGTTGAAGGCCCGCGACGAGCGGCCGTGGCGCCGCGTCCTGCCGCATTGTACGATCGCCCGCGACGACCGCGAGACCACTTTTCACGTTCACGTCCCGCACGGGTGCTCCGTGGAGGTTGAGATCGTCGTGGAGGGTGGCGGCACGATCGGCGCCCGCCAGATTGACGACTGGGAGTTGCCGCGTAACATCGACGGCGTCCTCATCGGCCAGGCGTCGTTCGTGGTTCCCGTTGGCACGCCGCTGGGCTACCACACGCTGCGCGCTCGCTTTCACAACGGCGGCGAAGAGCACGTGGAGGAGGCGAGTCTCATCGTCACTCCCACCCGCCTCGATGTCGAATCCCGGCTTCGCGGGCGTGTCTGGGGCATGATGGCGCAGCTGTATTCGACTCGCTCGCGTCAGTCGTGGGGGATTGGCGACGCCGCGGACTTGGCGGAGATGGGTTCGCTGTTCGGCGATCTGGGTGCCGACTTCCTTCTGGTTAACCCGTTGCACGCGGCCGAGCCGATCGAGCCGATGTCAGCCTCACCCTATCTGCCGGTGACCAGGCGTTTCTTCAACCCGATCTACATTCGCCCGGAAGACATCCGCGAGGTGGCTTACCTGTCCGGGCCGGAGCGTTCGCTGGTGACGTGGGCCAGCGAAAACGTCAAGAAGATGTCGCAGGAGAACGAGCTGATTGATCGGGACGCCGCGTGGAAGGCCAAGCGCGAGGCACTTGACGTCATCTTCGCCGTGGGCCGTTCTCAAGCCCGCCAGCGTGACTTCGAGCGTTTCCGCGAAATGGAGGGCCAGGGCCTGGAGGACTTCGCGTTGTGGTGTGCACTGGTGGAGAAGTACGGAACAGAGTTCCCGCTCAAGCTCCGTAACATTAGCTCCCCCCACGTGGCTCGCGAGCGGCGTGAGCTTTCCGACCGCGTGGATTTCTGGGCGTGGCTACAGTGGGTCATGGATGAGCAGCTGAGCCGGGCGCAGAACGAATCGCGCGCTGCGGGCATGCGGATCGGTATTTCGCACGATCTCGCAGTGGGCGTCCACCCGAATGGTGCGGACGTGTGGATGCTTCCGGACGCGTTCGCGAAGGGCATCGGGGTGGGGGCGCCGCCGGATATGTATAACCAGCAGGGGCAGAACTGGTCTCAGCCGCCGTGGCGCCCGGACTCCTTGGAGGAGATGAACTATGCCCCGCTACGCGACATGGCACGCACGGTCATGCGCCACGCCGGGTTGCTCCGCGTGGATCACATCATGGGCCTGTTCCGGTTGTGGTGGATCCCGGAGGGTGCGGCACCGACGGAGGGCACCTACGTGCGCTTCAACCATGAGGCGATGGTGGGTGTTCTACTCTTGGAGGCGCACCGGGCCGGCGTCATCGTGGTTGGTGAGGACCTGGGCACGGTGGAGCCGTGGGTGCGCGAATACCTGCGCGAGCGCGGCATCTTTGGCACGTCAGTGTTTTGGTTCGAGAAGGACGCTAGTGGCTGGCCGATCCACCCGCAGGATTACCGCTCGGATGCGATGGTCTCCGTGGACACCCACGACTTGCCACCAGCCGCCAGCTACCTGGCGGGCGAGCACGTGGATCTGCGCGAGAGCCTAGGTCTGCTGGTGAAGCCGGTTGAGGAGATGCGCGCCGAGGCGCGCGAGGAGCGCAACCGGGTTATGTACCGCCTGCGCGAATATGGTCTCCTCGGGGAGGACCCCTCGGAGCGCGAGATCGTGGAGGCCCTGCACGCCTACATCGTGCGCACGCCCTCCCCGATTTTGCAGGTGTCGCTCGTCAACGCGGTGGGGGAGCGCCGTGCTCAGAACCAGCCGGGCACGGATCAGGAATACCCGAATTGGCGCCTGCCACTGGCGGACGGCACCGAGAAGGTCGTGCTTGTTGAGGACTTGGCCACGAACCCGCGCCTTCAGTCCCTTGTCGCGACGCTGACCCACGAGCTGGAAAGCATGCGATAGTGGACCTCGAAGAGCTCCTCGCCGCGGTCGGCGGGGCGAAAAACGTGCGTAAAGTGGACGTGGCCCTTGCGCGGATCCGCGTGGGGGTGGTGGACAAGAACCTGGTGGATAAGCCGCGCCTGGAGCGGATGGGCGCGCTTGGCGTCGTGGTGCAGAAGCGGGCCGTCCAGCTCATCATCGGCCCGGAGGCCGAGCAGGTCGGCGTGGAGCTGGACCGCCGCCTCTTCGGCGAACCGGAGGAGTAGCGCTGTTGCTCCCGCCCGCCGGGAGCAACACCGAGCTCAGAGCCGGTGGTCGTACATGCCGATCGCCTGCATGAGGGCGAACATCGTCACCGGGCCGACGAAGGTGAAACCAGCCGCCTTGAGCTCCCTGGCCAGTGCGGACGATTCTGGTGAGCTACCCGCATCTGGACCCGCCCCGTAGGAATCCTGAGGGGCGAAGGACCACACCAGTGTGGACAGGGGCCGGCCGGATTCCTCCAGGGCAAGTGTGGCCTGGGCGTTGGTGATGGCGGCGCGGATCTTTCGTTCGTTGCGAATGATAGCTGGGTTGGATAGGAGACGCGCCACGTCGTCGTCGTTGAATGCGGCCACGGCGTTGGGGTCAAAGCCGGCGAAGGCCTCACGGAAGGCGGGGCGTTTGCGTAGCACGGTCTCCCACGACAGCCCGGACTGGAAAGACTCGAGCACGATGCGCTCGAAGATTCCAGCCGAATCGGTGATGGGAAAGCCCCACTCCTCGTCATAGTACTGGCGAAGCAGGTCGGATGTGTTAGCCCATGCGGGTCGAATCTGGTTCATGGTGACATCCTAGGAAACTGTCCAACCGTTCCCCTCCGATTGGGGGCGGATTGTGGATGCGTCCTTCACATCCACAATCTGTGGACAGCTTCGTGCGCGGATGAGAAAGGTGCACGGGTTCGAACTGGCGTCCGAACCCGTGCACCCATCTGGCAGGTACTCGCCTGCATTGGCCCCTAGCGCGGGTGCCCTACCAGGCTACAGTCACCCACGGCGGGCGTCGCAGGCCTGGGCTGCCGCGGCCCGCTGGGCGTTGCTCAGCCGCTCGGATACCAAGCGGCGCAGCGCGGGGGCCGCGTCGGCATTCTCCTCCAGCCACTGCTCGGTGCGCGCGACCAGGTCGACGCCGAGACCCAGGCCGTTGAGCGGGGCAGGGTAGACGAGGTTGACGAAGTTCTGCGAAAACTCCAGGGTCCTGTTCTCCCACTGGTTGAGGAGCTCCCCGAAGTAACGATCCACGTAGGGCACGAGCAATTCCGGATCGCCCTCGGTGAAGCCCCAGCCCAGCGCGCGCTGGACGGAGTTGGACGTCTTCCCGCCCACGATGTCCTCCCAGGCGCGCTCCTTGGCCCCGGCCCGCGAGATCGAGGCCCTGGCCCGCGCCGCACCCGCGGCACCCGATGCCGTGTTATCGCGTTCGGCGAGCTCGGCGGCGATCGTCTGCTCGTCGACCCGGCCAGCCGCGGCCAGGCGGCGAAGGATGACCCAGCGGAAGTTGGCGTCCACGGCTAGACCTGCCGGGACGTCGTCGTCGGAAAGCCACCCGGCCACACGATCCAGTTGCTCGGATCCGCTCATCGTCACCGCCGCCATCGCGATCTGCAGCTGGCGGTCCGAGCCAGGCTCGGTGGTTGCTAGAATCTCGAACAGGCGGGCCGCCACCTTCTTCTTGAGCTCCGGGCGCTTCGCCGGCGCCGAGTACAGATCGGTGGCCATCTGGAGTTGAGAGAGCAGGTAGCGCAAGACCGTACCGTGATCCTCGGTCTCGAGCGCGGTCAAAGCGAGTGCCACGTAGTCGGTGGCGGCTAGCTCGGCGTCGCGGCACATGTCCCACATGGAGGCCAACACGAGCGTACGCGGAAGGCGCTCGGTGAAAGCGTTAATGTGGTCGCGTGCGGTGGCGGCAGAACGTTCGTCAAGGCGAACCTTGGCGTAGGCGAGGTCGCCGTCGTTAATGAGGATGAGGTCCGGGCGAACGACGCCGGCCAGCTCGCTCACCTCGGTCAGCTCGCCGTCGACGTCGAGCTCGTGGGTGAAGACCCGCTCGAGCTTGCCGTCCTTGAGGCTGTAACCGCCGACGCCGATGCGATGCGGGCGCAAGGAGGCGTGCTCGTCACAGGTCTGGCGGATGGCGAAGGACTTGATCGTCTCCCCGTCCGCCTCGATGACGGGGGTGAGAGTGTTGATGCCGGCCTCCTCCAGCCACAACTTCGACCACGCCTTGAGGTCGCGCCCGGAGGCGGCCTCCAACTCCACCAGGAGGTCCTCCAGGGTGGCGTTGCCCCAGGCCTTCTTCTTCAGGTACCGCGAGACCCCCGTCATGAATTCGTCGTAGCCGACGTATGCCACGAGCTGCTGGAAAACGGAAGCGCCCTTACCGTAGGTGATGCCGTCGAAGTTGACCATCACGTCCTCCAGGTCGCGGATCTCGGCCGCGATCGGGTGGGTGGAGGGCAGCTGATCCTGAGCCTGCGCCCACACCTTCTCCGAGGCGTTGAACGTCACCCAGGCTTCCGTCCAGCGGGTGGCCTTCGCGGTGGCCACGTGGCTCATAAACTCGGCGAACGACTCGTTCAGCCACAGGTCGTTCCACCACTTCATCGTCACCAGGTCTCCGAACCACATGTGGGCCAGCTCGTGGAGGATCGTGATCGCACGGCGTTCCACGAGGGCGGCGGTAGGGCGAGAGCGGAAGACGTAGTCGTCGAGGATAGTCACGCAGCCGGGGTGCTCCATGGCGCCGGCGTTGTATTCCGGTACGAAGATCTGATCGTACTTGCGGAACGGGTAGGGCACGTCGAACGCGTTCTCGAAGAATTCCATGCCCCGGACAGTGATGTCGAGGCACTCATCGACGTCGAGGTACTCGCCAAGTGAAGCGCGGGCGTACACACCCATCGGGATTACGCGCCCGTCGGTGGAGGTGTAGCTGCCCGTCCCGCCCACGTAGGGGCCGGCAATAATCGCGGTGAGGTAGGTGGAGATACGCTCGGTGGGCGTGAACTCCCAGCGTGCCACGCCGCCGCCGAGCGAGGTGGGTTCCGGGGTTGGCGAGACGGAAAAGACTTTCCACTGCTCGGGCGCGTCGACCACGAAGGTGAACTGCGCCTTCAAATCGGGCTGTTCGAAATTGGCGTACACGCGCCGCGCGTCAGGTACCTCGAACTGAGAGTAGAGGTAGACCTGGCCGTCCGCCGGGTCGACGGCGTGGTGCAGGCCCTCGCCCGTGTGTGAGAAGGGGCAGATCGCTTCCACGTACAGCTCGTTATCGGCCGCAAGATTCGGCAGCGGTATGCGCGAATCGGCATACGAATCGACGGGGAGCTCCTCGCCGTTGAGGCGGATCGCCACAACCTCCTGAGCGATGAGGTCGATGAATGAGGACGCGCCGGGGGTGGCGGTGAAACGCACCGTCGTCGCCGAACGGAACGTCTCCTCTCCAGTAAGGTCGAGCTCGACCCGGTAGGTCTCGGTCTGGATGAGTTGCGCGCGCTCTTCGGCTTCTGCGCGCGTGAGGTTGGTTCCGGGCATGGTGTCCTTTCTCCCGCTGATCATAGGCCTGAGAACAAGGATACTCAGGCGGGGCGCCGCGTCCCAAAGCGCCGATTCGCCGCTGGCGTAGCTGAGGCGGGAGACGGGCGGAGGGAGGGAAGAATGGAGCCATGAGCGATAACGTAGATTTCTGGTTTGACCCGTCCTGCCCGTGGACCTGGATCACCTCCCGCTGGTTGGTGGAGGTCTCCGGCTTGCGCGACCTTAGTATCACCTGGCATTCATTCTCACTGTGGGAGCTCAACCGCGGCCGCGAACTTGACCCCGGCTACCGCGCCCACATCGACGAGATCCGCGGCTTCTCGCGCGTGTCCATGGGTGTCGAGCTCGAGGCGCCGGAGCGGCTTGCGCAGTTCTACACCGAGCTGGGAAGCGCCATCCACACTAACAAGGTGCCCAAGGACGACGCCGCCCTCGCCGCCGCGCTGGAGGCAACCGGCCTCGACGCCGCCATCCTCGACCGGGCCAACGCCGGCGAATACGATGAGGCGCTGGCCGCCTCCACCCGCGCCGCGCTCGACAAGGTGGGCGACGACGTCGGGGTGCCGGTCATCGCCGTCGGCCCCACGGCCTTTTTCGGACCTGTCATGTCGCCCGCCCCGCACGGGGAGGCGGCCGCCCGCGCCTGGGACGGCACGCTCGCGCTCGCCACGACCCCGGGGTTCTTCGAACTTAAGCGCTCGCGGGATGTCGGGCCGATCTTCGACTAGGGCAGCGGTCGGTATATGGCGAGACCGCGGTAGTGGGGGGGGGGGGGCCCCGGGCCCCCCCCCCCACCACTACCGCGCCAGCTTTGGCGATGCGCGCCCGCCTCGCGCTACCAGATGCGCACCCGCTCCTCGGGCGCGAGGTAGAGTTCGTCGCCCTCGGACACGCCGAATTCCTCGGCGAAGGCGTCGATGTTCTTCACCACGCCGTTGCAGCGGAACTCGGAGGGGGAGTGCGGGTCGATTGCCAGGAGGTTGATGGCGATCTCATCGCGGCGCTTGTTCTTCCAGATCCGCGCCCAGTTGAGGAAGACGCGCTGGCGGCCGGTGTAGCCCTCGATCACGGGAGCCTGCGAGCTGGAGGGGTAGCCCTCGCGCCTCATCGCGATGTCGTAGGCCTTGAGCGCGATCGACAGGCCGCCTAGGTCGCCGATGTTCTCCCCGAGGGTAAGCGAGCCGTTGACGTGGTGCGGCGTGCCCGCGAGCTGGACGGGGACGTAGACGTCGTACTGGCCAACCAGCGAGGCGGTCCGCTTCTCGAACTCGGCCCGGTCCTGGTCGGTCCACCAGTTCTTTAGCCGCCCCTCGCCGTCATACTTCGAACCCTGGTCGTCAAAGGCGTGGCCGATCTCGTGGCCGATCACGGCTCCAATTCCGCCATAGTTGTAGGCCGGGTCCGCCTCGGCGTCGAAGAACGGGGGTTGGAGGATGGCCGCCGGGAAGACGATCTCGTTGGCCACCGGGTTGTAGTAGGCGTTGACGGTCTGCGGATTCATGAACCATTCGCCGCGGTCGACGGGCGTGCCGAGCTTGCTGATCTGCCTGTCGGACTCAAACTTCTGCGCCGCACGCACGTTCGCAACCAGGGAGTCCGTGATCTCCAGCGCGGCGTAGTCGCGCCACGTGTCCGGGTAGCCAATCTTGGTCACGGTAGTGGCGAGCTTGGCCAGCGCCTTCTCGCGCGTCGCGTCCGTCATCCACTCCAGTGTGGAAATCGAGTCATGGTAGGCCGCCAGCAGATCCTCCACCAGCTGCTCCATGAGCTCCTTGTGATGGGGCGGGAAGTGGCGTTCCACGTACAGCTTGCCCACGGCCTCGCCGAGCGTGGCGTCGACGAGGGAGACTGCGCGCTTCCAGCGATCGCGCATCTCGGTCGCCCCGGAAAGCACCTTGCCGAAAAAGTTGAAGTTGGTCTGCGCGATGTCCTGGCTCAGGTACGGGGCCCGCGCCCGGATCACGTTCCACGTCAAGTATGTCTTGAGCTGGTCAATATCGGCGCCCGCCCACTCGCGTGCGAAACCGGCGAGGGCCTCCGGCATCATGACGAGGAAGGTCGGAGCCTGCTCGCGCGTGAGGCCAAGCCCGTTAAACGCCGTCGTCCAACCGAAGCCCGGTGCGGCCTCAAGCAGTTCCTCCCAGCTCAGCACGTTGTTCGTCTTGTCCGAGTCGCGCGAATCGACCGCACTCATGTGGTGGGATGCGAGCCGGGACTCGACGTCGTAAATGACGTCGGCCGCGGCCTTCGCCTCGGCGTCGTTCACGCCCGTGGCCAGCGCGTAGAGCGTGGGGATGAAGTCCTTGAACAGCTCGCGAAACTGCTCATACTGCTGCTCACGGTAGAAGGCCTCATCCGGCAGGCTCAGCCCGGACTGATAGAGCCAGGAGATGTACTCGGAGGGATTGTTGCGATCCGCGGAGACCTCCAAGCCGAAGGGCATCGCCACCCCTACCTGGTACAGGCGCCCGACCACATGCTCGAGCTCTTCCTTCGTGGTCGCCGCGTCAATGAGCGCGAAATCCTCCACCAGCGGGGAGGCACCCAGGCCATTAATCCGGTCCTCGTCCATAAAGGAGTCGTAGAGGGCCGCGATCTTGCGTTCCTCGTCCCCGGCCTGCCCGGCCTGAACGTGGGCGACGGCGTCTAGGATGATCTCGTGGACGGCGGCCTCGGACTCGAGGCGCAGATCCGTGAATCCGCCGGTCTGTGACTGGTCGGCAGGGATCTGAGCAGTTGCCAGCCACGTTCCATTGACGTGACGGAAGAGGTCGTCCTGTGGGCGAACGCTTGCGTCGATGCCGTCGATGATGTCTTTCGTCGTGTTATCCATTCCACCAGTGTAATTGCCAACGCGCGAAGAAAGCACACCTGCGCGGAGTAAACCGGTCTCCCGGCGAACACGGCTCGGTATACTCTAACCATGCGTATACACATTGCCGCGGACCATGCGGGTTTTGAGTTGAAGGAACACCTGATCGAGCACCTGACAGCGGCCGGTCACGACGTCGTCGACCACGGCTACAAGGAGTACGACAAGCTGGACGCCTATCCGCCCGTCTGCTTCGCCGCGGGCGAGGCCGTCGTCGCCGATCCCGGCTCGCTCGGCATCGTCATCGGTGGCTCGGGCAACGGCGAGCAGATGGCGGCGAACAAGGTGCGTGGCGTGCGCGCGGCCCTCGTGTGGAACGCGTCCACCGCAGAGCTCGCCCGCGAGCACAACAACGCCAACGTCATGTCACTTGGCGCCCGCCAGCACACGCTGGAAGAGGCCACGCGCTTCGTCGACATCTTCCTCGCCACCGGCTACGACCCGGCCTCGCGCCACCAGTCGCGCATCGATATGCTGAGCGACTACGAGGCCGGCGAACGCTAGTCGCGCGTCCTCGGCAACCGCCGACCCATCAGGCCCGCCACGGGTGCTCGGGCCGAGGCTGGAATCCAACTGGCTGACAAGCGAAGGCCCCCAACCGATAGGGATGGGGGCCTTCGCCATATCCGGGCCCGCCGTTCGGCAGCGCGCCCGGATAGGGGCTAGATGTAGATCGCGGGGTCGATGAGGTGCTCGGTGGTGCGCTTCTCGCGCGTCTTGGCGGGAATCCCCACCGCGACGTTGCCCGCCGGTACGTCCCGCACGACGACGGCGTTCGCCCCCACGGCGGCGTCGTCGCCAATCTCGATCGGGCCGAGCACCTTCGCGCCCGAACCGATCGTGACCCGGTTGCCCACCGTGGGGTGGCGCTTGCCGGGGTTCATGGACGTGCCGCCGAGGGTGGTGCCGTGGAAGATGACCACGTCCTCACCCACCTCGGCGGTCTCGCCGATGACCACCCCCATGCCGTGGTCGATGAACAGACGCCGGCCGAGCTTGGCCGCCGGGTGAATCTCGATGCCCGTGATCGCACGCGCCGTCTGGGTGATCAGGCGTGCGGGGAGCTTGAGGCGGTCGCTTTTGTTCCACATGGCGTGCGCGATGCGGTAAGCCCACACGGCGTGCACGCCCGGGTAGGTGAGGAACACCTCGAGCTCGGAGCGGGCCGCCGGGTCGTTGTCCACCGCGGCGCGCAGGTCTTCGCCCATCTTCTTCCACAGGCTGGGGTTCGTCATCGTCTTCTCGTTATTCTCGGGTCCTGTTCGCGTCTGATGCTGGTTTTACGGCCTAGTCGACGAGGCCCTCGAACAGTGGGGTGGACAGGTAGCGTTCGCCAAAGTCGGGAACGATCGCCACGATCGTCTTGCCGGCGTTCTCCGGGCGGGCTGCCAGTTCGGCCGCGGCCTTGAGGGCCGCACCGGAGGAGATGCCGACGAGCAGCCCCTCTTCGTGAGCGACGCGGCGGGCCATCTCGATCGCGTCGGGCGAGGTAACGGCTATCACCTCGTCATAGAGCTCGGTGTCGAGCACATCGGGCACGAAGTTCGCACCGATGCCCTGGATACCGTGCGGGCCGGCCTTACCCTCGGACAGGAGCGGGGACTCGGCGGGCTCAACCGCCACGATCTTGATCTCGGGGTTCTGCTTGCGCAGGTAGGCGCCGGCGCCCGTGAGGGTGCCGCCGGTGCCGATGCCAGCCACGAAGATATCGACCTTGCCCTCAGTGGCCTGCCAGATCTCCGGGCCGGTGGTCGCCTCATGCTTGGCCGGGTTGGCAGGGTTGGCAAACTGGGAGGCGAGGATGGAGCCGGGGCGCTCGGCCGCGATCTCCTGGGCGCGTTCGACGGCGCCCTTCATGCCCTTGGCCGGCTCGGTCAGTTCCAGTTCCGCGCCGAAGCCGCGCAGCAGCGCACGACGCTCTTTCGACATCGACGCCGGCATCGTCAGGACAACCTTGTAGCCGCGCGCTGCACCCACCCAGGCCAGCGCGATACCGGTGTTACCCGACGTCGCCTCCACGATCGTGCCCCCCGGCTTGAGCTGGCCGGATGCCTCCGCGGCGTCGACGATCGCCACGCCGACGCGGTCCTTGACGGAGTTGGCCGGGTTGTAAAACTCGAGCTTTGCCAGCACCTGGGCCTGATCGGTTGAGACGATGCGATTCATGCGGACGAGGGGAGTGTTGCCGATGAGTTCAGTAGCGTTGTTGTAAATCATTGTTCTTCCTTCACACGGGCGACCTGCGCCCACGGGTCTTCAGATGGTTTGTAGAAAAGCTCTTGCGGGGAGCTACCCGAGGTGACACACATGCCCATATGAAAAGGGCACCAAGCTACGGCATGTCACCTTATCGACACTCACAGCAACACATCGGTGCGGTCATCATCATCAGGACCGTCCTTTCCGAGGTTGCCATGCGCGAGTCATGTATGTGAAAGTTCAACAGTTTCAGTTTACTTTTTTCGGCGCGGCAGTCAACGTGGGGCTCACCATGTGGGCAACGTCCCAGCCGGCACGTCCCTCACGACGACGCCGACCTCCGCCACCAGCGCCGCCCCCGCGCTGAGCTCGGCCACCTCCTGGGCGAAGCCGTCTTCCCCGGCCACGTCAATGTGGACCCGGGTGGGCCCGTACTCCGTGCCCACCACGTCATAGCCCCGCCCGCGCAGGTCCGCCTCGAGCTTGCCGGCCCTCGCGTGCATAGTCGAAACCCGCATGAGCGGGCGGGTGGTGCGGTAGGTGACCGGCTCGCCGGAGAGCACCGCCCGCACGGCGTCGGAGTAGGCCCGCACGAGCCCGCCCGTGCCCAGTAACGTGCCGCCGAAGTAGCGCACCACGACCACCGCCACGTCCATCAGCTCATGCCCGGTGAGCACGTCGAGCATGGGTCGTCCGGCGGTACCGGAGGGCTCGCCGTCGTCGGAGGAGTGGAGGATCGGCTGTGCACCGGGCACCGAGACGACGTAGGCGGAGCAGTGGTGACGGGCGTCGGGGAATTCGGAGCGTGCGTCGGCGAGGAGCGCGCGGGCTTCCTCGACGGAGGACACCGGGCGGGCGAGCGAAATAAAGCGAGAACGCTTGATCTCGATTTCCGCGCGGCCGGGGCGGGTGAGGCGAAGTTCGGTCATGGCGCTATTATTGCAGTGTTTCGTAGCACAGTTGCACCCACCCATGTGGCTTTCGTGGCCCGCGGTGGGTATTATCGAACGTTGTCTGCTCGGAGGTTTACCTCCGAATCAAGGGGTGGCCACGCGGCCACATGAGTATCGAAAGGAGCGGAAGGACATGGCAGTTCCTAAGCGCAAGATGTCCCGTAGCAACACCCGCTCTCGCCGCTCCCAGTGGAAGGCTAAGCTGACCGAGCTTCAGCCTGTTCGCGTTGGTGGCGTTGAGAAGCGCATCCCCCGTCGTCTGGCGAAGGCCGCGCAGAAGGGTCTTGTTGACTAAGACTAAGGCTTGACAAGAGTGGGGCTCTCCCGGTGGGAGGGCCCCACTCTTATGCCCGGCTGGCGGCTCGGGGTCTGGGCGGTTGGCGGCCCGGGCGAGCAGCCACCGGTTCGCGGGCGCCGCTCCCATCCAGCGCGGGGCTGATGCATGACTGGTGAGGCGTTAGAATTGAGGAGTCAAGACACTAAGGAGTGACATGTCCAAGACCATCGCCGCCGCTGCGGTTCTCCTGCTCGCCCTCGTCGGCTGTTCACAGTCTGATGGCACCCCGTCCGCCACCGACACCGCTTCCGAAACAAGCGTTGAGGAAACGACCGCGGCTCCCACCGGCGACGATTCTGCCAGTGCTTCTGCGCAGGATCCGACCGACGCCGCCGGCAACAATCTTCCCGTCGCCACCGAGGCCGACGGCGACATGACGCGTTACACCCTAGCGAACGGCATGCTCTCCATCGAGCTTCCTACGGCCTGGGGCCAGCCGGATGAGACGACCGAGGAAGTCCCGATCTCCATCTTCAAGGAGGACGCCGGAGCATTCGTTGCCGTGACCGAGATCGGCCCGGCGGCGCTCCTACCCGACACTGAGGAATACGCCCAGGCCCTCCTCGACAACCTCAGCCTTAAGGATGGTGACGTGACCCACAAGGGAACCGTCCAGCTCGACGGTGGCACAGCCGAACGCTTCGACATGTCCATCTCGGGTTCGAAAGCCTCGATCTACTCCGTAATCCTTGGCAATACCGCCTATGAGATCACGCTACTGGATAGCGGTGATAACGCGGAGGTATTCCAGACCATCATCGATTCCGTCCTCATCAACCAGAAGTAAGTTCCACACCCGATGCGCAAGACTATCGCCACTCTCCTCGTCCTCGTTCTCGCTGGCTGCGCCACCACCGGGGCCAGCGACTCGACCTCGGAGCCGACCACGGTCACCAGCTCCGCTAGTGCAACGACGCCGTCGGAACCGAGCCCCGAGCCGACACCGCAAGAAACCACCGAGCCTTCGGATCTGAGCACGCAGGCCGAGGGGGACAACATCATCTACCGCTTCGCGGAGGATAAGTTCTCCCTCGCAGTCCCGGCGACATGGAAGAGCGTGGTCGACAGCTCACGGGCGTTCCCCGTGGCACTGGCCAATGAGGACGGCAGCCAGCGCATCGTCGTCGGCGAAATTGGCTCAGTGGACCTCATGCCCGCCGCCGACGTCTACGCCACTCTCCTCGCCGAAAAGTTGGGGCTTGACGCCGGACAGGTGGCCTACCTCGGTCAACAGTATCTAGGCAGGGAGCCGGCCCCGGCATACCAGGTGATCGGGGATGGCTACGTCGCCAACCTCTACCTGGTGACCGTGAACGGCACGCTGTATGAGGTGAGCGTGCGCGGTAGCGACACCGCGGCTCTCCAGCGGGCATTGGATATCGCCGCGTCAGTGGAGATCTCGTAAGCTCCGTGGGTTCTTCCCGCAGAGGCCTAGTCGAAAGGCACACCTGCGCGTGTGCCGGCGGCGCCGGCGAGTCAGCTGAGCGGCATCGACCAGTGGGAGCGTAGCGGCCGGAACCCGTGCCGCGACCACAGCGGACCTGACAGCGGGTTGCCCGCCGCGTAGCTGATAAACAGAGCGTCGACGCCCTGAGCTGCAGCGAAGCGTTCGCCTGCCTGGAGCATGGCGCTCGCGATTCCCCTGCCGCGACGTGTGGGCTCCGTCCATGCGGAGGATACGTAGGCGCTTGTCCCGACGTCGACCCCGTTGCTCCACCAAGGCTCTTGGCTGGGTGGCACGATCACGAGGGCGGCGTCGAGGCTCTGACCCTCGCCACGGAGGACCTGCGTCCACCCGGCGCCCGCCCGCACGGCCGCCTCGGCGTCCTTACGTATGAAATCGCGCAGGCCATCGCGGATGATTCCGTACGTGAACGACGTGTCAAACATAGCAAGTTTGAAAAGAGCGGTGGTTAGCGGGTCGACGTCGTCGGGGCCAGGGGCGTCGAAGAGCTTGACTTGCGCGCTCTGCCCGGCGGGATCCTGAGCGTGTACGGGTGGATCTGCGATAGTAGCGAGTCGTTTGAGGCCGTCCACGGCCAGGAGTCGAAATCCGGCTCTAGCGGCTGCGGTGGCGAGTTCGGCGTCGCGGGCGGGAAGGACCAGGCTGATGTGGCGGTCGTCGTCAGGGATAGGGCGGTCGGCGCGGGCCGTGCGGGCGTCGTGGCGGCGCGCCTCGGCTATAGCTAGACGCAAGGTCTCGACAACGTCGGAGTCGGTTGCGGCGGCGCCTACCCGAAGCGTGATGTCGTGACAGACTCGCGTGGCCCACATTGAGGCGGGCGTATCGGCTGCAAAGGTAGACGTGGTGACCACCGCGGCAGCGTTAGCGCGTGCAGGCACGACGACCGTGCCGGGGCTAACGCTGGGCACAGGCAGAGGCGCCCACACGGCATCGATCGCGCGCAGACGAGCGGAGTGCTCGGCGGTGAGGCGTGCGAGGAGGTCGGTGCACATGTCGGCTCCAAGCGTGAGACGGAAGGTGATGCCGATGATGAGCAAGATTCCTTGCCCATCGCGATCATGGCCGCCCACAATGATATCCTGAAGTGCAGTGCCTTCCGGGGTTTGGTGTGGTCGGGGTAGCGGGATTTGAACCCACGACCTTCCGCTCCCAAAGCGGACGCGCTACCAAACTGCGCTATACCCCGTAGCCATACGGCCCTCTTCATCTTAAGGGAGGCCCGGGTCTTATACGAATCAGCGTCGATGAGCATCATCTCACGAGCAATGCCTTTTGAGAAATGTGGCGGGCTTGCTAAGATCAACTGGTCACTTAGGGTGATGTGCGAGTGTAGCTTAATGGTAAAGCCTCTGCCTTCCAAGCAGATGACGCGGGTTCGATTCCCGTCACTCGCTCCAATTAGACCTCGGATGTGATAAGTCCGGGGTCTTTGCGTTTGCGGGTGTTTGGCTGGTGTTAGGCGCGTTGCCCATTGGGGGGTGTGAGCGTTTGGCCAGTGTTTGGTGAGTGTCTGACTAGTGTTTGGCGGGTT
>JALEWQ010000042.1 GCA_022783305.1 Trueperella sp. | reverse complement strand
ATCTCCTCGTTCGGCACGCCCGGAGGCGGCGCCTCGAAGGTGAGGCGGCCGTCCACGATCCAAGCCTGGCTCGCATCTGTCCCGCGCAAAGCTCCAGAAACACGAATGACCATCAATACCCCTTGCACATAGCTCTGGGCGCAGGCTCCTCGAGGACCTTCCCAGATAGACACCCGATAAGTATGGCAGACAAAGCGACAAAGAAGAGCCACGGCTCTGCCTGCGTCTTCAACCAGTACAACACCGGCGCTTCCTCAGCGACCGTCGCATAGCTCCATCCCACTGACGCAAAACTGTAGAACGCGGCCATCGCCACAGGCACGAAACGGCCCGTCAAAAAGATCCAGACGAATGCAAGCGTGCCCCACAGGAATGCGAGGAAAGCCGCCTGCGCAACTCCTAGCTCGATATAGGATACGAACCGGATCGCGATGACGAGGACCATGACCCGCGTCGGGCGGTAGCGCAACCTGGATATCAGCCACAATGCCAACAAGGCAAGGAATACCTCCATCAGGCCATAACCGAGGCCGATGCAGAGAGAGTCTCCTACGCTCAAGTTGACGACGTTAGCTTGGCCCCGCTTTAAGGCTGGCGGAATACCCAACCTGTAATGGTGGTGAAGACCCAGTCCAAGCGCGAACGTCGCGACAAAAACGCTAAAACTGCCTATTCCCCAGGCGCAACGGGACACAAGCTTCTTCCATTTGGCCTCCGCGCAAGGGATGAGCATCGGTGGCATCGGGCTTTTGTCCCTCACGCCAGACCATCTCACGAGGACTATCGCCAACCCCACGAGGCCAAGGCTGACGACAAGCAACTCACCTGATTCAACCCACCAACGGACGATCCGATGAATCGGCGTATCTTCCCAGCCGGCCACGCCGGAAAAGGCATTGGCGACGAAATGCGCGACCCACATCGGGAAAACGGTGCGATTCTTCATAAACCAGAGCGCGGCAAACGTGCCCCACAGCGCAACTCGAAAGAATGCGTGTATCGGGCCATAATAAAGGTGAATTGACCAGCGAAAAAGTAGCGAGATAACAAGCGCGCTCTTCCATGAAAAGCGAGCACTTCTTGCCACGGTCATTACTAAAGCAACAAGAACGAGTTCTTCGTTGGCTCCATCTATACCGCTTAGCAGTTTTGCTGCCCAGAAAGACTCTCGAGGGCCCCAACTGACGAACTCAGAAAAACCTGATACGTAACTATCAAGATCGTTTACCTCGATCCTGTCAGCTTCCTGATATAGGACAACCGAGGACATGCGCATGAGAAGCAATTGGACAGTTGCTCCTACGAAAAACATCATGGTGCCTTGCGAAAAACCACGACGTAAGCTCTGCTCGCTCGTCGATCCCACGTCAGGCAAAACCGAAGCCTTCATATGGGACAGCCAAAGCAATACCACCACCGTGTACAGCAGATTTGCCGGTAAGGCGTATGCACCTTCGCTCGGCAGGAAAGAGACAATCCAGCCTAGGAGGTGTCCTTGATGAGGGAGGAAAACCTTAACAAAGTGAACAATTCCGAACGACAGGTACGGCCACATGAGGACAAGAGAAAAGAAGTACCGCAAATACCTCGTCTTTTCGTCCCCACGTCGCATCATGACACCGGATTATAACCTCAATCACGTGTTACGGGCGGCGCAACTGTGTCTGTGTGCAGGCTCCGCTTTCCAGCTCCCATGCACACAGACACGCCGATACGTCACTCGAGGCTGCGGGCCCGTCAAGGGCGCACACGGCCGGCGGTCGCCAAGACTACTTCAAGAACCTTGCCAACTCGTCCATGTCAACCTCGGGCTTGGCCTTCGGGCCGCCGAAGGCGCTACCCTTCTTCGCCTCGGCCTCGCGCTGAGCGGCGAGCTCCTGCTGGCGGCGCTTGGCCGGATTGCCCGAGCGGCCCTTCTTCGACCCCGATGTCTTGCGCTTCTTCTTGTTTTGCCGTTTCGTATAGCCCCCGCCCATGCCCGGCATATTCGGCATGCCCGGCACGGACGGCATCCCTCCGCGGGACATGCTGGTCATCACCTTCTTCGCCTGCTCGAAGCGGTCCACAAGCTGATTGACCTCGGTGACGGTGGTGCCCGAACCGTTGGCGATGCGAAGGCGGCGCGAACCGTTGAGGATGCGGGTGTCGGCTCGTTCGGCCGGCGTCATCGACTTCACGATTGCCTCCTGGCGATCGATCTCTCGTTCGTCGAAGTCCTCCAGCGCCTGACGGTACTGCCCCATGCCGGGCAGCATCCCCATGAGCTTCTTCATCGAACCCATCTTGCGCAACTGGTTCAGCTGCTCAAGGAAGTCATCGAGGGTGAAGTCCCCGCCCACCATCTTCGACGCCAGGTCCTCCGCCTGCTGCTCGTTCCACGTGCGCTCGGCCTGCTCGATGAGAGTGAGCAGGTCGCCCATGTCGAGGATGCGGGAGGCCATTCGGTCGGGGTGGAAACGTTCGAATGCGTCCAGCTTCTCGCCCGTCGAGGCGAAGAGCACCGGCTGGCCGGTCACCCCGCGCACCGACAGCGCAGCTCCACCGCGCGCATCGCCATCGAGCTTGGACAGCACGACGCCGGTAAAGCCCACCCCGTCGCGGAAGGCGAGGGATGTGTTGACGGCGTCCTGGCCAACCATCGAATCGAGGACGAACAGGATCTCGTCCGGGTTAACGGCGTCGCGGATGTCGCGGGCCTGAGCCATCATCTCTTCATCCACGCCGAGGCGGCCGGCCGTGTCGACCACGACCACGTCGAAGGTGTTGTCCTTGGCGTACCTGATCGAGCTGCGGGCCACCTCGACCGGATCGCCCACGCCGTTGCCCGGCTCGGGCGCGAACACGTGGACGCCAGCCTGCTCGCCAACCACCTGGAGTTGCCCCACGGCGTTGGGACGCTGAAGGTCGGAGGCGACGAGGAGCGGGCGGTGACCGTTCTCCCGCAGCCACCGGCCAAGCTTGCCGGCCAGGGTGGTCTTGCCCGCGCCCTGGAGGCCGGCGAGCATGATGACCGTGGGCGGCTTGGCGGCCCAATTCAGCTCGCGCGTCTGGCCGCCGAGCACCTCGACAAGCTCGTCGTTGACGATCTTGACCACCTGCTGGGCGGGGTTGAGCGCCTGGCTCGCCACCGCTCCGACCGCCTTCTCACGGACCGCGGCAGTGAACTGCCGCACGACGGGCAGGGCCACGTCCGCATCCAGCAGCGCGCGGCGAATGTCTCCGATAACCGCCTCGACGTCCTTCTCCGACAGGCGCCCTGCCTTGCGCAGGTTGCGAAGCGAACCGGTGATCCGATCAGAAAGCGAATTAAACATGTAGACCTCAGTGGACGTAGTGGGACAAGCGAAAGTCTACCCCAAGCACGCCACCAGCCAGGTGGCGCCTCGGGGTAGGTGGTCAGGACAGCAGGGAGTCGACGAAGTCTTCCGGGTTGAAAGGCGCCAGGTCGTCGGCGCCCTCCCCCAAGCCGACGAACTTCACCGGCACGCCTAGCTCGCGCTGGACCGAGACGACGATCCCGCCCTTGGCCGTGCCGTCAAGCTTGGTCAGCACGATACCGGTGATGCCCGCGACCTCAGCGAACACCTTCGCCTGAGTCATGCCGTTCTGGCCGGTCGTCGCGTCCAGCACGAGGAGCACTTCACGCAGCGGCGCGCCCTTCTCCATGACGCGCCGGATCTTGCCCAACTCGTCCATGAGGCCCGCTTTGTTCTGGAGGCGGCCAGCGGTATCGACGATGACGACGTCGACCCCCGACTCGCGCCCAACCTTGACCGCCTCGAATGCCACCGACGCCGGGTCGGCGCCCTCGCGGTCAGAGCGCACGACGTCGACCCCCACGCGCTCGCCCCACGTGGTGAGCTGATCGGCGGCCGCCGCACGGAACGTGTCCGCAGCGCCAAGCACCACGGTCTTGCCGTCGGCCACGAGGAGGCGGGCGAGCTTGCCCGTCGTCGTCGTCTTGCCCGTGCCGTTGACCCCGACCATGAGCACGGAAGCCGGGTGGCGTTCGTCGTCGGCGACGACGGGCTCCAGGTTGAGGGAGCGGTCCATGTCCGGGCCGACGAGCGCCAGGAGTTGCTCGCGCAGGATGGCGCGCACCTCCTCGACGTCGGTGGTGCCGCGGACCTTAGTCTGCACGCGCAGGGTGTCCATGAGTTCGGTGGTGGCATCCAGGCCGAGGTCTGCAAGGAGGAGCGTGTCCTCGAGCTCCTCCCAATCCGCCTCGGACAGGTCGGAGCGGGAAAGGATCGAGAGCAGGGCGCGGCCGAGCGCACCCGACGTCGCCAGGCGTCCGCGCAGGCGCTCCATGCGCGAGCCCACCGACTCCGGCACCTCGACCTCGGCTGCCGGAGGTGTCGATTCGGCCGGGGACGGTTCAGCACTGGTCTTGGCCGACTCCGCGTCGACGACGCCGGACTCGGGCTTTGCTTCCGGCTCAGCGCCGGCGCCATCGGGCGCCGCGGGGCTCGGCTGCTCCTCGAGCTCGGGCCGCTCCTGCCAGGGCAGCTCCTTCGACGAGGACCTACGCTGGCGCACGATAAGCGCGCTCGCCAGTCCCAGGATGGCGAAAATGCCAACGACAAGAATGATGATCTGTTGAATATCCACGCCTCTAGTGTCGCGTAATCTGGCAAGTTTTCAAAGAATGACCGAAAAGGCTGTTGAACACAGCGAGGTGGCAACGACCCGTTGCCACCTCGCCATGACGCCACAAAGAGCGGTTTTACCTACGCCTCTTTGACCTCGTTTTCAGCCCAAGGGTTGAGGGTAGTGCCGCGAAGGACGATCTCTCGGTGTGCCACCAGCGGAAGGTCCTTCTTGTCGATGACCGTCCACCACGGATCCCACGCAAGTCCCGTTCCCTCGCCCGCGATGATCCGGATGTTGCGCGCGTTGGCCGGAAGCTGGATCGTTTCACGGAATCCACGCGTGCGGCCCACCCAGTTGCCGGACCACTTCTTCGCAGTCAGCTTCTCCACGCCGTTCTCGTCGAAGCTCACCTCGTCCCAAGAGAGGTCGAACTTGGCGACGTAGCCACCCTCGTGGCGAAGGGTGACCTCGCCGGAGGTGTGGGTGGTCGCCGTCGTTTCAATGTAGTCCCCGCTCGAGCGGACGGCCGCCTGCTGGTTGTCCTTGAGGAAGTTGACCACGTAAGAGATGGGGACAGCCGGGACCTTCGTCGAGAAGGTGCTCTCCTCCTTGATGATCCGCTTGAGATCATCGATCTTGCCGGTAAGGACCTCCACGCCCTTGGTCGCGCTACCACCCACGACGTAGACGGTTGCCCGGGTGCTGTTGAGGATGTTCGCGTACTTCGTCTCCACGTCGGTCTTCACGTCCCCGAAGCTGGCCTTGAAGACGCCGCTGAAGGCCGCCTTGACGTCAGTGGACTTCGACGTCGTCTCGAGCTTGACGAAGATCTGGCGGCCGTAGTTGACCGAGGAGATGTAGCCGAGCGGGTTCTTCTCATTCACGCCGCGCTCGCGCAGCTCATCGGCGGTCACCGACGGGCCAAAGACGCTGTGCGGATTGGTCGGAGTATCGGCGCTGACCGTGTAGTAGATCTGCTTGAAGGAGGCGATGGCCACCTGGGACTCGTTCTTGTTGATCGCGTCGAAGTTAACGTTGAGCTTGTTTGAAACCTTCTCGAAGCCCAGGCCGAACTTCGCCTCGAGCTGCTGGGCCGAGGTGACCATCGACTCGTCGTAGGACATTTTCGCGGCGTGCGCCGGGTACTTCTCGTTGCGATCGATCCAGCCATCGAGGAGGTTATTGATTCCCGCCGTCACGGTGCTCTTCGTCGGCTTATCGATGGTCGTGTGGTTGCTCCCCTTGGTCAGGCCGGGCAGATCCACACTGATCGTCTGCGGGGCTCGATCCACGCCGAAGGGCACCGGGCTCCCCTTGGACAGATTCTGGTTGGCGAGGACCAGCGCTCCCGGATACACGTTGGCGTTGTTTGCCTCAAAAGCGGAGATGTCCGCCTGGAGGTTATTGAAACTCTTCTTCTCGTGCTTGTAAACGGTGTACGTACCGTCCTTCAGCTCGTCCCGGGTGACGGGCACGTTTTCGATGGCCTCACCCTTGACAGCCAAGACCCCGACGGGATCATAGGTAAGGCCGCGAAGGAAACGATCAACTCCCACACCGTTGGAGGATTGATCGGCCGTCGCCTTCTCGCTCACGGAGACCTCCGGCGCCGCGTCCGGCGGGAGTGTGGCCGCGAAGGATGCCGTTGGAAGCATGGAGGCAAAAACGATCGTCGTGACTGCAGATGCAGCTATGACCTTACGCATGGTTCCCTTCTTTCTTCATTGAAGTTAAACACCACGTGTACTGTGGATGGTTGTCATTATGCACCCGAAAAAACCTGCCGTTTCGAACATTGCAACGCTCTGTCCAGCAGAAATAGCGACATCTGAATTTTTCACTGACACGAAAAATAACGGTTGCTAAGATAGCGACGCCGCCCCGACCCGAGCCCTACCAGGGAAAATCTGCGCACTGATAGCGGCTTCTTTTCGCCCGCCGGAAAAACGTGGCCACAGCACGCATATTTTTTACATTCACCATGGGCGTAACCTTTGCCAAACATGACCGTTGGTGCAGGTCAGCTAACGAAAAGGTAATGAAAAGGTGCCGCATCGCTGCGGCACCTTTTCTCGTTGCTCTCCCGGCGGACTTACACGCGAGAGAACCTACGCGCTAGACGGGTCGAGCCATGAGGTCGATCGCTGCGCCGGCGAAAATCCGCACCCCGGCAGGCAGCACCTTCTCCTGCACGCAGAACTTACGGTTATGCGCACCCGCCGGGGATGCGGTAAGCATACGGATGAAGGTCGCCTTTCCTCCGTTGCGCTGGACCCTGTCCATCATGAAGGCATAGTCCTCCGAACCGGATGCCATCATCCAGTTCGGCTCGCGCGCCACCAGGCCCAGGTCCGCGGCGACGGCGTCGATCCGCTCCATGAGCTCGCGGTCCGAGTCGAGCGAGATCGACTCCCCCATCCGCACGATTTCATACTCGAGGTCATACATGTCGGCCGCGGCCTTGATAACCGTGCGGGCGCGCCGCTCCATGTACTCGTTAATCTGCGTCGTTTCCCCGCGCACCTCGATCTCCAGGTGCGCCTTATCGGCGATGATGTTGCGCCCGCCGTCGACGATGACCTTGCCGACGTTGACGCGGCTCGGCCCGTGGGAGTGGCGCGAGATCGCGTAGAGGTTAAGGATCGCCGTCGCCACGGCCGGCACCACGTTGCGCCCCTCCTCCGGCGCCCCGGAGGCGTGGGCCGAGCGGCCGAAGAAGTTCACATCCATCTTCGTCGTCGCGAGCGCGCCGCCGGAGCCGGAGCACAGATCGCCGTCCTGGGACTTCTCATCCACGTGTTGGGCGAGCATGATGTCGACGTCGTCGAGATGGCCCTTGGCCACGATCGACTTCGCCCCACGCACACCCTCCTCCGCGGGTTGGAAGATGATCTTGAGCGTGCCCGACCATGCGTCCTTCATGCTTGCGAGCAGCTTGGCGGTGCCAAGCCCGATGGTGATATGGGCGTCGTGACCGCATGCGTGCATCGTCCCCTCGTGAACCGAGCGGAAGCCGCGCGCGACCGGCTCGAAATCGGGGTCGTCCGCCTCGTGGATGGGCAGGGCGTCGATGTCGAAGCGCATGCCGACGGTGGGCCCTTCCCCGTTCCTCATGATGGCCACGGCACCCGTGAACTGTCCCTTAATCTTCTCCAGCCACTGCGGATCCGCCCCTTCGTCACGCGCGCGTTGGAAGGCGGCGGCGTCCTCCTCCGGGCCGGGAAGGCCCATGCGCTCATCGGCCTGACACACATCAGGGCCGTAGAGCACCTCGTAGCCCCAGTCGGTCAGCGCTTGCAGGATGATCGCGGTGGTGCGGTACTCCTGGAATCCCAGCTCAGGGTGGCGGTGGAAGTCGCGGCGCCAAGCCACGAGTTCGTCGGTCATGTCGGCGGCGGCGTCGTTGATGCGACTGGCAATATCGGCGGTGATAGCGGTCATGATGTCCTTTCTTTAGAAGAAGATCGAGGAGGCGATGTAGTCCCACGCCATCGAGGCAGTAATCATCGTGATGTAGGCGGCGACCATGACGGGCGCCGTACGTTTGACGATGTCCATCGGGCTGACGCCCGCCAGGCCGGCCACGGCGATGACGACGCCGGCGACGGGCGACATCGAGCGCCCAATTCCCGAGGCCAGCTCCATCGGCTGCGCCATGAAGACGGGCGCGACGCCGACGGACGCCGCCACGTCGGGAGCCAGCGGCGAGAAGGCAAACCACGGGGCGTTGCCGGAACCCGTGACCACCGCCGAAAGCAGAATGATGAGGGTGAGCACAATGGTGACAGGGATCGCCCCGAAGTTCGCGCCTTGGGCGGCGTTGATGATGGTCTCGATGAATCCGAGCTGGGTCAGGCCGGCGGCGAACATCTGCGCGCAGACGATGAGGGTGACGATGTTGGTGAACTGGCGCCCCATCCCGTCGAAGAACA
The DNA here is from genome assembly GCA_022783305.1 of Trueperella sp. Classification (GTDB taxonomy): domain Bacteria; phylum Actinomycetota; class Actinomycetes; order Actinomycetales; family Actinomycetaceae; genus Trueperella; species Trueperella abortisuis. The sequence continues at coordinate 6,182 of JALEWQ010000042.1, read as the reverse complement.
CCCTAAACACGTCCCCCGCCTGGCGGAAGGAGCGGTACCGAACCATCTGCGCCACCACGCCCACCATGGCGGAGATCAGCATGGCGGTGGCCACCGGTAGCCGGATCGAGCTGATGACGAACGGGGAGAACACGATGAGGAGGACGAGCGGGGTGAACGGCAGGAGCGCGTACCATGCCGGCGTGTCCGTGGTCGCCGCCTTCGCTTCCGTCTCGGCCGGCGCCTTGCCGGCGGCGGGCTGGCCCGGCGTCGTGCCGTGGCGTTCAGCCTCAATGTCCGCCCAGTCGGCCTTGTCCGGCGTCGTGCCATCCTTGCGGTCGAAGTAGCGCTGGGTGAGGTAGTGGGAGACCATGACGACGGCCATCACCACGAGCGCCACCGGCGCCTGGTACTGGAGGAAGTACTCCTGGACGCTCATCCCGGAGACCTCGGCCGCAATGTTCGCGTTCGACGACGCCGGGCCGAGATCGAGGCACGAGCCGGTCGCGATCACCGCGGCGGCCGACAGGCGCGAAATCCCCATGCCTCGCAGGAGCGGGTAGACCGTGACCATGAGGAGCAAGGCCAGCCCGGCCGCCGAGGGGATGATGAGGCACAGGCACTGGGCGAGGATATAGGTACACGCGAGCACCAGGTAGGGCTTGTTGATCTTCGACAGCGGCCTGGTGGTGAGCTGGACCAGTGCCTCCGACGCGCCGATGCGCTCCATCGTCAGGGAGAATCCGCCCACGGTCATAATGATCAGGCCGAGTTGGGCACCCGTGGTGGAAAACAGGTAGCGCACGTGGTCAAAGACATCCAGTAGCGCGTTGCCCGTGTTCGGCCAGTCCTCGGGCCGGGTCACGGCCGTGTCGGGGAGCACGATCGCGAGCCCCAGCATGATCAGGCCTGCAAAGAGGAGAACCGTCTGGGGGTTGTGGCGTTTGAAGATGAGGTAGGCCACCCCCGCGGTGACGAGGAGGGCGAACAAGAAACCTAGCATTGCTTTTCCTTTGAGCGGGGCCCTCGGGGGCCGTGGTCTGGGCGAGCCTGCTGAGCTGGGTAAACGCCGCCACAAACTCGACGTGTCAGTGTACGGGGGCCACTCACTGCACCAAGCGCGACTTAGGTCCTATTCCGCGCGGCCATGATCGGGGACATTCCGCGCATACGGTACGTTATCGGCGCCGCCCTGCTGGGCCTTCTGCGAGCGACCACGACGCACGGCAGCCGGGATACGCCGCGCCGCCCCCGGGATGCGGCGCGCGCCGCGGTACAGGGCCTTGCTCAGCCGCACCGAGCCGCGAGCGCCCTGCTTGGCCACCTGCGTCACGGTGCCCGCGCCCGCTAAGCACGCCGCCCACGCCTTCTGCGCGCGAGTGGAATGGGCCGGGGCCTTCTGCGAAGCGCGCTCCGAGTAGTCCTGCTTGACGTCCTCGGCCGCCTCCATGACCCGGATGACGGCGAGCTCCGTCGCATCGAGGGCCTTGCGCGGCGCAGCCAACCCGATGGCGTGGGAGAACTTCTCCTCAATATCATCCGGGGAGTAGTAGGGGTCAGCATTGTCGTGGTCAAACGTGGTGAACACGTCCGCCAGGTGCGCGTCCTTGATGTGTACCTGGAACCTGTCGCCGTCCAGGTCCTTCGAACGCCACGCCTTGACCGATTCCTCCACCCATTCGCGCCCTTCGGCGGCTTTTCGCCCGCGCGCAAAGTAGTAGGCACCGCCGCCGACGGTTCCCACAACAGCTGCACTCACCAGGATGCTCATCACCCTTTATTTCTAGTTCAGCTCCGCCCAAATAGCACGCTTCAGCTCGGGCGTTTCCATCACATCTGGATAACGATCCGAGCCGCGAGCCGGCCCGATCCGGGTAAGTTGCTCGTCAGCTGCCCGCGAGGTCCTTCACCCGCTGGGAGATTACACTGGTGACGCCGTCCTCGCGCATGGCAACACCGTAGAGGGCGTCAGCGATCTCCATCGTCCGCTTTTGGTGGGTGATGATGAGCAGCTGTGAATTGTCCTGCAGCTCCTCGAACAGCCCAAGAAGGCGGGAAAGGTTCGTGTCATCAAGTGCGGCCTCGACCTCGTCCATGACGTAAAACGGGGAGGGACGGGCTTTGAAGATCGCGATAAGGAACGCGACCGCCGTCAGCGAGCGCTCCCCTCCCGACAGGAGCGAGAGCCGCTTAACCCGCTTTCCCGGCGGGCGTGCCTCGATATCGACGCCGGTGGCGAGCACGTCGTCGGGATCGGTAAGCACGAGCTTGCCCTTGCCTCCGGGGAACAAGCTGGAAAACGTCGTGGCGAACTCGCGGGCAACGTCCGCGAGCGCGGCCGTCATCACCTCGTTGACGCGCTGGTCGATGTCGCGCACGATCCCCAGAAGGTCCGCACGCGACTGGCGCAGGTCCTCGAGTTGCTCGGTGAGGTAGCGTTGACGTTCCTCGAGGGCCGCGTGCTCCTCGAGGGCGAGCGGATTGATCTTGCCCAAGCGGGCGAGGTCACGCTCTGCCTTGGCCAGGCGCTTTTCCTGCTCCTCGCGCACGAAGGGCCGCTGCGGCTGTGGCTTCTCCCCCTCCGCGTGCGCCACGGTGATCATGAGGTGGGGGCCGAACTCGGCAACGAGCGTGTCGGCGGACATGCCCAGGTCGTCGATAGCCTTGGCCGCAAGTTGCTCGTACTTAAGGCGCTGCTCGGCGAGTGCGAGCTCGTGACGGTGGCCAAGGTCGTCGAGGTCTCGCTGTTCCTGGCGGAGCCGCTCGAGGGCGGTGCGGGAGGCGGAGAGCTCGCTCTCACGCGTGGAGCGGCTTGCCTCGGCCTCCTCGCGCTCGGCGCTGACCGCCGCAAGGTACTCTTGGGCGAGGACGAGCGCTTTCGTTGCATCCTGAGCCACCTGCTCGGCCACCGCGGCAGCCTCAAGACGCCGGGCCGCCGCGCGCTCCTCCTGGGCGATGCGCGCCTCGACCGAACGGGCCTGCGCCTCGAGCGCCTCGGACCTGCCGGCGATCGCGCGCAGGCGCTCCTCGCGGGTGCGCAGCTTGAGCCTGGCCTCGGTTTCCTCCGAGCGCGCCGCCACGGTGAGCTTATGTGCCGCGTCGCGTTCGGTCGCCAGCTCGGCCGCGCGCGTGGCCAGATCCTCGGGGGCGTCCTCGAGCTGGTTCTGCTGCTCGCGCAGGGCGGCAAGCTCGTCGGCATGCCGATCAAGGTCAACTTCGATGCGGCGCAGCCGCTCCTCGTTGCGCTCGATCTCCTGCTGGGCGGCGGACAGCGACTGGCGAAGTACGCCGAGCTGGGCGGTCACTGCCGCCAGATGGGAATCGCGGGCGCCAAGTTGGGCGGCAATCTGCTCGAAGTCTTCGTCGGCGGCTGCGGCCGCCGTCCGCGCCCGGGCAAGTCCGTCCTCGGCCTGCGCCAGGCGTTCGATCGCATCGGCCGTCTGAGCCCGCGCGTCATCGTAGGCTGCTTGGCGGGCGAGGATCGCCGCCACCTGCACCTGGCCACCCCAGGCGTGGGTGCCGGACAGGACGTCGCCAGCCATCGTCGCGACCGCGGGGGCGCCTGCCTCGATGAGCTGTTTTGCTGCGGCGAGGTCGACGGCGAGGACGGTCCCGGTCACGAGCGCGCGAAGGGCGCCGGCGGAGGCGCTATCCCCCTCCACGACGTCGCTGGCAAGCCGCGCCTGGTCGCCAGGAAGCGCGGCCTGTGCGAGCGCCTCGCGAGCGGCCTCGTCCCGGTCGGCTCGGGCCCCCGACTCGATCAGCAGCTCGAGGTGGCCGGCGTCGGCTTCGCGGGCGGCGCGCAGGGCGTCAACGGCGGCATCGACGTCGCGCACGATCACGCCGGTCGCAACGCCGGAGAGCGCGGCCTCAGCGGCGGCCTCCCAGCCGGCAGAAATCCTGACCGCGTCACGGACGAGCCCAACCACGCCCGCGCGGTACTCCTCCACAAGCCATGCAGTGGCGTCCTCGGGTGCGAGGGAAAGCTCCAGGGTATCGGCCTTGGTCCGCCACTCCACCACCGCGGACTGCGCACTGGCCACCGCCTTGCGGGCCTCCTCGACCTCGTCGCGAGCGCCCTGACGCACGCGGGCCGCCTCCTCGTGGGCAATGGAAAGCGTGTCGTCGCCGTCGGTGTGGGCAACCGCCTGCTCCTCAAGCTCAATGACCTGCCGTTCGGAGGTGTCCGCCCGCTTTTCGGCCTCGTCCTTTGCCGTGAGCACGCGTTGCTTCTCGGAGCTCAGCGACTCGATGCGCGAGGCAGCGGTGGAGATCTTGCCGGTGAGCCGCGCTGCTAGCTCGCGGCGGTCGGCTACCGAGCGATTGATGGTGGCGAGCTCCTGGTCGAGCTCGCGCTCGCGCGCCTCGGCGCCCTCGCGCCGGGAGATCACCTCGCGTAGTGCGTCCTCTGCCGCGCGCACCTCCTTGCCCAGGCCCTCCTCCTCGGCGCGGGCCTGCCCCGCCCGCTCTCGGATGCGCTCCGGTGACTCCCCACGGTGGGCAGACGGGCCTGCCTGGAGCAGGGAGCGCTGGCGCTCGGTAGCCAAGTTGGCCAGCCCCCGAAAACGCTCCACCAGCGATCCAAGGCGCTGCCAGTTCTCCGTCAGCGCAGCGATCTGGGGGCTGGCGGCGTCGGCGGCCGCCTGCAGCGCGGCGACCTCGTCCGCGGCCGCCCTCACACGCGTGACCAGCTCGACGGCGGATTGCTGAAGCCTCTTCTCGTCGACCGACTGCGCCTGCAGACGCGCCTGAGCCTGGGCGACGTCGTCGGCGAGGATGCGTGCCCGCGCGTCGAACACCTCGGCTTGGATCACCTGGGCGCGCCTCGCCGTCGCCGCCTGACGGGCGAGCGGACCGAGCTGGCGGCGCAACTCCCCGGCCAGGTCCTCGATGCGCGTGAGGTTGGCCTGCATCGACTCCAGCTTGCGCAACGCCTTCTCCTTGCGGCGCCGGTGCTTGAGCACCCCCGCGGCCTCCTCGATGAAGCCTCGGCGGTCCTCGGGCGTGGCCGTCAGCACCTCATCGAGCTTGCCCTGGCCGATGATGACGTGCATCTCCTTACCCATGCCGGTATCCGACAGCAGCTCCTGGATATCGAGCAGGCGACACGCCGTGCCGTTGATCGCGTATTCCGAGCCACCCGTACGGAACAGCGTGCGCGAGATCGTGACCTCGGAGAACTCGATGGGCAGCGCGCCGTCGGTGTTGTCGATCGTGAGGGTGACCTCGGCGCGGCCGAGCGCCGGGCGCTTGGCTGTTCCGGCGAAAATAACGTCGGCCATGTTCCCACCGCGCAGGTTCTTCGCCCCCTGCTCACCCATCACCCACGCCAGCGCGTCCACGACGTTCGACTTGCCCGACCCGTTCGGACCCACCACGCAGTTGATACCCGGCTCGAAGCTGAGGGTAGTGGTCGTGGCAAAAGACTTAAAGCCACGCAAGGTCAGGGTTTTCAAGTGCACGCGCCCAGTTTAGCGTGGACGGGCGGATTTTCAGCTATCGGCGGCCCACGTCATGCCGCCGTCGGTGGACACGGCGTGCTCACGGCTCCCGTCGACGCGTACGAACGTCACCTCAATCCGGCCACCGTCGACATCGACGGCCTCCACCGCCCCCGTCGAGGGCAGATTGCTGACGTACACCCACTCCTCCCCCAGCCTCTCGGCGAAGACGTTGCGGTTGGCGGGGCCAGCCTTATCCACGACGACGACCGCGTGGTCGGCGTCGACGGCGAAGGCCTCCACCTCGCCCACCTCCCATCTACCCGCCCAGGTTAGCAGGGAGGGCGTGGGCTCCGGCGACGCGGACGTAGGTTCCGGCGACGTTGGGGATCGCGGGCTATCTGGCAAGGTGACGACGTGCTCGCCAACCGGCTTGCGGCGCATGGTGAAGGGCGACAACGACTCATACTCGCCCACGTCACTCTGCCAGCCATCCCGGCAATCCGCTGGATCGAAACACCAGTTGTCGAGGTAGGCCACGGTGAGCATCGCGGGGGCGATGCCTAACCACGTGAGACCCGCCAGGGGAAAAACGAGCAACCAGGCTAGGAGTGCCACCCCGATCCCCCACGTCTTCCACCACCACGCGGCAAGCCCACCCAGGCAGGCGAGCAACGGTGCGGCGCCGATGACGACCACGATCTTCAGCGGGTCCGTGATCCACCAGCCCAGCAGGACGGCGTCCCGCTCGTCGCCCGGCAC